>JBGANH010000108.1:0-12864 GCA_044222365.1 Candidatus Eiseniibacteriota bacterium
CGCGCGTGCACCGTGAACGAGTCCACCACCGCGGCCGTCGAGTCCGCCGAGGCGGGCACGAGCGCCGGACGGCGGTCGCAGCCCGCGCCGAAGGGCGCGAGCGCGGCGAAGGCGGCGAGCGCCGCCAGTGCGGAAGCCGAGCGGCGCGCGCTCATGGACGGAGCGGACGGCGGCGGGCCGCCGTCGTGTCGGACGCCGCGGGCGTGCTCACGCGGCCGGGACGGTTGTCGGTCACCGGCACCCAGTCGCGAATCACCCAGCGCCCGTCGCGGATGGTGAAGTGGAAGATCCAGCGCTTCGGCCCCGCCTTCTCGCTCACCTTGAGCGCGAGCCATTCGGGCCACGGCTGCGACTCGCCGTACTCGACCAGCCACGCGCCCTTGCGCTTGTCGCCGCCCCAGCCGCGCGTGATCGCCTCGGTCAGCTTCTCGGGCTTCACGAGCAGCTGGCGCGCGCGGTCGTACTGCTTCTGCGCGAGCAGCTGGCTGAAGAGGTAGAGCGTGTGCACCGGGCCGGGCATCGTGCGCAGGTCGTGGAGCACGAAGCCCTCGGGGCGCTCGGTGTACACGAGTTCGTTCACGAGCCCCGGCGCGCCGGGCGCGCACTCGAGCGTCGAGTCCGGGCGCAGCTTCGAGAACACGAGCAGTTCGGGCAGGCCGTCGCGGTTCACGTCGGTGAACGTGGCCTCGGACTCGGGCTCGAAGTACGGACCGTGGTCCTCGTACTGGATCAGGTTCCAGTAGGCGGCCGTGCCGCCCATGCGCAGCAGCTTGAGCGCGGGCACGCGCGTGCCGCGCTTGCGGTCGAACAGGATCGCCGCTTCGTACGGCTGCTCGGAGCGCCCGGTCCACCACACGCGCATGCGCGCGTTGAGGCTCGGCGGGAACCCCACGCCCTGCATGCGCAGCTCGGTGCCGCGGTACCAGAAGAGGAAGCCGATCGCGTCGGCATCCACGCGGAACGGATTGCGCACGAGCAGGAACACGAAGGTCGGCGAGGCCGGGTCGAACGCGATCTCGGTGTCGAGACCGAGCGAGTCGAGCGTGGACTCGATCGCCGCGGCCTGGCGCGTGTTGTCGCGCCCGAGCTGGCGCATCAGGCGCCGCGCGGCCTGCCCGACGAGATCGTAGGCGTCGAAGTTCGTGCCGGTGGCGCTGTCGCCGGAGGCGCGCTGGAAGCGCACGCGGGCGCTCGAGGCGAGCTGCAGCAGCGTGTCGCTCGCGGGCGCCCACGGCTTCACGACCTGGGCGGCGGCTTCACGCGCGCCGAAGGCGGCGGCGCAGCACAGCGAGACGGCGATCACGACCGGCACGAGCCGGCGAAGCAGGCGTGAGTTCATGGTGGCGGGAGTTTTCCGGCCTCATGGCGGTTCGGGTCAAGCGCGAATCGTGCGACGGGGGTAGTTCTCACGCTCGCTTGTCATCTGGAAAAGAAGGGGGCCTCCGGCCCCCTCCCATGCATGCGACTCGGTGCTCCAGGCCTCCGGCCCCCGCCGAGTTCGTGCGGCTTCGGCGTCGCGGGCCCTCGGCGTCCGCGCGCTCAGCGGTAGTACACGACCTTCAGCTGCGGCGCCGGTACGCCGGAGGTGAGCACGTCCCAGTTCACGGTGCCCGTGCCGCGGAACAGGAACCCGTTCCAGCCGCCGAAGCGCGCGGCGGCCTCGACGAACGCCGACAGCCCGGGCGAAACCCACTCCGCGCGCAGCCCCACGGCGCTCGCGGTCGCGAGGTAGCCGTTCGCCTCCGTGAACGGCACGCCGTTGAGCGTGAACGAGCACGCGCTCCACGCGTTCTGCCCGTACCAGAGCTGCGTGTTCGCGCTCGCGACCGCCGCGGCGCTGCTCGCGTTCGCATAGATCGTCACGTACGCGTCCGCCACGTGCAGGTTCGGGCGGTCGCCCGAAAGGTTCCAGCGGATGCCGCTGTTGAAGCCGAGCCCCGTGGTGAACGTGGGCGTCGCGCAGAACTGCGTGCGGTTGTTCGACCCCGCGCCGCCGTAGTCCACGAGCGGGATGATCACGGTGTCCACCGGCGCATCCGCGCGATAGACGTCGAAGGACGAGACGGGATTGTGGAAGCGCTCGCCCGTCGTGAGATTCACCGTCGTCACCGCCCAGAACGTGCGGGCGCCGGCGGCCCACGACGTGCGCGGCAGGCAGTTCACGTACACGGCGTTCTGGATCGGGGCGACGCTGCGGTTCGCGACCGCGGCCGAATCGCTCGAGGCGTACACCTCGTACACGAACGAGTTCGAGGGTCCGCCGTTGCCGGTCCAGCCGAGCATGGCGTGCGGTCCTTCGAGCGCGCCCTGCGGCGGGCTCGTGTAGGTCAGCCGGCGCACGGAGTTCGTGCTGAACTGCCAGACGAACTTCGTGGCGAGCGAGTCGCCCTCGGGCGTCTTGAGCCGCGGCGACAGCTCGACCGTGTACGTCTTGTTCAGCTCGAGCGTCGAGCGCGACGTGACCTGGATCCGGTTCACGACACCGAGGTATTCGACGTTCACCGGAATGCGCCGCGTGTCCACCTTGAGGAACACCGTGGTCGTGTCCACGGTCCGGCGGTCGAGCGCGCGATCGAACTGGACGTAGATCGGCGTGTCGTACACGACACCGGACGAGCGCGGCAGCGGGAACATCGCGATGACGACCGGCGGCACGTTGCCGCGCGGCGCCACGATCGACTCCTTCTTGCCGCACGCGGGCGCGAACGCGAGCAGCGCGAGCGCACAGGCGGCGAGCAGCAGGGCGCGGGCTCCGGGGGCGCGCGTCATCGGATCACCACGAAGCGCCCGCGCTGCTGCCCGAGCGCGGAATCCACCGTGAAGAAGTACACGCCCGAGGCGATGTCCTGCCCGTTGCGCGAGATCAGGTTCCAGCGCAGCTGGCCGTCGCCCGCGGAGCCGTCGTGCGGAAGCTCGGCGACCAGGTCGCCCGCCAGCGTGTACACGCGCACGGTGCAGGTGGCGCGCGGCAGCCCCATGAAGTCCACGTGGCGCCCGAACGTGTCGCCCGCGACCGGCTGGCGCTCCCACGGCACGTGCGCGCGATACGGGTTCGGCACGACCCACGCCTGCCCCGCGGCGGGCCGCGCCTCGGAGCGCGGCGAGACGAGCGAGTCGAGGCTCGTGAGCACCGGGCTCTCGAAGCGCTCGATGAACGTGAGCGCGGGCGAGACCACGGTCGTGCGCTCGCCCACCGTGGTGACCACGTAGAGGTAGTCGAAGCCGTCGTTCACGCGGCGATCCTCGAAACGGTAGCGCCCGATCGGGTACTGCTTCGCGCCGAAGCGCACGATGTCGTAGTCGATCGTGCCGTCGGTGATCGTCGCGAGCGGCCGCTGGCCCTGCAGCGTGTCCACGCCGAACGAGGCGATCATCTGGAAGCTCTCGGGCCCGGGCAGCAGTCCGCGCCGCTTCCAGTCGGACAGACGATAGACGTTGTAGCCCGTGAAGCGCACGGGCGCGAACGTCGCACCGTTCGTCGGGGCGAGCAGCGCCACCTCGGGCGAGTTGTCCCACTCGAGCGTCACGAGGCCGTCGCCGGCGACCGCACGGTACGCGGGGGACGGCGGCACGCGCGCGGGGTCGCTCCAGTGCGACTGCGTCTCGTTGCCGTTGAAGCCCGTGCACGCGTCGCAGTCGAGGTCCACCCACGTGCACGTGCCGTGCGGCATCGGGATCGAGTAGTCGGGCGGCGCGCCGTCGGAGACGACCGGGTACTTCTGGAAGCAGTGCGGATCCATGCGGAAGTTCAGCCCCGCCGGCGCCTCGAAGCAGGTCTCGTGGCCCGTGAAGCCGCTCTTGCCCGCCTGGAAGTTGCCGACGAGGCTCGCCGTCGTGTCCGCGTAGCGCGAGATCCAGTTGCCGCGCCGCGTGATCGCGGCGAGCTGCACGGTGTTCGCGATGCTGTCCACGGACGGCGCGCACACGAGCGCGAGGTCGAACTCGAGCGTCTGCCCCGGCGCCATGCGCGCGAACGGGCCGCACGAGACGAGCGCCGCGTAGTCGTGCGGCACGTCGAGGCTGGGCGGTCCGGGATACTGGCCGGCGAGCGCGCGGTAGCGGTCCGCGTCGAACACGGGCGGTCCGCCCTGTCCCGGCGGCAGGTCGAGCGCGAAGTACGACGTGCCGAAGCTCACCTCGGCCGGCCCGGAGATGTACGGATCGAGCCGGTTGTCCACGAGTTCGACCTTGCGGATCATCGCGATCGGATCGATCGAGTGCGACAGCGGCACCACGCCGAACACCGGCAGGCCGCTGCCCGGCACGCCGTCGGAGATCACGGTGGCGGTGCCGGAGATCGAACCGAGGCACGCCTTCGTGTACGCGACCGGCAGGTCGGAACCGTACGCCCGCACGTCCACGCTCGGCACCGAGGAGACGCCGTCGTTGTAGTGGAAGACGTACGGGACGGACTGCACGCGGTCGTTCAGGTGCCCGCCGGACTCCCCGGCCGCGCTCACGTCGAGGTCGGCGAACAGCCCGATGCGCACGTCCTCGAGCGTCTCGGTGCCGTGGTTCGTCACGAAGAACCGCACGCCCGCGATCCGGTCGTAGCCCGGCACCGACCAGGTCATCGCCTCCTGCCTCACGCTCAGGTGCAACGCCTCGTGCGGCTCGCCGCCCGTGTACCCGTAGTCGAGCGCCTCGGGCCGGTCGTCCACGTACTGCGCGTACATCTTCTGCGCCGCGGAGACGCCCATGTCCTCGTCCACTTCGCCGTCGCCGTCGTCGTCGAGGCCGTTCAGCGCTTCCTCGTCGAACCGCCCGTCGCCGTCGTCGTCCACGTCCGGCTGCGTGCCCAGCTGCCCGCCGAGCGCCTCGCGCACGTGATCGTCCGCCGCCAGGGTCGGACGCCACTCGAGCAGCGGGCCGCCGCTCACGCGGTACACGCCGTCGGTGCGGCGCGCGCCCACCCACAGGTCGGCGCTCTTGAGCCCTTCGATGCCGCTGCCGCGCGGGTATTCGAACGACGGATCGAACGAGCGCCCGACGTTCGAGTACGGGTTGCCGAGCGCGCCGATGTTCGTCACCCGCATGGCGAACGCGCCCGCCTGCAGCGTCGGGCCGCGGTTCTCGATGTCGAGCACGGCATGCGCCGGGCGCGCGAAACACAGCGCGAACAGCGCGAGCGTCGAGACGGCGCAACGGCGAGTGCGAAGCAACCGGGACTCCGATGCGTGACGGGGAATGTCCGACGGGTGCGGAAGTCTAGGAGCGCGCGTGGGGACGGGCAATGAAAACGTGTGCGCAACGCATCCCGAGGTCATCGCCGCGCGTGCCCCGGCCGATAATCCGCTGGACAGCCGCGGACCGTGGTCGCAACAATGCAGCCGTGTGATCGCGTCCAGCGGTCAGGACAAGGGGAGGGGTTTGGGGATGGATGCGTTTCCCGCCTGCACGAAGTGCGGCAAGGGCGTGCTGCTGCCGTTGAGCGACTACGGACGTGACGGCGCGCCGATCACCTACAAGGCCTGGGTCTGCAGCAATCCGGTGTGCGGCTTCAACCTCCGGATCGACAACGGCGAGATCTCTCTCGGCCGGACCATCGGGCCTTCCACCAAATGACGAAAACGCGGGGCCACACCGAGTGATTCAGGCGATCGTCTTCGATCTCGACAACACGCTGACCGACTTCATGAAGATGAAGGAGGCGGCGATCCAGGCCGCGATCGACGGAATGATCGACGCGGGCTTCAAGCTGCCGCGCGAAGAGCTGCGCGAGCGCGTGCGCGCGATCTACGACGAGCTGGGACTCGAGTTCCAGCGCGTCTTCGACGAGCTGCTCGCGCGCGAGTTCGGCGAAGTGGACCCGAAGATCCTCGCCTCGGGCATCGTGGCGTACCGGAGGGCGCGCGAGTCGAACCTCGTGCTCTATCCGCACGCGCAGATGACGCTGCTCGAGCTGGCGAAGCGCGGCATCAAGCTGGGCGTCGTCTCGGACGCACCGCGGCTGCAGGTCTGGCTGCGGCTGTGCACGCTCGGCCTGCAGCACGTGTTCGACGCGGTCGTCACGTTCGACGACACCGGCGAGCGCAAGCCCGCGCCCGCGCCGTTCCGCGAAGTGCTGCGGCGGCTCGGCGTGGAGCCCGGTCACGCGATGATGATCGGCGACTGGGCGGAACGCGACGTGGTGGGCGCCAGGAGCCTCGGCATGAAGACCGTGTTCGCGAAGTACGGCGACACGTTCGACACGAAGGTCTCGGGCGCGGACTACGACGTGGACGATGTCTTCCAGCTGGTGGGCATCGTGGATGCACTCAACGGCCGCGCGTGAAGACCGCGGCCCCATCGCACAAGGAGGCGTGATGTCGGCAGGCAAGATCCGGGCGGCCCGCGTGAAGGTGTACGCGCCGCCGGCAGGTGTGAAGGCGGACACCCAGGTGCACGTGTACACGTTCGACGTGTTCAACGGCGAGTTCCTGGAGCACCACGAGGCGTTCGAGAACCTCGAGCGCGCCACCCAGCACCAGCGCCACGAACAGGAACGCATCTACGTCGAGCAGGAAGCCGAGCCCGAACTGTTCGACCTGCCGTTCCTGTCCTCGGACCCCGACCTGCTGAACCGCGTGAAGACGGACGCGGAGTACGCCCGGCTGCTCAAGCGCGACCTGACGTCCGACGGACGCGCGCGCAACCGCCGGCACTGAGCCCATGTTCCTCCTGACCGCCGCCGAGCAGCGCGCGCTGGACCGCGCCACGATCGAGGGCGGACACGCGACGGGTCCCGAGCTCATGGATCGCGCCGGCCACGGGGTCGCGCGCGCCATGGAACGCACGTTCGGCGCGCTCGTCGCCATGCGGGTGCTCGTGCTGTGCGGCACGGGCAACAACGGCGGCGACGGCTACGTGGCCGCGCGCTACCTGCACGGCTCCGGCGCGCGCGTGCGCGTCGTGGTCGCAGGACCGCGCGCCAAGGTGCAGGGCGACGCCGCCGTGCACCTGACGCTGCTCGAGCACGCGGGCGTGCTGCCGGAGTTCTGCGAGGACGACGCGACGCTCGCGGGCATCGTGGCGGACACGCAGGGCTGGGAGTACGCGGTGGACGCGCTCATGGGCACGGGCGCGCGCGCCACGCCCGAGGGCGTGCTCGCGACCGGGTGCGAAGCGCTGCTGCTGCTGCGCGCGCGCGGCACGCGCGTCGTGGCGGTGGACCTGCCGACCGGCGTGTCGGCGGACGACGGCACGAGCTACGAACACGCCGTGCGCGCCGACCTCACGGTGACGTTCGGCTACGCCAAGCGCGGGCACTTCCTCTTCCCCGGCCGCGAATGCCGGGGCGCGCTCGAAGTCGTGGACATCGGGCTGATGACTCCCGAACGCGCCGGGCTCTCGCCCGTGTCGCTGTCTCAGCCCGAGGTGCTCGCGCCGATCGCGCCGCGCCGCGACATGCGCGCGCACAAGGGCAGCGCCGGCCGCGTGCTGGTGGTCGGCGGCGCGATGGGCATGGCGGGCGCCGTGGTGCTCGCCGCGCGCTCGGCGAGCCGCACGGGCGCGGGCTACGTGCGCGTCGCCGCGCCCGCGAGCCTGTGCGACGTACTCGCGTCGCAGCTCGTGGAACAGATGCCGGTGCCGTGCGGAGAAGGGCCGCTGCGCTCGCTCACGACGACCGCGGTGACGCGCGTGCTCGAAGAGACCGCGCTCGCCGACGCGGTGGCCGTGGGGCCGGGCATGTCGCGCCACGCCGACACCGTGCGCTTCGTGCACCTGCTGCTGCCTCGGCTCGAACGCCCGGCGGTGCTCGACGCCGACGCGCTCTCCGCGTTCGCGCCTCCCGAGCACGATCTGGCGGCGGCGCTCGCCAAGTCTCCGGCTCCGCGCGTGCTCACGCCGCACCTGGGCGAAATGGCGCGCCTGACCGGCATGCTCCCCTCGACGCTCGAGGCCAGCCGCGTGGACGTGGCGAAGGAGTGGGCGAAGAAGTGGAACTGCGTGCTCGTGCTGAAGGGCGCGCCCACGGTGATCGCCGATCCTTCCGGCCGCGTGAGCGTGAACCCGACCGGCAATCCCGGCATGGCGACCGCCGGCATGGGCGACGTGCTCACCGGCGCGATCGCCGCGCTGCTCGCGCAGAAGCTCTCGCCCTGGGACGCGACGCGTCTCGCGGTGTTCGCGCACGGGCTCGCCGGTGACCTCGCGGCGCGCGAAGTGGGCGCGATCGGCCTCGTGGCCGGCGACGTCGTCGAGCGCCTGCCGCGCGCGATGGCGATGGTGAGCGAGAGCGGGCTGCGGCGCTGACGCGAAGCCGGAGCGCTGTCCGCGAATGGAATCGGCCCGTCCGCGGGATGGATCGCGAACGGGCCGGTGTTGCCCAGCGTGAAGACTAGAGGTGGCGCGACACCATCGCGGCCAGATCGGCCTTCGGACGGTTGCCGAGCACGCGCTCGACCACTTCGCCGCCCTTGAAGACCATCAGGGTCGGGATGGACGTGACGCCGTACTTCATGGCGACTTCGCCCGACTCGTCGGTGTTGAGCTTCACGACCTTGAGCTTGCCCGCGAACTCGGTCGCGATGGCGTCCACGGTCGGAGCGACGGCGCGGCACGGGCCGCACCAGGGCGCCCAGAAGTCCACGAGTACGGGGGTACCGGACTTGAGCACTTCGGCATCGAAGGTGGTGTCGTTGACAGCCTGAGCGTTCGACATGACAAATCCCCGCAGCAATGGTCCATTCTCGATTCGGAGCGTCCGTGTAGATGTCGGCCGGGCCGCTCCGGATGCGAATCGTTTTTTCGGGTGGAAGCGCGCCGGAACATAGGCAGCGCCGCCGGGCAGCGTCAAACCTTCCGGCCATCCGGCGCATCCGACGAGTTTCCAGCCACCTTCGCCCGTTCACGGAGCCTTTCCGCCGCATGATCCCGATTCGCGACGACAACCCATCGCAGAGTGTCCCGGTGGTCACCCGGGCGATCATCGCGATCAACGTCGTGGCGTTCCTGTTCGAGCTGTCGCTCGGTCCGGACCGGAACTGGTTCCTCAACAACTGGGGACTGGTGCCCGCGCGGCTCATGTACGCCTCGCTCGGCGCGCTGCCGCTGCAGGGGCCGGTGACCACGGTGCTCACGTCCATGTTCCTGCACGCCGGCTGGCTGCACCTGCTCGGGAACATGTGGTACCTGTGGATTTTCGGCGACAACGTCGAGGACCGCCTGGGGCGCGTGCGCTTCACGCTCTTCTATCTCGCGGGCGGCGTCGCGAGCGCCATGCTGCACGTGGCGCTGAATCCGTGGTCGGAGATCCCCACGGTCGGCGCGAGCGGCGCGATCGCGGCGGTGCTCGGGGCCTACGCGGTGCTGTTCCCGCGCGCGCGCGTCGTGACGCTGATCCCGATCTTCTTCTTCTTCCAGATCGTCGCGCTGCCCGCGCTGCTCGTGCTGGGGCTGTGGTTCGTGTTCCAGTTCTTCTCGGGCACGTTCGCGCTGGGCTCGACCGGCGGCGGGGTCGCGTGGTGGGCGCACGTCGGCGGCTTCGTGTTCGGCATGATCGCGATCACGATGCTGCGCCGGCAGGCGCGTCGCTCGGAGGCGTGGGTCGAGGACTGAGCCGCCGCGGCGCTCAGTCCTTGCAGTGCGCCCGCGCCCAGTCCAGGGCTTCCGCGAACGCGCGCTCGAGCGGCAGTTCGCGCCCCTCGGCGTAGGCCTTCGCGAAAGCATCGGCACCGAGATCCTGCTCGGCGCGCGCGCGCAGCGGCAGCGTGAAGAACGCATCCGCCGGCTCGCGCTGGGCGCCCGTGCGCTCCATGGCCCGCTCGCTCGCGCCGAAGAACCGCGCCGCCGGCTCCGGCTGGCCGCACAACACTGCGGACGTGGCCGTGACGTCGAGCGACGCCACGAACATGCGCTTCGATCCCGCCTTGCTGGCGGCTTCGACGGCATGGAGATTGGCGCGACGCGCTCCCGCCAGGTCGCCCATGGCCGTGCGAATCATCGCGAGATTGGCGTAGGTGATGGACTGGTTGCCCATGTCCCCACGCTCGTGAGCGAGCGGAACGAGTTCGTCGTACACCCGCAGCGCGCCGGCGAGGTCGCCCTCGGAGCGCAGGATCTCGCCGAGATACGTGAGCGCGCTCGTCAGCGCGCGCACGTCGCCCCGCGCGCGTGACTCCCGCTCGTACTCCTCGCACAGCGTGCGCGCCTCGAGCACCTCGCCCGACGCGTACGCGGCGCAGGCGGTGGCGTCGAGCGCCATCAGCATCGCGCGCGAGTCGCCGAGTTCGCGCGCGGACTCGAGCGCGTCGCGGCCCGCCAGAAGCGACTCGGCGTAGGCACCCCGGAAGTAGAGGATGTCCGACAGCGCGGCGAGGCTGCGGGAGCGTTCGACCGTTCGAGCGGACTGATCGCCCCGCGCGAGCGTCTCTCGCACGATGCGCAGTCCCAGCTCGAGCAGACCTCGATCCGGCCAGTAGCGCTGCAGCGGCAGCATCAGCGCCATGCCGCGTCGAGCTCGGTCGGGCCCCTGTTCGCACCACGTGTGCGCGGCGAGGATGTTCTCGAGCTCGCGGTCCACCGCACGACCGTGATCACCGGGCGTGCGGCTTCGGACGAGCACCTCGTAGGCGGCCGTGAACTGGCTGAACCGGTCGAGATGCCGGTCGCGCACGGCGTCGCGTTCGGGCGACTGGTTGAGCAGCTCGAGCGCGAACTGGCGCACGGTCTCGAGCGTCGAGTAGCGCGCTTCGCCGCCGGCCTCGCGGTCCACCGTGACGAGCGACTTGTCGGCGAGGCGCGTCGCCCACCACCGCGACGGCGTCGGGCAGCGTCCAGCCGCCGGCGAAGACCGCCATGTCGCGGAACAGCACCTGCTCCTCGGGCTCGAGCTGGTCGTAGCTCCACTGGATCGTCGCGCGCAGCGTCTGGTGGCGCGGCAGCGCCTTGTTGCCGCCCGTGAGCAGCTTGAAGCGGTCGTCGAGCTTCGAGCGGATCTGCTCGACCGTGAGCATCTTGATTCGCGCCGCGGCCAGCTCGATCGCGAGCGGCATCCCGTCGAGGCGGCGGCAGATCTCGGCCACCGCCGGCGCGACGGCCTCCGTGAGCGTGAACTCGCGCACGGCCTGGCGCGCTCGGTCCACGAACAGCTTCACGGCGTCGGATTCCTCGATCGCGTGCAGGTCGCCCTGCTGCGCCGCCGTCGGCACGCCGAGCGAGCGCAGCGCGAACACGTGCTCGCCGGGAATGCCGAGCCCTTCGCGGCTCGTGACCACGATGCGCAGGTCGTTCGATGCCGACAGCAGCGCATCCACCGCGTCGCTCGTCGCGCTCAGCAGGTGTTCGCAGTTGTCGAGCACGAGCATCACGCGCTTGCCCGCGACGTGCGCGGCGACGCTCGCGAGCAGGTCGCGGCCCGCTTCTTCCTGCACGCCGATCGTGGTCGCGAGCGTCTGCGCGAAGCGCGCTTCTTCCGACACCGGCGCGAGGTCCACCCAGTAGACGCCGTCGGGATGCGACTCGAGCAGGCTTTCGGCGAGGCGCAGCCCGAGGCGCGTCTTGCCGCAGCCACCGACGCCCGTGAGCGTGAGCAGGCGCGTCTCGCCCATGAGGCGCGCGCATTCGGCGAGTTCGCGCACGCGCCCGACGAAGCTGGTGCGCTGCCGCGGCAGGTTGCCGGGCACGGCGCTCTCGCGCGCGGACGGCGCGGGCGTCGGCGTGCGCGCCCCCGTCATCGCGAGCGCGAGCGCCTCGGCAAAGCGCGCCATGCTCGCGTGCCGGTCGGCGGGCGACTTGGCGAGCGCCTTCTCGATCGCGCGCTCGAGCGCCTCGGGAATGCCGGGGCGCGCGGAACGCAGCGGCGGCACCGGGTCGTTCGCGTGGCGCGCCAGCAGCGCGGACAACGACGCCGCGGCGAAAGGCGGCTGGCCCGCGAGCATTTCGTAGAGCACGCAGCCGAGCGCGTACTGATCGGCGCGCCCGTCGATCGTCGCGTCGGCCGTCGCCTGCTCGGGCGGCATGTAGAGCGGCGTGCCGAGCGTCGTGCCCACGCTCGTCACCGCGGCGGTGGACGACACGGTCTCGGACAACGCGTCCGGTGACGTCGCGCGCGCGATGCCGAAGTCGGCGACGAGCGCGATGCCGTCGGAGAGCAGCACGTTCTCGGGCTTGATGTCTCGATGCACGAGGCCCTGCGCGTGCGCGTGCCCGAGCGCGCCGGCGATCTCGCGCGTGAGGCGCAGCGCCTCGTCGAACGACAGCTGGCGCTCGCGGTCGAGCCGCGCGCGCAGCGACTCGCCCGCGACGTACGGCATGACGTAGTAGACCTGTCCGTCGGCCGCGCCCGAATCGAACAGCGGCAGGATGTGCGGGTGCGACAGCCGCGCCGCGATCTCGATCTCGCGCAGGAAGCGGTCGTGCCCGATCCGCGCCGCCATGTCGGGGTGCATGACCTTCACCGCCACCTTGCGGCGGTGCTTGAGGTCGTCCGCGAGGTGCACCGTGGCCATGCCACCCCGTCCGAGCTCGCGCTCGATCCGGTAGCGGTCGGCCAATGCAGCGGCCAATGCGTGCGGGAAGTCGTTCAGGGCGGGGCTCCGTCAGGGATGGAGGGGACGGGCGAAAGCGCGCGGAAATCTAGCATGACGAAGGGGCGGCCCACAGAGCGGACCGCCCCCTCCCGCCATTTTCGGATCAGTCGTCCGAGCCGCCGTCGTGGGACTTGGCGTTCAGGATCTTCTCGAGGTGCCGATCGAGCGAGCTCATGCCGCCGGCGCAGTTCGCGGCCTCGACGCGCCCGACGAGTTCGTCGCACCACGCCTCCTCCTCGACCTGCTCGGAGATGAACCACTGGATCGCGACCTGCGCCGGGTAGTCCTTCGCGGCCAGCGCCGCTTCGTAGGCCTGATGGATACCGGCGGTGTTCACCTGCTCCATGGTCCG
>JBGANH010000109.1:0-12822 GCA_044222365.1 Candidatus Eiseniibacteriota bacterium
GGGGGAACGTCACGGCCGAGTTCGCCATGCGCAGCCCGAGTTCGTACGGCGCCACCGCGCCGAGCGAGACGTAGCGCGCGAGCAGCACCTTGTCGAGCTGCTGGTGCACGACGGCGAGCACGTTCGCGAGCTGCAGCGGCGCGCCGAAGCGCACGCTCTCGCCGATCTTGGACGCGGCCGCCGCCGGCGAGCCCCACGCGAACGACGGCGCGCCCCCGCGCAGCGCGACCACGCCGACGGCGATCGCGACCACCCACCCGGCCGCGGTGGACGTGACCACGCCCGGCAGCCCGAACCCGAACACGAGGCACGCGCCGAGTCCCGCGCCCTGCACGAGCGTCGCGGTGAGCGTGACCACGTTCGCGAGGTCGAAGCGCTCGTGTGCCTGCAGCGTCGCGACGATCGTCATGCCGAAGCCCGTGAGCATGAAGACGACCGCGCCCATGAAGAACGCGTAGTCCGCCGCGCCGCGCACGCTTCCCTGCACGCGCAGGAAGTCGAGCACGGGGCCGCGCAGCACGGGCACGAGCGCCATCCACAGCAGGCCGAGCACGGCGTAGCCCAGCATCGAGACGGTCGCGAACGCCCCCGCGGCCTTCGCGTCGTTCCGCGCTCGCGCGGCCGCGACGTGGCGCAGCGTCGCGCCCGAGAGCCCGAAGTCGAGCGCGGTGAGATAGCCCGTCAGCGCGTAGAACAACGACCAGACCGCGAAGCCCTCGGCGCCGAGCGCGTGGTAGAGCGGCGGCGTGAGCACGAGCCATAACAACAACCCTGCGACGCGGCCGGACGCCGCGTGCAGGGTGTTGGAAGCGAGCCTCCGTGCGAGTCCACCGCCCGGCGCCGTCATGTCGTCAGCGCGAGCGCCAGTACTCCAGCATGTCCGCCAGCGTCTGCTCGAACTTGATCGTCGGCTGCCAGCCGGTGGCCTTCACGAACTTGCTGTTGTCACCGAGCAGGATCGGCACGTCGGACGGACGCAGCCGGGCCGGGTCCTCCTTCACCTCGATCTTGGCCTTCGTGAGGCCGAGCAGGTGGTCGAGCAGCGCCTGGATCGTCCAGCAGCTGCCGCTGGCGATGTTGTAGACCTCGCCCGGTTCGCACTTCTCGAGTGCGAGCACGTAGGCGCGCACCATGTCGCGCACGTCGGTGAAGTCGCGCTTGGCCTCGAGGTTGCCCACGTGGAGGATCGGCGCCTTCTTGCCCTTCTCGATGTCGGCGATCTGCTTGGCGAAGTCGCTCGCGACGAACACGGGACCGCGGCGCGGGCCTTCGTGGTTGAAGCCGCGCGTGCGCACGGAATCCACCTTCCAGCTCATCCAGTACTGGTAGCCCAGCATGTCCTGCGCGACCTTGCTCACCGCGTAGGGCGACAGCGGCCGCAGCGGGTTGGTCTCCTTGATGGGCGTCTCGTCGGGATAAACCATCCCGTACTCTTCCGACGAGCACGCGAGCTGGATGCGCGTCTTGAGCCCGAGCCGGCGCACGGCCTCGAAGATGTTCACCTGCGCCTGCACGTTGGTGCTCAGCGACTCGGAGGGCGCGACCCACGAGGTGGGCACGAACGACTGCGCCGCGAGGTGGAAGATCCAGTCCGGCCGGATGCGCGCGATGGTGTCGTACGTGTTCATCGCGTCGCGCAGGTCGCACTCGTGCAGCGTGATCAACTGCGTCAGGTGCTCGATATTCTCCATTCGGCTGCGCCAGCGATAGATGCCGTGAATTTCGCAATCGCCACGCGAATGGAGGAACTCGACCAGGTGGCTGCCGGCGAATCCGGTGACGCCGGTGATCAGGACCTTGCGCATGCGTGCTCCGGTGTGGGGTGGTGAGTGACGAGGGCGGGTCGAAAGTAGGCCGTCGTCCGGGAAGCGTCAACGCACGAAGGCGCGAAGGCGGCGCGCGCTCAGCGGCGCTTCCCCTTCGCCGGCGCCTTCTTCTTCGGAGCCGTCGCGCTCTTCGGCACGGCGGGCTTCGGTTCGGGCACGCCCCAGCGGGAACGCGCGGGCGTCTCGTCCACGAACGACGCGCGCACCGCGAGCGCCCACTCGGCGAGCTCGAGGCGCGGCTTGTCGAACTGCCGCGCGAACGCCGCCCACGCGCGCCGTCCCGCTCCGGCGATCACCGGCTCGTTCGTGGCGGCGGCGAGTTCGGCGACGAAACGTGCGGCGCGCGCGTTGTCCTCGAACGGCCGCGGCGAACGGCGCGACCTGCCGAAGCGCTCGCCGGCGAACTCGTTGCGGAAGCCGCCGTGCTGGCCGTCCTCGAAGCGCGCGCACACCAGCAGCGCCAGCTCGCGCGCGCGCACGAGGTCGGTGTCGCGTCCCGCGGCGCGCCACGCGAACAGGAACGCGCGTCCCATCTCGACCTGGTCGGCGAGCAGCGAGGGCTCGCGGATCTTGCCCCACGTGTCCTTGCGGACGAGGCCGAGGTCGTCGTCGCGACACACGGCCCAGACGCGGTCGCCGCTCTTCCATCCGAACGCCCGCCGCGTCGAGTCGGCGTCGCGCGAACCGAGCCGCCACCACGCCTGCAGCGCGAGCCCGTTCGATTCGGGCTCGAGGTCCTGCGAGCCGCCCTGACCGGTGAGGAAACCTCCGCGCGGTTCGACCAGCACGCGCTCGGCGTAGTCCACGACCCGGCGCTCGGCGTCGCCCGCCGCGCCCGGCGCGAGCACGAGCAGTTCGAGGCGGCGCGCGTTGAAGCCGGTGAGTTTCTCGAAGCGCGGATGACCCGGATCGCGATCCTTGAGCCCGTTCACGTAGCCGCCGCCGACCGTGTCGAGCAGCGCCCGCGTCCACGCGAGCGTGTAGCGAGCCCGCCGCGCCGCGAGCGAGTCGCCCTCACGCCCGCGCACGAGCGCGAGCTCGATCGCGGCCTCGCACGGCGTGCCGTCGCGCCGCACGAACCCGCCGCGCACGCTGTCGAACGACGCCATCACCATGCCCGACAGCCGCTCGTAGAGCGCCCGGTCGGCCAGTGAATCGGGAGCCATGGACACGCCCTGCGCGAACGCGGGGACCGCGGCCGCGCCCGCGGCGGCGACCAGCAACGAGGCGACGAGGGTCTTCATGCCCTTCAACTTCGGCCCTCCGGGGCTACTTCTTCAGCATCGCCGCGAGATTGGGCAGCGCGGTGACGAGCGCGATGGCCACTCCCATGAGGCTCTCGCCCGCGATGATGCCGGACGACACGGGCACCGTGTAGCGCTCGTGCCACTGCTTCGCGTACTTCGACAGCACGAGCGCGAGGCACGCGCCGAGGAACATCGAGATCGAGTTGAATCCGTTGATCGTGAACGCCAGGCCGAGGCCGGTGGCCGACGGAATGTACTTCTTCGCCGTCGGGAAGCGGATCTCGAGCAGCGGCAGGACGATGCCGAGGACGCTGCCCACGAGCAGGCCCCAGCGCGCGGTGATCGGCAGCGCCTCGACGCCCTTCGCGAGCAGCTCGGCGACACCGCGCCAGACGAGCGCCGCGGGCGCCGGCCACTGCTCACCGCCGAGGGCGGACGCGTCCGGGATGAGGATGAAGTAGACCGGCACCACGACCAGTGAGCCGGCCATGACGCCGAAGAATTGCGCGAGGAACTGACGGCGGGGATTCGCGCCGAGCAGGTAGCCGCTCTTGAGGTCGATCAGCAGGTCGCCCGCGTGGCTCGTCGCGCCGGCGGTGATGTTCGCCGTCATGAGGTTCGTGGGCACGTTGCCGGGCGCGATCGCGCCGAACGTGAGCTGGGTGATCTTGCTGAGCGGCCCGACCGGCGTGATGTCGGTCTCGCCCGTCGCGCGCGTCGAGACGACGACGAGCAGGAACGTCGCGAGCACGGCGATGATGCCCATCCAGTACTGGATGCCAAACAGATGGTGCCCGAGCAGCACGCACCCCGTGCCGCAGCCGACGTAGCCCGCCACGAACCACGAGCCGGGCACCTCGACCTTGTCCATCGGGTCGTTCGCGTCGGCCTTCTTGCCGAGGAACTGGGCGATCGTGCCGAACGCCCGCACGACCGACTTCCAGTTGAGGAAGAAGAGCAGCAGGCCGGACGTGACCATCATGGGCACACCGGTCCACAGCGACCACGACGAGATCTTGCGGAAGCTCGCGGCTTCGATGACGCCTTCGTTGAGGAAGTGGGGCGCGAGGATGCAGTAGTTGATGACCGCGCCGAGCATGAGGCTCCACGCCTGGCGGAAGCTCATGATCGCGCCCGAGGCGACGAACAGCAGCGAGCCCTCGAGCGACATGGTGACCTGGTTGAGGTACAGCGGCGCGTCCTTCCACGTGCCGATCGCGATGCCGCCCGTGCCCCACACGGTCTCGAGGCGCGGCAGCTTGAGCCACGGCATCGCCTCGGGCCAGAACCAGCTCTTCACGAGCGCCCACCGGGGGGCGCCGGCGATCTCCTGCGTCTTCATGAACGCGAGGTCGCCCGCGTCGCGCAGCCACGTGACGAAGAGGCCGGTCGCGCCGGCGATGCCGAGCGCGCGCGCCTGCTTCGCGGCCTCTTCGCCGCCCGAGTGCAGCGCGGTGAGCGTCGTCGCCGCGGCCTTGCCGCTCGGGAAGGGCAGCTGCTCGATGTTGATCATCTGGCGCTTGGTCGGGATCGCGAGGAACACGCCGAGGCCCGAGATCATCGCGACCCACGGAATGAGCGCGAAGCAGCGCGCCTCGAACGTCGCCGGGATCGCCGTCGCGCTCAGCATCATGAGCGCGGGGATCGCGTTCACGAGGCCGGCGCTGGTCATGGAGCCGCCGGCCGAGGCCGTGGACTGCATGCAGTTGTTCTCGAGGATCGAATAGTGGTTGTCCGGCCAGATCCACCGGAAGAACCCGCCGATCAGCGGAACGCGGTGCAGCTTCACGAGCAGCGGCCCGATCGTCGCCTGCAGCACCTGGAACGTGAGGTAGGCGAGCACGCACGAGGTGATCGCGACGCCCATGCTCCAGCCCGCCTTGAGCCCGACGTAGACGTTCGAGCAGACCATGACCATGCCGAGCAGCATGCCCATGATCACGGCCCGGGCCGTGAACTGCTTCATCTTGTCGCCCTGGTAGACGTTCTCGAACCAGTCGCGCTCGATTTCCTCGGGGGTTCTCTTCTTCTGTGCGGTTTCGTCGGCCGTCGGCGTTTCAGACAAGGAAGCACCCCTCGGAAAGTGGCGATTGCGGCAAGACGGACGAAAGTGGCCGCACAGAGTGTCCTTGGCGGCAGCCGTGCCGCAAGGACGAACTTCGCGCGCCACCCCGGGGGCGAAACCGCGGGTTTTCCATGGACGGCAGCCGGAACGCCTCGCCAGAATGAACGCGCCCGCGGACCGTTCCCGCGTGACGCCGACCCGCATCCGTCGTCCCAAGTGCGTACCCCGGTCCCCCTGGTCCCTCCGCCCCGAGGCCTCCGCCATGCGCTCCTTCCGCGTCGCCCTGCTCGCCGCCGTCGTGTTCCTGCTCACCGCGTCCGGCGCAGTCGCCCAGACGATCTCGATCACGAGCAACGTCACCTCGAACACCACCTGGGGCCCGACCGGCACGGTCGTGGGCTCGACGTTCTGGGTGAAGAACTCGATCTCGGTCAGCGCGGGAGTGACGCTGACGATCCAGCCCGGCGTCGTCGTGAAGTTCAGCCCCAGCGCACAGCTCGCCGTGAACGGTGCCCTGCAGGCCGTCGGCACCGCGGGCAGCAACATCTATTTCACGTCCATCAAGGACGACAACAACCCGGCCGGCGACACGAACGGCGACGGCAACTCGACCGCACCGGCCGCGGCGGACTGGAACAGCATCGTGTTCGCGGACGCCACCGTGGACGGCTCCTCGGCGCTCACGTGGTGCGACGTGCGGTACGCCGGTTCGAGCTCGTACGCCGCGCTCACGTTCCTGAGCTGCAGTCACAACGTCACGAACTGCTTCGTGCGCAAGTCCTACTACGGCATCGACTGCCAGGGCAGCGCGGCGCCCACCGTCGCGAGCACGAGCATCGAGGCGGCGACCCTCACGCCGATCGTGCTCGATTTCACGGCGGCGCCTTCGTTCTCGAGCCTCGTCTTCTCGACCGCGAACAACGGCTACGACGCGATCGGACTGCGGGGCGCGACCCTCACCTCCGCCGCGAGCCTGCCCAAGCGCGGCGCCACCGTCGGCGTGAACCCGGTCACGAACGTGACCTACGTGCTGCTCGGCTCGCTCACGATCAACTCGGGCGGCAGCCTCACGGTGAGCCCCGGCGTCGTGATCAAGCCGGTCGCCGCCTACTCGATCCTCGTGAACTCCGGCGGCAACCTGACGATGAACGGCACCGCGGCCACCGGCGACACGATCACGGTCACGTCCATCCACGACGACAACTTCGGCAGCCCGGGCGACACGGACAACAACGGCTCGATCCAGGCGCCCAACCGCGGCGACTGGAACCAGATCGTGTTCGCGCAGGGCGCCACGGGGTCGCTGCAGCGCTGCCGCCTCAAGTTCGGCTCGAACGCCGGCACGATCGGCATGGTCCAGATGACGAACAACAACATCGGCGTCTCGAACTCGCTCCTCTCGGACTGCGGGCACGGCATCGCGCTCTTCGGCACGAGCAGCCCGGCGATCTCGAACGTCGCGATCCACAACTGCTCCTCGACGCCGATCCTGCAGTCCGTCGCCGCGACTCCGACCTACACGGCGCTCTCGTTCCTCGCCAACGCCATCACGGCGATCGGCCTGCACGGCGAGGACGTGACGGTGAACTCCGCGCTGCACCAGCAGAACATCGCCGGGTACACGAACCTGACGTACTACATCATGAACTCCTACCTCCACGTCCTGAACGGCGTCACGCTGACGATCGACCCGGGGGTGGTGATCAAGAACCAGATCACCGGCGGCGGCATCATCTGCGACGGCGCGCTGGTGGCGGACGGCACCCCCGCGTCGCCGATCGTCTTCACCTCGATCTACGACGACCAGGTGGGCACGCCCCAGGACACGAACGGCGACGGCGCGACGACCACGCCCGGCTCGGGCAATTGGCAGTTCATCCGCTTCACCGGAACGTCCAACGACGCGACGAGCATTCTCGACAACTGCCGCATCACCTACGGCGGCTACTACTCCGGCGACAGCTGGCCGGCGGGCGTGTGGGTCACGAGCGCGTCTCCGCGCGTCACGAACTCCACGTTCTTCAAGTCGCCCTACGGCATCCGCGTGGACGGCGACGGCGCGCCGATCATCGACGGGAACACGTTCGACAACATCACGAACGCGCCGATCGTCATGAGCGTGCTCTCGGACCCGCAGATCAGCACGAACAACACGTACACGACGAACGGCTTCAACGCGCTCGCGCTGCTCGCCGAGACCCTCTCGCAGAACTGCCGCATCCGCTACCGCCCGAACGTCGGCAATCCGGCGAGCCCCACGTTCGCCTACCTGCCCACCGGCACGATCACGATCGCGAGCGGCGTGACGCTGGCGGTGGACCCGCAGGTCGTGCTCAAGCCCTCGGGCGCCTACAGCCTGTTCCAGGTGAACGGCGCGCTGAACATCGTCGGCTCGAACAACACGACGGGTCGCGTGTTCATCACGTCGCGCCGTGACGACGCCCTTGCCGGCGACACCACGCCGACCGACAGCAGCACCCCGCAGGCCGGCGACTGGGGCACGATCGACTTCAACGACACGTCGGTGGACGCCGCCTGCGTGGTGCGCAACGTCCTGTTCCAGTTCTGCGGCAGCGGCAACGCGAACGGCGTGCTCGGCACGAACAGCGCCTCCCCGCGGTTCGCGCGGCTCGAGTTCTTCCAGATCCGCACCGCGTTCACGATCGCGGGCACTTCGGCGCCGTCGCTCGATTCGCTCAACATCCTCAACTGCCAGCAGCTGCCGATCGTCGTGTCGCTCGTGAGCAGCCCGACCTACGGCAACACGATCACGTTCGCGAACTCGCAGTATCTCGCCCTCGGCATTCTCGGCGAGACGGTCGCGCAGGACGTGCGCACGCGCGTCGGCAAGATCGGCCCGTACTCGAACCTCAACTACGTGCCGTCCACGACCATCACCATCGCCTTCGGCGCCAAGTGGACCATCGACCCCGGCGTGGTGATCAAGTTCGGGCGCATCTTCAACGACCCCTCGGGCACGTACGTGGCGGTGGACGGCGCCGTCTCGGCGATCGGCAAGCCCGACAGCCTGATCATCTTCACGTCGCTGGCGGACGACCAGTTCGGCCAGGACGTGATGGGCGACGGTGCGGCGACGACGCCCACCCCCGCGCACTGGCAGGGTTTCTACCTGAGCGCGGTCAGCAACGACCTCCTGAACCGTTTCGACCATTGCCGGTTCCGTTACGGCGGCTACTCCGAAGGCGTGCTGAACCTGGTGAGCGCCGGCCCGACGCTGAACAACTGCATCTTCACCCGCAACCACACGGCGCCCGCCTACATCAAGGGCGCCTCGACGCCCACGTTCAACAACTGCGACTTCGACTCGACCACGGCGGTGGGTTACGGAACGCCGGTGTTCATGTCCCTCGTCAGCGAGCCCGTGTTCAACAACTGCCGGTTCCTCGGCAACTGGTACACGGCGCTCGGTGTGATCAACGAGAGCATCGCGCAGGACGTGCTGTGGAAGATCCGCGCGGTCGCCGGCCGGCAGAACATGCCCTACTTCATGAACGGGCAGGTCACGGTCGGCCTCGGCGCCACGCTCTCGATGCAGCCCGGCGTGCAGGTGAAGGGTTACAGCGGAAGTTCGATCCTGGTGCAGCGCGCCTTCCAGGCCGAGGGCCGGACGCAACCCGACAGCATGATCGTGTTCACCTCGTGGAAGGACGACTTCTACGGAGGCGACTCGAACGCCGACGGCGCCGCCTCGAGCCCGTCCTTCGGGGACTGGGGCTACGTCCAGATCGACGGCACCGCGATCGACCCGCAGGTGCGCTTCCGCAACTGCGTGTTCCGCTACGGCGGAAGCGGCACGTCGTACGGCGCGATCCGCTGCGTGAACTCCTCACCCTCCATCGACTCGACGCTGTTCGCCTACAACGCGACGGGCATCACGGTCGAGGGCTCCAGCAACCCGACGATCCACGGGTGCAGCCTCTACGGCCAGCAGTACTCCGCGATCAACAACTCGGGTAACGCGTTCTGCGTGAGCGCCGACGGCAACTGGTGGGGCTCGCCCTCGGGTCCGAACGACGCGTCGGCCACGGCCGATCTCTGCGGCCTCGGCACGAACGCCGGCCTCGGCGACGCCGTGAGCAACAACGTGGACTACACGCCGTTCGCCACGAGCGGCATCCAGAACCCGCTCCTCGGCGACATCTCGCTCAACGGAGTCGTGCTCGCGTACGACGCGTCGCTCGCGCTGCAGTACGCGGTGAGCGCCATCGCGCTCTCGCCGCTGCAGAAGCTCGTCGGCGACGTGAGCGGCTCTCTCGGCGTCACGGCCTTCGACGGTTCGTTGATCCTGCAGTGGGTCGCGGGCGCGATCCCCGCGTTCCCCGCGGCCGCCACCGGCGCACACGAGGCGCCCGACGGCGCGCTCGCGGCGCGGCGGTTCGTCGAACGCGCGACCGGCGCTTTCGCGGTGTCGCTCGGCGACGCCGTGCGTGAAGGCGCCGAGTGGGTGGTGCCCGTGCGCGTGACGGGCGACGCGCCCGGCTACGCGCTCGAACTGCGTCTCGAGGAAGGCGACGCCGCGCTCCTCTCGGGTTTCGAGCCCGCGAACGGCGGCGCGCTGAAGGCGAGCCGCGTCGAGGGTTCCACCGCCGCGGTCGCGATGGCGGTGCTCGAGCCCTTCGTGACCGGCACGGTCGCGACGCTGCGCTTCACGGCCGGTGACGAACCGTTCCGCGTCCCCGCGCTCACGCTCGCCCGCGTGAACGAGGTCGCGGCCTCCTCCGGCGGCACGCCGGTCGCGCCGCGGCTGTCGCTGCTCGGACGTCCGTCGCCGAACCCGGCGAAGGGCCCGGCCACGATCCAGCTGACCATCGGCACCGCCGACCGCTCGGCGGCCGCGCAGGTGAGCATCGTGGACGTCGCGGGCCGGCACGTGCGCACGCTCGCGCACGCGCCGCTCGGCGCCGGCCTCCACACGCTCACGTGGGACCTGGCGCGCGACGACGGCTCCGCCGCCGCCTCGGGCCTCTACTTCGTCCGCGCCCGCGTGGGCGCGTCGTCCTTCACCCAGCGTCTCGTCGTCGTCCGCTGACGCGGGCGCACCGGGAAAGGGGACGACGTCATGAAACTCCTGCGCAATTGGGCGCTCGCGACGGCGCTCGTGCTCGCGGCCTCGGCCGCGAGTGCGGGACGCGCCGGCGCGGTGGCGCTCTCGTTCGGCACCGGCAGCGGCGCCGCCGGGCAGACCGTGGACATCGACGTGAACACCGCGAGCATGACCGGGCTTCGTCCGCTGACGCGGACGCGAGGGAAAGGGGACGACGTCATGAAACTCCTGCGCAGTTGGGCGCTCGCATCGGCGCTCGCGCTCGCGGCTTCGGCCGCGGGTGCGGGACTCGCCGGCGCGGTCGCGCTCTCGTTCGGCACCGGCAGCGGCGCCGCGGGCCAGACCGTGGACGTCGACGTGAACACCGCGAGCATGACCGGGCTCGGCGTGATGTCCGCGCAGATGAGCGTGTCGTACAACAACACGCTCGTCACCGCGGTGGACGTGCTCACGACCGGCACGCTCACGGGGGCGGCCGGCTGGAACACGCCCGCGTTCGCCGTCACGAACGTCGGCGGCACGGGCAAGATCACGTTCTCGAGCGCCGGCACCACCGCGCTCACCGGCGCGGGCGCCCTGTTCAAGGTGCGCTTCGTCGTCAATCCGGCGCAGCTCAACGCCACGAGTTCGTCGCTCACGCTCACGAACGTCGTGTTCAACGAGGGCTCGCCGACGGCCACCGTCACGAGCGGCACGCTCACGATCCTCGCCACGCCGCAGATCGACGTCTCGCCGGACGCGGGCGAAGTCGTCCGCGGGCAGACGCTGCAGTTCTTCGCCAGCGGGTCGGTCACGAACCCGATGACGTGGCAGACGAGCAACCCGGCGGTCGCGACCATCTCGAGCTCGGGCCTGCTGACGGGCGTCGCACCCGGCACCGTGACCGTGACGGGCACCGATGCCGCGCTGCACTCCTCGACGACGACGGGCGTGATCACCGTGCGCGGCATGGGCCTGACGGCCGGAGCGGGTGTCACTCCGCTCGGCCAGACGGTCGCGGTGCCCATCACCGTCACGTCGCTCGCGGGGCTCGGCGTCCGCGCCGGCCAGTTCACGCTCGCCTGGTTCGGCAACACCGTCGCGTCCTACGCGGTCACGACTCCACCGGGCACGCTGTTGAACGGCTGGGGCACCGTGTCCATCGGCGGCTCCTCCAATCAGTGCACGGTGGACTTCGCCGGCAGTTCCGACCTCACCGGTTCGGGCGTGCTGTGCTACGTCACGTTCACCGCCTCGCCGGTGAACTCGGGTGGCACTTCGCTCGCCCTCTCGAACGCGATCTTCAACGAATCGCTCGTCGCCAAGACGACGAACGGCTCGTTCACGGTCAGTCCGTTGCCCGCGATCTCGGTGAGCCCCGACCAGGTCACGCTGCTCGCGGGGCAGACCCAGCAGATGACCGTGTTCGGCTCGCCCACGCCCCCGCTCACGTGGACGGTGCTCGACCCGGCCGTCGCGACGATCAGCCCCACGGGCCTGCTCACCGCGGTGCACAGCGGCGTCACGCAGGTGCGCGCGACCGACGCCATCGGCTCGACCGACCTCAACACGTCGCTGCGCGTCTACGACCTCAAGGCGACGCTCGGCACCGTGACGTGCCGGCCCGGCGCGACCGTACGCGTGCCGCTGCTGTCCGATCGCCCCGTCGGCGCGCTCGGCATCGTGTCGGAGCAGTTCAAGGTGACGTGGGCGGGCGCCGGCATCACGGCGGCGCGCACGACGAACTCGTCGCTGTGGTCCGAGTGGGGCCCCGATCCCGGCGTGCGCGTGACGACCGCCAACTCGATCACGATCGCAGCGGCCGGCGAAACGCCGTTCGACGACGCCGCGCTCGAGTTGTGCATGCTCGAGTTCGACGTGTCGCCCGCGGTGGTCTCGGGCACGAACATCCCGCTCACGCTGTCGCAGCTGGTCCTCAACGAGGGCGACCCGGACGCACAGGTCGTGAACGGCGTCATCCAGGTGCGCAACCTGGCCGGAGTCGAGGACGGCGGCGCGCTGGCGCTGGCGCTCGGCGAAAGCGCGCCGAATCCCGTGCGCTCGGACTGCCGGGTGCCGTTCGCGGTGCCGACGCGCGCCCGGGTGCGGCTCGCGATCTTCGGTGTGGACGGGCGCTGTGTCCGCACGCTCGTGGACGGCATGATGGAGCCGGGCCGCCACGACGTGACGTGGGACGGCCGCGACGCGCACGGCGAGGGCGTGGACGCCGGCATCTACTTCGTGCGCCTCGTCTCGGACGGGCGGGCGCTCTCCCGCAAACTCGTCGTGATCTCCTCGAGGCGCTCATGAACGTCATCCCCTCGTCCCGTCGCGGTCTCCTGCCTCGCCTCGCCGGCGCGGTGCTCGCGGTGCTCGTGCTCGGCGCCGCGTCGCCCGCCGCGGCCGTGCCCATCACCGTCTCCATGCCCATCGTGGACGGCGCGCCCGGCGCCACGGTGGACGTGCCGGTCACCGCGTCCGTCGCCCCGACCGGGCTCGGCATCCAGTCGGTGGATTTCCGTGTCCTGCTCGATCCGTCCGTCGTGCAGAGCGTGACCGTGCTCAACGACGGCATGCTGCAGCCGTGGGGCGCGCCGTTCACGAACGCGAACCCGTCGTTCGTCGCGCTCGCCGCGGCGG
>JBGANH010000110.1:0-12817 GCA_044222365.1 Candidatus Eiseniibacteriota bacterium
GCCGCCGGGTGGGAAGCGCCCCGAAACGCGAATACCCCGTGGAAATCGCGGGCGCCACGTCCCTCGCCGCCGGGCCACCGGGCGGCACGGGAAGGCGCCCGCGCCCCCGGAACGGGGCCGCGAGCGCCTGTCCTCCCGGGTGGGCTCAGTGGACCAGCGCGACGCGCCAGGCCTTCGTGACCACGCCCGACTCGAACCGGCAGAGGTACACGCCGGTCGGCGCCACGGCGCCGAAACGGTCACGACCGTCCCAGCGCAGCGTGCGGCGCGCCGGTTCGACCACCGCGGGCATCGAGCGCACGACGCGTCCGCCGATGTCGTACACCACCACGCGGCCGTGCACCGGCTCGGTCGTGCCGATCCCGTGCAGCACGAAGGTGGCCTCGTTGCGCGCCGGGTTCTGCAGCGTGTAGGCGAGGATGTCGCGCGGCTCGCCCGTGCCGTCCACGTCGCCGTTGTCGCCGATGTCGCCGCCGCCGTCGAGCGGGCCGTCGGGCATCGCGTTGCCCGTGCGGTTGCGCACGTAGCTCTGCGGGTTGTGCGACTTGCCGTGGCAGCTGACGTAGCAGTAGCCCGTCAGGCCGTCCGCCGACACGTAGAACGAAGTGGACGCATTCCGCCCGCCCGTGAACGTGATGCTCACACCGCGGCTCTTCGCGTACGTGTAGTTGATGAGTCCGGCTTCGCCCGCGTCGTACGAACCGTGGTTGTCGTGGCAGTCGAAGCACGGCACCCGCTTCTCCTTCGTGTGCTTCTTGTGGAGGTCGCGGAAGTGGTTGTACTGGTTGATGATCTTGGACTCGCTGTGGCACGTCCAGCACAGCGCGTACGCCGCGGTCGTGTAGGTCGTGTTGTCCGTGAGCGCGTACGCGCCCTGCAGCATGTACTGGCGCGTGCCGCCGTGACCGTCCCCGTGACAAGTCAGGCACGATGCCGCGTTGCGCTGGTGCGTGGAGGCCGGCCACGTCGCGGTCACGTTCTTCGCCGTCTTCGCGGTGCTGAACGGCGCGTGCGAATCGTCGTGACACGACACGCAGTGGCTCTCGGCGGAAGCCGCGGTGCCGTCGTAGCGCGTCGTCGCTCCGGTGTCGAAGTTGCGCAGGTCCACCGCAACGCCGCCGGTGATCGTGCGGTGGTTCGTGGTCGAGTGGCACACCGCGCAGTCGTTCGCGGTGACCACTTCGGCCGCCGCGGTCGCTCCCATCACGTGATGGCTCGCCTGCATGAAGTCGCCGCCCGTTCCGTAACCGGCGACGATCTGACGGCGGTTCATGGCGCCCGGCTGCGGCTGGGCGTGATCGTGGCAGTCCTTGCACGTCGCCTCCGGCGCGGCGAATCCGTTCTCGTGCGTGTGGCAGGACGTGCACGCGGTGCCCGCGTGGTGGCGATGATCACCCGCGCTCGAGTTCGCGTGGCGGAAGGTCGCCGTATGACAGACCTCGCAGAGTCCGTCGAGCGTGGCGTCACCGTCCGCGAGCGACTTCGCCCCGGTCTCGGCCGTGTAGACCACGGTGCGCGCACCGCTGTTCGGCGTCGTCACGGACATCCGCACGAGATGCAGGTTCGTCGTGATGCCGCGCGTGAGGTGGCACGCACCGCACGTCAGTCCGGCGTGACTCGCGGTCGAGGTCATGGACTCGAGGTGCGTGCCGTCCGCCGCCGTGCCGGCGTGGCAGCGCGTGCACTCGAACTCCTCGGCTTCCGGATGCATCGCGGCGAACGCGGGCGCGGCGCAGCAGAGCGCGGCCAGGATGCCGATCGCGGCGAAGTATTTCGGGAGACGCGCGCGGAGCGCGTCGAATCGAAGCGTGATCATGATCCATCCCTCCCCGGGAATGGCGCGTGACGCCCCTGCGAGTCGGCGCAGGAGCGGGGTCTGTCGGTTCACCCGGCGTGCGCGAGGGAGAGATCTCGGTGTCATCGATCGGTGCGGGGGGCCATCGGCGACGCGAATCTCTGTCCGCGGCGCGACGCCGACGGTCAGGTGGTGGCGGATGGATGAATGCACGATGCCAATTGTGAGCCGGGGCTCGCAATGCACCGAAAGGAGCAGCGCTTGCGCTCATCCGCCGGGAGAATGCGCGGAACTCAGCGCGCCTCGGTGGCGGGCCTCTCGAACACGAGTGCGTTCCAGAAGCGCCGCAGCAGTTCGACGTACGACGCGCCGCCCGAGACCTCTCGCGCGAGCGAACGCGCGAGCGTGTCCGACGGCACGGCGGCGACGCGTTCCGATGCGAGGCGCGCGGCGGCCTCACGCTCGCCCGTTCCCACGAGCAGCACGATCTCGCACGCGGCCCAGCGCGGCTCGCCGGGCGAGCGCCGGCGCAACGGATCGAGCGCGGCGAGCGCGCGCGCCGGCTCACCCGCGAGCGCGAGCGCGTCCACGAGACGCACGCGGTAGTTCTCCTTGTCGGGACGCAACGCGCTCGCCCGCGCGAAGTGCGCGATGGCCGCGCCGACCTCGGCGTCGTCCATCGCGAGAAGGCCGAGGTGGTAGTGCGCGGCGTTGTTCGCCGGGTTCACCTGCACGGCGCGCTCGAGCCAGGCCTTGGCGCGCGCGCGATCACCGTGCTCGAGGTACCACTGCCCGACCACCGTCTCGGTGCGGCCGAACCCGAGCGGCAGCGTCTGGAAACGCGCGAACGAGCGCTCGAACGACGCGTTCACCGCGATCCACGGCACGGTGTGCAGCACGGAGGTCGCGAGCGCGAGCACGAGCCACGCGGACCGCGCGCGCGGCGCAGGCGAAAGGGACGCCGACCACGCGAGCGCGGCGATCGTGGCCGCGAGCGCGAAGGGCGCGAACAGATCCCAGTCGCGCGGGTAGCCGAGCTTGAGATCGCCCGTCACCCACGCGGCCCCGGCGGCGGGCGCCGCGGCTGCGAGCAGGAACACGACGCGCGCCTCGGGCCGGATCCGCCGGGCGATCGCGACCCCCGCGACGAGGGCGAGCGCGAGCACGCCGAAAGGCCCGGAGAGCAAGTGCTCGTTCAGGAAGTCGAGCGCGTGCGGGATCGAGAACAGGTACGCGAGGCGTCCCCCTTCGCCGTGGCCGTGCAGCGCTCCCCACGCCATCTCGAACAGCGCGCGATCGAGCCTCCAGCCGTCACCGAGCCGGGCGAGCGCCGCGACCACGAGTGCCGCGAGCCCCGCCACGACGAGCGCGTCGCGCGCGACCGCGCGGCGGCGATCCGGATCCCGGGCGGCCACCACCGCCGCGACGACCCAAGCGGGCACGAGCACGACGGTCGAGAGATTGAACGCCACCGCGAGCAGGAAGCCCGCGGCCGCCGGGACGAGGGTCGTGCGGCGCTCGAGCGCCTCGACTCCGGAGAGCAGGGCGGCTGCGATCGCGACGAGCGACAGCGTGTAGTTCTCGACGTAGCCGAAGAACAGCTGCGCATAGCCCTGCGCGAGCACGACGCCCGTGACCAGGAGCGCGTCGCGACGGGACGCGCCCGGCACGCACCGCGCGAGCGCGGCGCCGAGCCGTGGCGCGAGCCACACGAACACACCGCCGGCGAGGACGCTCACCGCGGCGACGGCGTCGCGCGCCACCTCGGCCGCTTCGCGCGCGGCCTGTCCGGGCTGCGCTCGCAACCAGCCGTACACGGCCGCGTGCAACGCGACCGTGAGCGGCTCGTGATCGTGGAAGCGTTCGCCCGCGGGAAGGCTGCGCGTGATCGGGTTGCCGTCGCCGAGGAACGTGTGCCCTTCGCGAGCGGCCCAGAAGAGCGCCATCGCCGCGACGGCGGCGCCGAGGCGCCAGGGCCACGCCGGCACGAGCGGCGCCGAGCCGCTCGTACCCGGGGCCGCCGAAGCGGGAACGGCCTGCACGCCGCGTGCGTCCCGCCATGCGCCCGCGGCCACGAGCGACCACAGCGCGAACGCGAGCGCGCGGGCGATCGCGGGAAGGTAGGCCCAGGCGTCCGCGCCCCAGAGCGCGCCGCGCCCGACGAACTGCGCGGCGCCGTGCAGCGCGACGATCACCACGCACAGCGCGAACACGCCCGTGACGAGCGTCGCCTGCGCGCGCACCCCGGGGGCGGACGCGCTCACGTGCGCGGCTTCACCGCCGGCAGGCCGAGCGCGCGCTTGAGCGCGACGATCTGTCCGCCGTGCCAGAGATTGTGCTGCACGGCGCCGTGCAGCTGCACGTAGGCGCTCGTCGCGCCTTCCTTGAGCGGGCGGTCGAGCTTCGCGGCCGGATACTTCGCCGCGGCCTGCTCGAGCGCGCGGTTCGAGCGCTTCAGCTTCGCCAGCGCCGTCACCCAGGCGGCGGCGGTCGGACGCGCCGGCTGCGGCGGCCAGTCGCGCGGTCCGCCGAGCACGATCTTCGGCCATCGCCCCGCGAGGTGGGCGCGCACGGCGTCCTGCCACACGACCGCGTGCAGCGTGAGCTCCCAGATGCTCTTCCAGTCCCGGATCGGCCGCGCGGCGGCGTCCTTCGCGGACACGCCCTCGAGCGCTTCGAGCAGCGCGGGCCCGCTCCAGGCGGGGCCGTGCACGCTGCGGCGGATCTGGTCGGCGATTCGGCGCGGTTCGGTCATGGGCGTCTTCCCTCCCGGGTGCACGTGCGGTCCGGCGCATGCCTGCGGGACCTCGGGACCATAGATATCACGAACGCCCGCGCGCAGCCTCGTGTGGTCGCCCCCCCCGGCCGACCGGAGGTTCACATGCCACGCACCCGCTGGTGCCTGCTCTTCTTCTGCCTGCTCCTGCTGCCGGCGACCGCGCTCGCCACCACCTGCCCACCGGACACGCTCCAGTTCGTGGACAACGACGGCCGCCTCGGCAACGGCGGCGTGATCGCCGCGACCGACGCCGCGCGGGACGTCTTCCACCAGACGACTTCGAGCGGCACCACCGCCACGCAATGGGCGTGGTACGACATCCCGAACGGACGCATCGGCGCGGTCGCCTACACCGCGTGCTGGTTCATGCAGTGGCCCGGTTCCGCGAACCCGCGCGTGGTCATGACGGACCGATTCACGATCGTCGGGCCGCCCAGTGCGTCGCCCGTCCCGTTCGAAGTCGTGCTCGCGATGGACCTGAAGTGCACCGGCGCGCGGACTTACTTCTGCTTCAGCAGCCCGACGATGACGTGCGAGGTTCCCTCGGGCTGCGTGACCGCCGACATGCGCGATCCGGATGGCGGCGAGCGGGCGCAGTTCGCGTCGTGCGCCACCTACACCGGTCCGCGCGAGCTCGCGCTTCCGTTGTCGCGCATGCCGGGGCAGGAGTTCACGCTGCGCACCGAGTGCTCCGCCGAGGGGACCGCGGTGATGGACTTCTTCGTGAACGACGACTGCTACAACCGCCGCGCCGAAGTGATGGGCGTGCTCGTCTTCCGCGGACTGCCGCCGGGCTACCAGGTGGTGTCGTGCCAGGGTTACGCGGGCACGGGCGTCGTGCCGGCGAGGCGCGCGACGTGGGGCAGCCTCAAGTCCCTGTACCGCTGACGCGGCGGGAGCGCACGCGCCGGGCGGGGTTCAAGACCTCGCCCGGCGCTGCGTTTCCAGCCAGTCGCGCGCGGAGTCGAGGTCGCGGAACACGTTCGTGGGTCCGAAGACCGATTCGAGGATCACCTGGCCCATGCGGAACATCCCGAACTGGGCGGAGTTCACCGCGGCCACCGCCACCGCCGCGAACTTCACGCGCGTGCGCATGAGCTCGACGGTGTCCTTCGTGAACTGGATCATGCCCACCGTGGGAATGGACGTGAGTTCCATCGCGTCCATGAGCACGTAGAGCGTGCCCGTGCACTTCGGGTCGCCGCGCAGCTCTTCGAAGTGCGCTTTCACGTCGGCGACCGTCATGTCGCCGATCATCCGCGTGTGGATGACCTGCGTTTCGGGATCGATCGAATAGCGGACGGGCATGGGCGGCGCCCCGCGGACCTACGAGTTCATGTTGTCGAGGAACTTCTTGTTCGTCTTCGTGTCGTTCATCCGGTTGATGAGGAACTCCATCGCCTCGACCGGATTCAGCTCGTTGAGGAACTTGCGCAGGATCCAGACGCGCGACAGCAGGTCGGGCGCCATGAGCAGTTCCTCCTTGCGCGTGCCCGAGCGATTGATGTCGATCGCCGGGAAGATGCGCTTGTCCGCGATCTTGCGGTCGAGCACGAGCTCCGAGTTACCGGTGCCCTTGAACTCCTCGAAGATCACTTCGTCCATGCGCGAGCCCGTCTCGATGAGCGCGGTCGCGATGATCGTGAGCGAGCCGCCGGCCTCGATGTTGCGCGCCGAGCCGAAGAAGCGCTTCGGGCGCTGCAGCGCGTTCGCGTCCACGCCGCCCGACAGGATCTTGCCCGAGTGCGGCACGACCGTGTTGTGCGCGCGCGCGAGCCGGGTGATGGAGTCGAGCAGGATGACGACGTCGCGCTTGTGCTCGACGAGGCGCTTCGCCTTCTCGATCACCATGTCGGCGACCTGCACGTGCCGCTCGGCGGGCTCGTCGAACGTGGAGGACACGACCTCGCCCTTCACGGAGCGCTGCATGTCGGTCACTTCCTCGGGGCGCTCGTCGATGAGCAGCACGATGAGCATGACCTCGGGATGGTTCTCGGCGATCGCGTTCGCGAGCTTCTGGAGCAGGACGGTCTTGCCGGCCTTGGGCGGCGACGTGATGAGCGCGCGCTGGCCCTTACCGATCGGCGACAGCAGGTCGATGATGCGCGTCTCGAGACAGCGGTCCTTCGTCTCGAGATTGAGCTTCTCGATCGGGTAGAGCGGCGTGAGGTTGTCGAAGAGGATCTTGTCCTTCGCGACCTCGGGGCTCTCGAAGTTCACGGCCTCGACGCGCAGGAGCGCGAAGTAGCGCTCGCCCTCCTTCGGAGGACGGACCTGGCCGGACACCGTGTCCCCGGTGTGCAGGTCGAAGCGCTTGATCTGCGAGGGCGAGACGTAGATGTCGTCCGGGCCCGGCAGGTAGTTGTACGTGGGCGAGCGCAGGAAGCCGTAGCCCTCGGGCAGGATCTCGATCACGCCTTCGGCGAAGATCAGGCCGTTCTTCTCGGTCTGCGCCTCGAGGATCTTGAAGATCAGCTCCTGCTTGCGCAGTCCGCTCGTGCCCTGCACGTCGAGCTCGGTGCAGACCTTGAGCAGGCCCGCCATCGTCATGCCCTTGAGCTGGGTCAGTTCGAGCGTTTCGGCCGCGGGGGTCGTGGGGGCCGCGGAGGTCTCGGCGGGCGTGACGGGGGTTTCGTGCGATTCCATCGGTCGTGCGCCTCTGGAGTTCGGCTCTCGGCCGGGCGGCGCGAATCCCACCCGAAGGGTGGCTTCGTGCGTCCGGCGTTTGGGGCCGTGGATGCGGGCGGTGCCCGCGGGCCGTGGGAACGAGAAGAAGAAGAGGTGAATGCCGGAGCGTCGTCCGGAAGATGCGCGGAGGCGGGTCCTCTGAGGATGCGTTGCTGCGCGGAGCCTGGGGCGGGAGCGGGGGAATCGTTCGGCGGTGCGGATCGGGATGGCGGTTCCGTTCGCCGGGCCGGATGCGCTCGTGGCGTCGAGCGGGGATTCGGCGCGGGAAAACTAGTGTCGCCCTCTCGGGAGCGTCAAGACCCGACTTGACCGGCGCGGCGCGAAACCCGCGCGGCCACTCCCGATATCGGCGCGCGTGCGGCCGGGCTGAACGGCCGCGGCGCCGGGCGCCCCGCGGGCGGGCGGCAACGTGCAATCCGGCGCACGGATCGTCCATGCGGTTCGCAGTGCGGCTCCCGCCGCCGATCCGGGCTCGCCGGCTTCGGATCGCCACGCGGACCCCCGCCATTCGCGGGGATTTCGCGGTTCCCCTGGCGGCGGCAGACCATGGCACCGCCATTGCTGTATTTCACCGGTGCGGGGCGCGTGGGTCGCGTCCCACCATCCGAGCCTGCCATCTCCAGCGCGGCTCGCGCTCCCGCGAAGCTGTTCGACAGGCGCTCCGGCACCCAAGGGCCGGGGCGCTTCGTCGTCTCCGCCGCGCTCGACTCCCCACCGTCCGCGCTCGGGAGCGTTCGCGAGGCGTCCGGCCGCGGGCGCAACCTTTCCCGCGCCCGCTCCGTCAAACTGACCACAACGACGTTCTGGTCAGTTATCCGGAGGCCCCGTGGCGCGTACCGCCGACCCGCACATGCGCACCCGCATTCTCGACGCCGCCGATCGCCTGCTCGCACGCGACGGGTTCCGCCGCATGACGGTGGACGGCGTCGCGCGTGAGGCGGGTGTCGGCAAGGGCTCGGTGTACCTGCACTTCGACAGCAAGGAGGACGTCGCGCTGTCGTGCATCGACCGCATGGCCGCGGGCGTCGCGGCCGAGCTCGAACGCCTCGCCGCGGGCGCCGGCGCGCCCCCGGAACGGCTCCGGGAGATGCTCGCGGCGCGCGTGCTCGTGCGCTTCGACTACGCCCGCCGCCACGCGCCGAGCATCGACGAGAAACTCGCGGTCATGCGCCAGTCCATGCTCGAACGCCGTGCGGCCCACTTCGACGAGGAAGTGGCCGTGCTCGCCCGCGTGATCGAAGCGGGCCGCACCGACGGTTCGCTCGGCGGGCCGCTCGAGGCCGGCGCCACCGCGCGCGCGATGGTCGCCGCGACGAACGCCTTCCTGCCGTACAGCCTCAGCGTCCGTGAACTCGGGCGGCGCGCGGAACTCGCCGGCCGCCTGAACGACGTGCTCACGCTCCTGCTCGACGGCCTGCGCCCGAACGGCCCGGTCCGTCGCCCGTCCCCCACCCGCACCCGGAGATCCTCATGAACGCACCCCTTCGCCGGCTCGGCCTGCTCGCTCTCACCTCGCTCGCGCTCGGCGGCTTCGGCGCCGGCAGCGCCCTCGCACAGACGCACGGCGGCGCCGCCGGACCCTCCGACACGATCGACCATCCTCTCGATGCCGCCACGCGCACGGCCGTGGTCGAGTCGCTCGCGGTCGCGGTGCAGCGCTGGTACGTGTTCCCGGACCGGGGCGCGGGCCTGGCCAAGGACCTGCGCCGGCGCGCGGCGAAGCACGAGTACGACGCCATCACGAGCCAGCGCGAGTTCGCGGATTCGCTGCGCGCGCACATGCAGGCGTTCACGCACGACGGCCACATGCGCGTGCACTACCGCGCGGAGCCGTGGCCGAAGCAGGCGGAAAACGAAGGTCCGCCGCCGGCCGAGGAACGGGCGCGCCAGCTCGCGGTGGAACGGCGGTCGAACTTCGGCTTCAACCGTGTCGAGCGTCTCCCGGGCAACGTCGGCTACCTCGACCTGCGTTCGTTCTCCGGGCTGCCCGAGGCGCACGCCACCGCGATCGCGGCGATGAACTTCCTCGCGAACTGCGACGCGATCATCGTGGACGTGCGGCGCAACGGGGGCGGTGATCCCGATCTGCTGCAGACGGTGATCACCTACTTCCTGGCACCGGGCGACAAGCTGCACATCAACGACTTCTACCTGCGCCAGGGCGACCGGACCGAGCAGTACTGGAGCGCCGCGAACGTGCCGGGCCCGCGCCTGAACGGCAAGCCGCTGTACGTGCTCACGAGCCCGCTCACCGGGTCGTGCGCCGAGGAGTTCGCCTACGACGTGCAGACGCACAAGCTCGGCACGCTGTACGGCGCGACGACGGCGGGGGCCGCGAATCCGGGTGGCCTCTTCCCGCTCAGCGATCACCTCGCCGCGTTCATCGCGACGGGCCGCGCGATCAATCCCGTCACCCACACGAACTGGGAAGGCGTCGGCGTGAAGCCCGACCAGCCGGTGCCGCCGGGTGACGCGCTGCGTGAGGCGCACGTCGCGGCGATCACGAAGCTGCTCGAGAAACCCGCCGACGAGGATCACCGCGCGATGCTGAACCGCGCGCTCGACCGCGCGAAGGCGACGGTGAGCGATCCCGCGGACGACTTCGTGCGCGGCCCGCGCCGCCGCTGAGCGTCCCGCGAAACCACGAAGGGCCGGAGAGCGCGGTGTGCCGCTCCGGCCCTTTCGCATCCCGTTCGCGCGCTAGGGCGCGCGCCGCGCGAGCACGAGCTTGACGAGCACGGTCGGCGGATCCGCGACGCACCAGTCCGGCAGCGAGGCCGGTGCGACTTCGGCGCGCACCGTGTCACGCTTGCCGTCGAGCCGGATCGCCGCGAGCGGAATGGAATCGAGCGCCGCGAGCACGGCCCGTGGCCCCGTGACGCGCAGGTGCGCGGGCCGAACGATCGAAACACCCCGCCACTCGTAGCCGTTCGCGGGCGTGCCCGCCGTCTGCACGGAGACCGGGATCTCGCGTTCGCTCTTGAGGTCGAGGTCCACCTCGATCACACGCGGTCCGATCAGGTTCTCGACCGTGACGCCGGACTTCGGGAGCGGCAGGTCGGTCGGCACCAGCGCGCGCGAGAAGCGCCCGGTCCCGACGCCGAGCAGCGAGAGCTTCAAGCGCGGCTCCTTCACGCGCAGCCCGATCAGCTGCTTGCCCGTCGCGTGCAGTTCCGCCTGCACGACCGCCGGTGAGGGTCCCGACAGCGACAGCGAATCGGCCAGGTCGGTGAACTCGACCGGGAACGAGACGAGCATGGTCGCTTCGCGGTCGGTGTACACGTTCAGGTACACGACGACCGCGAGGAGCAGGGCGGTGAACTTGAGCCCGAGGTTGTCGAACAGCCAGCCGCGCAGGACGTTCATGACGCGCGCACCATACCTCAGCCGGAACGTTGTGGCGCGGCGCTACTCGGCCGCGTCGTCGGGGTCGTCGTCGCCGCCGTCCCCGCCTTCTCCGGGACGGCGCAGGCCGTGTTTCTCCATGCGCGAATACAGCGTGCGGCGCGTGAGCCCGAGCAGCCTCGCCGCCCGGCTCTTGTTGCCCTTCGCGCGCTCGAGCGCCTTCAGGATCAGCTCGCGTTCGAGGTCCTCGAGCGACAGCCCTCCCTCGGGGATCTCGGGCACCCATCCGGCCGGGCCGAACGTGCCGCCCGCGCCCGCGTGCGTCCCGCCCGTGGCGGCGAAGCTCAGGTGTTCGACGCCGATCGGATCGGGACCCGCGAGGATGAGCGCGCGCTCGACCACGTGCTCGAGCTCGCGCACGTTGCCCGGAAACGCGTACGACGACATCGCGCGCATCGCCGCGTCGTCGATCTTGTCCTCGGCCGCGCCGTGCTTGCGCAGGAAGTGCTGCACGAGCCGCGGCACGTCGCCCGGCCGCTCGCGCAGCGGCGGCAGCACGAGCGGGAACACGTTGAGCCGGAAGAACAGGTCCTCGCGGAACGTGCGTTCGCGCACCATGTCCTCGAGCGGCCGGTTCGTCGCCGCGAGGATGCGCACGTCCGCGGTGATCGGCTGGTTGCCGCCCACGCGCGTGAAGGTCTTCTCCTCGATCACCTGCAGGAGCTTCACCTGCAGCGACACCGGCATCTCCCCGATCTCGTCGAGGAAGATCGTACCCTTGTGCGCGTCCTCGAAGCGGCCGGGCTTCTGGCGCACGGCGCCGGTGAACGCGCCCTTCTCGTGCCCGAACAGTTCGCTCTCGAGCAGCGCCTCGGGCAGCGCGCCGCAGTTCACCTTCACCCACGGTCCGCCGGCACGGCGGCTGAGCAGGTGGATCGTGCGCGCGAAGAGATCCTTGCCGCTGCCGCTCTCGCCGCGCAGCAGGACGGTCGAGTCGGTCACCGCGACGCGCGCCGCCATGTCGAGCACGCGTTTCGTCGCGGGCGCCTCGCCCACGACGGGCAGCGCCTCGCGGCGCAGCGAATCGAACGACGCGGCCAGCCGCTGGTTCTCGTGCGTGAGCTGCGATTTCTCGGCGAGTTCGCGCAGCGAAAGCACGAGCACGTCGGTGAAGTCGCCCTCCTTCTCGACGTAGTCACGCGCGCCGAGCTTGAGCGCCTTGCGCGCGGTCTCGAGCGCGGCGTACGCCGTCATCACGATCACCGCCGTCGCGGGCCAGCGTTCGCGCACCTGCTGCAGCAGCGCCATGCCGTCCGGCGGCGCCATGCGCAGGTCCGTGATCACCGCGTCGAAGCGATCGGCCTCGAGACGCTTGAGCGCCGCCGCGCCGCCGTTCGCGTACTCGGCCGTGAAGCCGGCGTCCGCGAGTTCCGCGGCGACCAGCTCGGCGTTCTTCACCTCGTCGTCGACGACCAGAACCTTCACCCGATCCTCCGTGAGGGGCGGACGCTCAGTTGCAGACCTGCACGACGCCGAGCGCCGCGGTCTCCTCGGACCACGCGCGGCCGTCGATGCGCACGCGGACGTAACCGGCCACGGTGCGCTTCTGCACGCGGACGCAGGCGAGCGAGCCGATCACCTTGTAGCTCGAGTTCCCGCAGCCGGTGATCGCCTGGTCGTTGTTCACGAGCCCGTCCCAGCACGTGTCGGACTGGATCTCCACCTTGTAGCGCTTCGAGCAGCCGGTGCCCGCCAGGAGCAGCAAGGCGGCGAACACGAGCAGGGCCACGTTCTTCTTCACGTCGTTCTCCGGTCCGGATACGGGGGAACTCGGGGCGCGCGGAGCGCGCCGGGTGCGCAAGTTATCGTCCTTTCCCCGCCGTACTTCAACCGCGGAGGAGGGGAATCTCGACGCGCACCGTGGCGCCGCCTTCCGGACGATTGGCCACCTCGAGCCGCCCGCCCGCGCCCTCGGCGAGCCGGCGGGTCAGGAACAGGCCGAGGCCGCTGCCTTTGGCCTTCGTCGTGAAGAACGGCTCGCCCAGTCTCTGGAGCACGTCGGCGGGGATGCCCGGTCCGTCGTCGCGCACGGTGAACACCGCGCGGCCGCCGTCGGCGGTGAGCGAGGCGCGCACCGCGCCGCCTTCCGGGCTCGCCTCGAGCGCGTTCAGCAGCAGGTTGAGGGCGACCTGCTTGAGCGACTCGCCGTC
>JBGANH010000111.1:0-12683 GCA_044222365.1 Candidatus Eiseniibacteriota bacterium
GTGGCCGCCACGCACCGCGATCTCGAGAAGGCGATCCTCGAGGAGCGCTTCCGCGAAGATCTCTACTACCGGCTCCAGGTCGTCACGCTCACGCTGCCGCCGTTGCGTCAGCGGCGCGAGGACATCCCGCAACTGGACGAGCACTTCGTGCAGCGTTACACACGCCGCTACGAGCGCCCCGTGCGCCCGATCTCGCACGAGGCCATGGACGCGCTGCTCAAACAATCGTACCCGGGCAATGTCCGCGAACTCGAGAACATCGTCGAGCAGGCGATCGTCCTCGCCGCGGGCGACACGATCACGCGCGCGGACCTTCCGGCCGCGGTTCGTTCCGCGGAACGCGCGGAAGCCTCGGCTGCGCTCACGCCCCAGGAGGTCCGCGGCAATCTCGCCGAGCGGATGGAGGAGATCGAGCGGCGCCTCGTGCACGAGACGCTCGCCCTGCACGCCGGCAACCAGAGCAGCGCCGCACGCCACCTCGGCCTCACCGAGAGCGGGCTGCGCTACAAGCTGCAGAAGTGGAGCGGCACGGCCTGAGCGCCGCTCGTTCGCGCATCAGGGTGCCGCGCTCGCAGGTTCCTGCGGGCGCGGCGCCGTCTTTTCGCGGAGATCTGCGAGCGCACGTGGATCTCCTGGGGCACTCCCGCGCGCACGAGGCGTGCGATCACCGCGTGAAACGTGGCGATTCCGCGTTTCTTGCGCACGCCAAGTCGAGTGGCACGCGCGCTGCTCTACACGGGGTCAGCCCTGGCCACTCACCGGGGAGCGATCCCCATCCAGAAGGAGCACGTGATGAAGCTCGGCATCCTCGCGGTTGCGGCCGTCCTCGCGATGGCACTCATGGTCACCACGGCGTCGGCGGGTTCCTACTACGGTGGCGGCACGGGTACGTGCCCGAGCCCGAACATGCAGGACGCCGACGGCGACGGCATCCCGAACCACCTCGATCCCGACTACGTCCGTCCGCAGGACGGCAGCGGCCGTCAGCTCGGATGGCGCGTGGTGCACGTGACCGGACCGTTCGGCACGCTGCCCTGCCCGGTGCCCGACCAGACGCGCCTGCGCATCGGACGCTTCACGGGCTTCGGTCCCGCGGACGGCAGCTGCACGCCCTACGCTCCGAAGGACGGTACGGGCTACGGCGGCAAGCGCTGACGCCCGCGTGGTGGGCGGGCGGAGGAAGGCCGAGAGGCCGACCGCTGAGCGACCGTTCGCCCTCACACCTCACCCGCGCGCGGCTCGGTCCGCGCGCGGGTGATTCATTTTCGCCGAACGCACCGCACGCGGTGCACGGTGCATCCAAGCGGCGCCCACCGACTTCCCCCTCACCCGCAAGGAGCGCCTCATGGATCGACGCCACGCGATGAAGCTCATCGCCCTCGGAGCCGCGACGCTGCCGCTCGCGCCGCAGCGCGTGTTCGCCCTCGCCGACGCCGCCGCGAAGCCCGCGGCCACGCCCACGGCCGCACCGCCCGCCCCGGCGGGGCCGTTCACGCTGCCGGCGCTCGGGTACGCCTTCGACGCGCTCGAGCCGCACCTCGACGCGCAGACCATGCAGATCCACCACGACAAGCACCACGCGGCGTACGTGAACAACCTCAACAAGGCCGTCGCGGGCCGCGCCGAAGTCGCCGGCTGGACGCTCGAGCAGCTGCTGCGCGATCTCGGCAAGGTGCCCGAGGACATCCGCACCGCGGTGCGCAATCACGGCGGCGGGCATCACAACCACTCGCTCTTCTGGACGAGCCTGAAGAAGGGCGGCCCGAGCGCGCCCACCGGCGCGCTCGCCGGCGCGGTCGTCAAAGCGTTCGGTTCGGTCGAGGCGCTCCAGTCGAAGTTCGACGCCGCGGCGGCCTCGGTCTTCGGCAGCGGCTGGGCGTGGCTCGCCGCGGATTCGACCGGCGCGCTCCGGGTGCTCTCCACGCCGAACCAGGACTCGCCGCTCACGCAGGGACTCGTGCCACTGCTCGGCCTCGACGTCTGGGAGCACGCGTACTACCTCAAGTTCCAGAACCGCCGCGCGGAGTACGTGACGGCGTTCCACTCGGTCGTGGACTGGGACGTGGTCGCGGCGCGCCACGCGGCGGCCTCCAAGGGCTGATCCGCCGAACGTCGCCACGGCGGGACGAACGAAGCCGCCGCGCCCCCGGAATCGCTGGGCGCGGCGGCTTTCGTGTGCGTCCGATCAGCGTCCCGGAGCCGGAACCGGTGGCGACGCCGACGCGAGGATGTCGCCGAGCAGCCCGCTGTGCGGCGGCACGAGCGTGATGTCGGCCTTGCCGTCCAGCAGGCGCTGGATCTCGAGGATCTCGAACATCGCACGCGAGATGTCCGCGTCCTGCGCGATCTTCTGCAGCGCCGCGCCCACGATCTGCGGGCGCATCGCGGCCGCCTTCGAGAACTCGATCGCCGCCTGCCGCTCCGCGGTGCTCGTGATGATGCTCACCTGGTTGGCGCCGTCCTGCTTGATCGCGCTCGTCACCTGCCGCAGGCGGTTGACCACCTTCGCCTCGATGCCCGCGATCATGCCGCGGTCGCGGAAGTGCACCTTGCGGATGTACACCGAGCCGAGCTTGTAGCCCCACTCCTGCGACTTGGGCGAGACCTCCGAGCGCACGGTCTGGCTCATCGCGTGACGGTTCTCGAGCATCGCGTGCAGCTTCATGTTCGAAAGGCTGCGGATCGTGGCGCTGCCCACGTTCGCCGCGAGCGAACCGCGCGGATCGGCGTTCTTGAACAGGTACGACACGGGATCGCCCACGAACATCTCGTACCAGATCCCGATGCCCATCGGCGCGCCTTCCTCCGAGTTCACGGGCGTGCTGCGCAGATACTCCTGGTCGAGCCGCATGTCGAGCTCGTAGCACCGGCCCAGCCAGTTCACGACGAGGGCCGCGGGGCCGAGTTTCGCGAGCAGGAAGTGCAGACCCGGCTCGTCGAGCACGCCGAGCACCTTGCCGAAGAGCACGTACACGCGGCAGCGACGCTCTTCGACGATCGCGTACAGCCCGAGCATCCGCGCGACGCCGAGCACGATCGGGACGAACATGGACATGCCGATGAACGTCGCGCCGAAGGCGATGAAGAACAGAGTCGTCTCACTCATGGTTCGCCTCCAGGATCGCGCGGCGCGCGCTCGAGAACAGCCCGAGCCGCACGTTGCGCACGTACGTGTCCAGCGCGCCCGCGCCGCTGCGGCGCAGTTCGCCGAGCTGTTCGGCGACCGCGACGAGCGGCTGCACCTCCGCCTGCGCGCGCAGCGTCTCGATCTCGACCGCTCGCTTGGACTGCACGATCTTCTGGTCGGCGCCGGCCTGCGCGAGGCTGATGTCCGACGACACCTGGTTGTAGGCCGTGTTGATCGCCGCGAGCGCCGACTCGACCTCGGCCGGCGGGTCGATGCCCGTGATGAGCGACGCCTCGAGCACGATGCCGTAGCGCGCCGCGGAGGTGATGCACTCGCGGTCCATGTGATCGTTGATGTCGCGCAGGTTCTTGCGAAGATCGTTGATCGAGACGCCCATGGCGGCCGTCGCGGCTTCCGGGCTCGAGAGCAGCGACGCGTCCGCCGCCTCGTGCGCCGGGGGCGCCTCGAAGTTGGCGATGCGCTCGCGCAGCACCGAGATGAAGTACGCCATCACGTGCACGACGGGGCGCTTCACGCCGAACAGGTAGGCGTACAGGTTCTTCTCCGACGCGCGGTAGCGGATCTGGCCGTTGAGACCGGTGTTCAGCTGGTCCTTCGTCACCGCCTCGAGCACCGTGCCGTTCGAGTTCGCGTTCGGCGACTCGAGGTCCATGGCCATGTTCATCGTCTGCGTGGCCACCGTCACCTTGTAGACCCGCTCCCACGGCCACTTGAAGTACGGGCCGCCGGGCGGAATCACGCGCACCTGCGGGTACACGTAGCGCTGCTTCTCGTCGTCCGTGAGCCCGTCGGCGATCGGGTCGTTCAGCGTCGTCGTGTGCCCGACGCGCTCGGCGCGCCCGAAGCTCGTCTTCACCGCCCGCTCGTTCTGGTTGACGGTGTACAACCCCGCGACCAGGTAGCGGACGAGGAACCAGACGACGAATCCGATCACGCACCCCAGCATAATGCTCATGGCGGCTTCCCTCCGAACGGGATACGCGGAGCCTCGTGCCCGCGCGCGGCGACACAGTGCGGTTCGGCCGCGTGGTGCGCAACTGGCCGGAATGGTCCGGCGGCCCGCTCCAGCGCGCCGCGGCGGCCGGAGCAGGTCCGCGAGCATGCCGGCGAAGTTCGGTACGAACCGCGCGAGCACGAAGGCCGGGCCGCTCGTCGAACACGCGCCCTCGAGGTGACGCAGCGCCGCATCGCGGGCGCGGAACACCTCACGCATGCCACCCGCGCCGGGCGAGGCGAAAGTTTCGCACGGGACGAGGCGGGTGCCGGGACTCCGGGGCATCGGGCGAATCTCGGTCCGCGACGCGGTCCCCGTCAGCCCGCGCTCGACGAGAGGGCCGGGCGCTCGTGAGAACGCCCGGCCCTGTCGCGAAACGACCCGCCGTTCAACGATACAGCTGCTTCAGCCGGCCCCACGTCGAGGGCTGCACCGGCGTGTTGCACGCGAAATCCACGAGCACGTCGTCGATCCCGATGCCGTCGCCGAAGTTCACGCTGGTGAAGTGCATCGAAACCTTCGCGATGCCCGGCGTCGTGAACTCGAGGTGGTCCACCTTGCCGAGGCCGTTCTGGGGACCCGCCGGGTAGGTCAAGGGGAACGACTGAAGCACGGCGCCGGCGTCGTCGAACGACGTCACGGTCACCGCGGACCAGCCGACGCTGATCACGTTGAGCGAGACGTGGCAGGCGCGCCATGCGGCCGACGGGACTCCCGTGGCCGGGTCCACCATCGTCACGTCGATGTCGCGGAACACGCTGCCGCTCACACCGACCAGGATGTTGGGCGAGGACGTCGCCTCGGCCGCGTCGAGGAAGATCGTGCACGGGGAGCCGAAGCTCGAAAACTTGACGCCCTGCGACAGGTACTGCGTCGAGATCGCCGTGCCGTTCGGGTAGGTGTCGAACGTGATCGGGGTCGCGGCGAGGCCGAGGGAGGCGCCGAGCGCGAGCGCGCAGGCGACGACGGCCGGCATCGTCAAACGATGGAGCGACAAGGTCATGGGAGCGGCCCTTCCGAGGTGGGTTGAGCGGGATGCCGGGGTACGGGCCGGCCGATGAGCCAGGAAGTGTACGCAACCCGGCCGCCGGGACGCCATGGCTGATTCGCCAGGACGGCCCGGTTGCCGAAAGTCACGCCGCTCCCGAGAAGCGAGTCCCCCTCAGAAGAGCCGGTAGGTCAGCCCCAGCGAGAGCGTCTCCTTGAACTGCCCGGCCTTGCGCACGTTCCGGTCCACTTCCGCCACCTGGTCCGCGAGAGGCTTGGACGGATCCACGTTCGCCGCGGAATCGAACTTGTCGTACACGAGCTGGGCGTAGAGGTTGACCGAAAGATATTTCGTGATCGCGGCCGAGAAGTTGTTCTGGAAGCTGACGTCGGGCGCGCGCCAGAAGTCTCCCACCGCCTCGCGTCCGGGGAACGCGGCGATCGCGGCGGTGTCGAACCGCTCGAGTGCGTCGGCCTTCGAGTAGAACACCGGAACGAACACGAGCAGCTGCCCCTTGTAGAGGACCTTCTTCTCGAGCACGGGCCGCGTGATGTTCGTCTGCCACTCGAGGCCGCCGTCGTTGCTCGTGAAGCGCTGCTTGTCGAGCGTCACCGCGTCGATGCTGAGCGCGATCGTAAGGCGGAAGCCGACGCCGAGCCGCATGAGCCCTTCCGAATCCTCGCTCTTGAAGAGCACGCGCGCGATGCCGCCGGTCTCCTTGAGCTTCACCGGGTTGAAGCGCACGACCCCGAGCGGGCTGCTCTGGTCCTCGAACTGCGAATCCAGCCGCAGCGCGGCGTACGGATCCGCCCAGCGATCGAGCGTGAAGCGGCCGGTGGACTCGAACGCGATCAGGTCGGTCGTCTTGTCCGGCGTGTCCCACACGAGGTCGCCCGCGGCGTTCGCGGTCTGGCGAGACGTCTGCCCGTAGGCGAGCTGCAGCCGGTTGGCGAGGTTGAACTTCTTCGAGAACTGGCGGTCGGCGCCGAGGTCGGAGTTCAGGACCCAGACGATCGAACCGCGATCGCCACCGGCCCAGTTGGAGCTGAACGAACTCTGCGAGACGTTGAGCCCGGCGACGGCGCCGAGCTTCCACGGCCCCGGCTCGGTGGGCCTGGGGGCGTCGGCGTGCGCCGAGGTGGCGGCGAAGAGCAGCAGCGAGGCGAGGAACCAACGCAGGGGGCGCATGCGGAAAGCGAGTCCTTTCGAAGCACGGGTGGGACGAAGGCCGAGAGCAGGATCGGGCCCGGCCGGGAGGATGCGAGACTACGGACCGTCCCCGCTCCCGAAAAGTCACCGCACACTTCGGGAGGACACGAGCGGCATCGGGCTCACCGGCGTGCGGCGATCGCCTCGTCCAGTTCGGTCAGTGACGTGAACCGGGTGCAGCCGGCGACTGCGTCGGGGCTGCCACTGCCGCCGAGCCAGAGTGCAACGCGACGCGGCAGGGCGTGGCGCAGGGCCAGCACGCCGCGGCGCGCGGCGGCCGCCGGCACCGAAGGCGACACGCTCACCGCGACGGCGGTCACGTTCGCCTCCTTCGCCGCCCCGATGACTTCGGCCGCGGGCGTGTCCACGCCGAGGTAGACGACGCGGAAGCCCCGCACGGCGAGCAGCACGCTCACCATGAGCAGTCCGCCCTCGTGACGATCGCCCGAGAGCAGCGCGGCGATCACGCGGGGTCCGACCGCCTGACGATCGAAGGGCTCACGCACCTCCCGCAGCACGTCGGTGAGGCACGCGGTGGCGAAGTGCTCGTGCCGGATCTCGATCTCGCCGTCGCTCCACGCCTCGCCGATTCGCCGGAGGAACGGCCCGGCGACGTCCTGAAGGAAGAGCAGCGGCCCGAGCCGCGACCACTGCGCGTGCAGCCACGTCACGATCGGCGCGCGCTCGAAGCGCCGCACCGCCTGCAGCACGGGGCCGAAATCGGGCGCTTCGCCCGCAGTGCCGACGCGCAGCGCCGGCGCCGCCGGGGACTCGCCTCCGGCGGCGGCGAGCAATCCGGCGCGTTCGCTCGCGGTGCGCGGAAGCACGTCGGCCGCCCGGTGTCCCGCCGCGAGCAGCGCGGACACGGCACGCAGGCGTTCGACCTCGGTGACCGGGTAGAGGCGGTGCCCGGAGGGCTTGCGCTCGGGTACCGGCGCGCCGTACCGCCGCTCCCAGGTCCGCAACGTCTGCACGGGGATCCCCGTCGCGCGCGAAAGCGCACCGATCGAAAGACCTCCCGTTTCCGTACCCGGGGCCGCCGCCCGCCGGACCGTCCGTTTCACCGCCACGTCGCCCTCCCGCTCCGTCCGGCCGCACGCACGCGGGCCGGAGGTGACCGACACCCTAACGGATTCGTGCACTCCTTTTGGAGAGGTTTCGCACGGAGCCGATTCGACGGGGCCTCCACCGGCTCGATCGCGGCGTGCGGCGCCCCCTTCCCTCTCCGCGACAGGGGGACCGAACGGCTCGTCGAGCTCGCCGGCAGATTCGTGTGCATCCACGTATCAGGGTTGCGCGGACCCACACCTGTGGGGGCGAAGGAGCCGGACCGCACCACCGTCTGGACCGCGAAAGGCTGGGCCCCTCCGGCCTCCCGAGCGGTCCGCCCCACGAGTCGGAGGAGTCACGTGAACCCCATCGGGATGGCAGCAGCCTCGAACCCACTGCCCGGCGCCTCCCTGTCGCTCGCGCCGTCCGTCGAGTTCGTCCGCCCGGACCTGCCGGCGCCGGCGAGCGAGCGGAAGGTGAAGTACTACCGGTCGGCGAGCCAGATCCCGAACCTCCCGCCCGACGTCGCCCGGCAGATCGAGGCCGTCGCGCAGCGCTACGTGTTCCGTGCGAACAGCTACTACCTCGACCTCATCGACTGGAACGACCCGAACGACCCGATCCGGCAGCTCGTGATCCCGCGCCGCGAGGAGCTGAACGACTGGGGCGCGCTCGACGCCAGCAACGAGGCGAGCAACTACGTCGTGAAAGGCGTTCAGCACAAGTACCGGGACACCGCGCTCGTGCTCGTGAACAGCGTGTGCGGCGCCTACTGCCGCTACTGCTTCCGCAAGCGGCTGTTCATGAACGACAACGACGAGACGATCCACGACCTCTCGGCGGCCTACGAGTACATCGGCCAGCACAGCGAGATCACCGACGTGCTGCTCACGGGCGGCGACCCGCTCATCATGAGCACGGGCAAGCTGCGCGTGATCCTCGAGAAGTTCGCGGCGATGCCCCACGTCAGGACGATCCGCATCGGCTCGAAGATGCCGGCCTTCAACCCGTTCCGCATCACCGACGACGCCGACCTCCAGGCGCTGCTGCGCGAGATCACCTCCGGTCCGCGCGCGGTGTACGTGATGGCCCACTTCGATCATCCGCGCGAGCTCACGAGCGAGGCGCGCGAGGGCATCGCCACCCTGCTCGAGAACGGCGTGCGCGTCGTGAACCAGTGCCCCGTGACTCGCGGCATCAACGACGACGCCGACGTGCTCGCGGAACTGTTCACCGAGATGAGCCTGCTCGGCGCCCCGCAGTACTACCTGTTCCAGTGCCGTCCGACGGCCGGCAACCAGGCCTACGACCTCCCGATCACCGAGGGCTACCAGCTCTTCCAGCAGGCGCAGCGCAAGGTGTCGGGCCTCAATCGCCGGGCCCGGTTCAGCATGTCGCACGCGAGCGGCAAGATCGAAGTCGTCGGCCTCGACGCCGAGCACATCTTCCTGCGCTACCACCGTGCGCGTCACCCGCAGGACGAGGGCCGCATCATGGTCTGCCGCCGGGACGACTCCGCGCACTGGTTCGACGACCTCGTCGAGGTCCGCTGACCTCGTGACCGCGCCGACCGCCATCCGCACGGGCCACGCCGTCGCCACGGCGCATCCGCTCGCGACCGAGGCCGCGCTCGAGATGCTGCGCGCGGGCGGCAATGCCGCCGACGCCGCCGCGGCGGCCGCGTGGACCCTCGCCGTCGTCGAACCGAGCGGCTCGGGCCTCGGCGGCCAGGCGACGCTGCTCGTGCATACGAGCACGGGCTCGTGCACCGTGCTCGACGGCCACTCGCACGCTCCGCGCGGCGCGACGCGTCGCGCGGTCGATCGCACCGCGCAGCGCAAGGGCTTTCGCGCCACGACCGTGCCCTCGATGCCCGCCACGGTGGGTGCGCTGGGCGAGCGTTTCGGCCGGCTGCCGCTCGCGCGCGTGCTCGAGCCCGCACGCCGTGCGGCCGAGGAAGGCTTCGCGGTCTCGCCGCTCCTGCGCCGGCACGTTCAGTGGTGCGCGGGCGCGCTCGCGGCGACCGACTTCGGGACGCGCACGTTCCTGCCGGGCGGAAAGGCGCCGCGCCGCGGCACGGTGCTGCGCCAGGCCGAACTGGCCGCCACGCTCGAGCGGCTCGCCCGCCACGGCGTCGCGGATTTCTACACGGGCGGACTCGCGCGCGAGATCGCGGACGACATGCGCACGCACGAAGGGCTCGTCGGGCTGGACGATCTCGCGTCGGCCGCGCACCCCGCGGAGCGTGCGGCGCTGTCCATGAACTTTCTCGGCCACGAAGTGGTGACCGTGCCGCCGCCCGGGGGCGGCCTCTCGCTGCTGCTCGGCCTGCGGCTCGCCGAAGCGCTGTCGCTCGACGAGGCGGCGGGCGACGACGCGCTCTGGTACGAGCGCTTCGCACTCGTCGTGGACGCCGTCTTCCGCGAACGCACGCGCTGGCCGCTGCCCGCCGAACGCTTCGAAGGCTCGTTCCTCGCCTGGATGCTCGGCCCCGAACACGCCGGCGAAATCGCGGCCGAAGCGCTCGCACGCGCCCCGCGCCCGCGCGTCGCGCGGCCCGACGGCCCCGGCGACACCACGCACCTCTGCGTCGCGGACGCGGATGGCATGGTGGTTTCGCTCACGCAGTCCGTCCAGTCGCTGTTCGGCGCGAAGGTGGCGAACGAGCGGCTCGGCTTCTTCTACAACAACTACCTGTGCACGTGCTCGCGCCGCCGCGGACCGGCGCGCCTGCGCTCCGGCGCCCGCCCGCAGTCGAACGCCGCCCCCACGGTGGTGTTCCGCGGGCCCGCCGGGACCGCACGGACGCCGTGGTTCACGCTCGGTGCCACTACCTGTGCACGTGCTCGCGCCGCCGCGGACCGGCGCGCCTGCGCTCCGGCGCCCGCCCGCAGTCGAACGCCGCCCCCACGGTGGTGTTCCGCGGGCCCGCCGGGACCGCACGGACGCCGTGGTTCACGCTCGGTGCCGCGGGGAGCCGCCGCATCACGTCGTCGATCCTCCACGTGATCCTGCAGGCCACGCTGCGCGGACGCACGATCGCCGAGGCGGTGGACGCTCCGCGCGTGCATCCGACGCTGCCGGGCCCGTACATGGTCGAGTCGCGCGCCGCGAGCCCCGATCTGCTCGCGCGGCTCGCACGCCGGTTCCGCGGACCGCACGTCGCGCGCGCCGCCCGCAGCTACTCGATGGGTTGCGTGCAGGCGCTCGTCCGTGACGCATCCGGGGCGTGGAGCGGCGTCGCCGATCCTCGCCGCGAAGGAGTCGCCCATGGCGAGTGAGACCACTCCGGTGGCGGCGATCGCCGGACCGTCGAAACGCGAACTGCGCATCGCCCGCCGTCGCGCCCTGCGCCGCGGCACGCTGCTGTTCCTGCTCGCGCTCGCGGCGCTCGTGCTCGCGCTCAAGCTCGTGCCCTCGCCGCTCGCCGAGCCCGTGCGCCACTTCGTGGCGCTGCGGCAGGCGCACGGACCACTGTCGTCGCATCTGTCGCACGTGCTGCTCGTGCCCCTCGGCGCGCTGTTCGCCGTGTTCTTCCGGCTCACGCTGGGCGTGCGCGTGCTCGGGCCGTTCCGCTCCGTGCTGCTCGCGATCGCGTTCCGCATGACGGGTCTCGCCGTCGGGCTCACGTTCGTCACGGTCGTACTCGCGACCATCGTCGCGGTCCGCCCGCTGCTCGCGCGTATGAAGCTGCCCCAGTACGCGCGACTGTCCTCCGTGCTCAGCACGGTCGCCCTCGTGATCGTGCTCACGGTGCTCGTCGGACGCGCCTTCGGCTGGCACGCGCTCACCCGCGCAGGTTACTTCCCCATCGTCGTGCTCAGCCTGACCGCCGAGGGTTTCGCCTCGGCGCTGCGCCGCGAAGGCGCGCCGTCCGCGCTGTGGCGCGGGTTCGCGACGGTCGCCCTCGGCGTGTTCATCGCACAGCTCTCGGCGGTTCCCGGCTTCGAAGCGCTGCTCTTCGACCACCCCGAACTGTTGCTCGTCGAGGTCGCGCTCATGCTGCTGACCGCCGAGTTCCTCGGCTTCCGGTTGTTCGCCGCGCTGAACCCGCCCGTCCGGAAGCGCACGCGCCGGAAGCGTCGCAAACGCCCCGGCGCCGCGCGCAAGACCACGGCCGCCGCCGACACACCGCCCGTCACCGCTTCCACCCTCTCGCCGGAGCGTTCCGCGTCATGAAGATCGCCGTCGTCCGCAACCGCAAGAACGAAGGCGTCGTCGCCCGCTTCGGCGTGCCGACGGCCGAGAAATACGGCCGCGCCGCCGTCCAGGGCGTGCTCGACGCGCTGCGCGCCGCCGGTCACGAGGCGATCGTGCTCGAAGGCGACGGCACGCTGTTCACGCACCTCGCCGAGTTCATGCCCGCGGACCCGGACACCGGGCGGCCGACCGGCATGGTCTTCAACATGGCGTACGGCGTGCAGGGCGAGTGCCGCTACGTGCACGTCCCCGGGCTCCTCGAGAGCATCGGCGTGCCCTATACGGGCTCGAGCCCGCGTGGGCACGCGGCCTGCCTCGACAAGGTGCTCACCAAGCTGCTCATCGCCAAGGCCGGCGTGAACACGCCGCGCTTCTGCACGATGTGGTCGGCGGCCGACTTCGACGAATCGCTGCGCTTCCCGCTCGTCGTGAAGCCGCGCCACGAGTCCACGAGCCTCGGGCTCGCGCTCGTCCACGGCCGCGCCGAACTCGACGCCGCCGTCGCGGGCATCGTCGCCACGTACGGCCAGGACGCGCTCGTCGAGGAGTACGTCGACGGCCGCGAGGTCGCGATCGGCCTGCTCGGCAACGATCCCGTGGAGGTGCTGCCCATCGTCGAACTCGACTTCGGCGACCGTCCCTCGCGCATCGTCAGCAAGGGCGACAAGTTCCACAAGACGAACGACGAGCCCGAGAAGGTCTGCCCCGCCCCGCTCGACGCCACGCTCGAACGCAAGCTCCACGCGCTCGCGCACCGGGTCTGGCGCGCCTGCGGCTGCCGCGACTACGCGCGCATCGACGTGCGCATCGGGCACGACGGCGAGCCGAGCGTGCTCGAGATCAACTCGATGGCGTCACTCGGTGCGGGCGGCTCGTACATGCGCGCCGCCGGCGTCGCGGGCTACACGTTCGACGCGTTGGTCGCGGAGATCGTGGACCGCGCCCATCGCCGCTACTTCGGCACGCCCGCTCCGCCGCCGCACTCGCCCTCGCCGCCACGCTCGCCGTGGCCGGAGCTCGCCTGCTCCCGGCGCACGCCCCGGCGGCGACCACCGCGGCGCCCGCCGGCCACGCGGCCGCGCCTCCCGCGCGCA
>JBGANH010000112.1:0-12591 GCA_044222365.1 Candidatus Eiseniibacteriota bacterium
CGCCGTGCGACTGCTGCACCGCGGGATCGGGCTGGATGCGGAAGCGCCGGCGGCGGCGGGGACGGCGACAAAGTAGCGCGCACGCGCCGGACGCGCGCTTCTTTGACCCCCTACTCCCGCGCCCCTAACTTCCGCGCCATGCCACCACGCGTCGAACTCCCGCTCGTCCACCTGCTCGAGACCGATCGTCCGCTGGCGCCGCTGCGCCAGCTCGCCGGGCTCGCGCATCCGTTCCTGCTGCACTCCTCGCTCCCGGACGGCGCCGAGTCGCCGGTGCGGCGCGCACGCTGGACGTTCTTCGGGGCGGAACCGTTCGCGGTCCTGCGCGCGGGCGATCACGCCGCCGCCATGCGCACGTTCCGCCACTTCGCCGAAGTGGCGCCGCAGACGGGCGCCGAGCTGGCCACGGGCGCGCCGTTCACCGGCGGCGCGGTGGGCTACTGGGCGTACGACTACGGGCGCCGCCTCGAGCGCTGGCCCGAGGGCGCGCGCGACGACCTGCAGCTGCCGGACTTCGTGTTCGCGCTCTACGACGTGGTCGGCGCGTACGACCACGACACCGCGCGCATGTGGCTGTTCTCGAGCGGCCTGCCGTTCGAGGGCGCCGACGCCGTCGCGCGTGCGAAGGAACGGCTGGAACTGTTCCGCGCGCGCATGCTCGGCCCGGGCCGCGCGCCGATCAGCGTGCAGCGGCCGGTCTCCGCGCCCGCGGCGCAGGGCACGCACACGCGCGAGGGCTGGATCCGCGGGGTGACCGCGGTGCAGGAACACATCCGCCGCGGCGACATCTTCCAGGCCAACCTCACGCAGCGCTGGCGCATCGAGCAGCCCGCGGCGCTCGCACTCGCGCCGACGCTGTACGAGTCGCTCGTGCAGCACTCGCCCGCGCCGTACGCCGCCTACCTCGACCTCGGCGATCACGCGCTGCTGTCGGCGAGTCCCGAACGCTTCCTCGAGCTGCGCGGCCAGCACGTCGAGACGCGCCCGATCAAGGGCACGCGCCCGCGCGGCGTGACGCCCGAGCAGGACGAGGCGCTCGCCGCCGAGCTGCTCGCGAGCCCGAAGGACCGCGCCGAGAACGTGATGATCGTGGACGTGCTGCGCAACGACCTGGGCGCAAGACCGTCGGCCGAGGCCGCGCGCGGTGAGCTGAGCGCTTCGCGGCATCACCTGGACGAGCACATGCGCTGGCTGCGCGACGACCTCGACGTCTGGACGCTGCACGCCTGCTTCCCGGCGGCTCGATCACGGGCGCGCCCATGCTGCGCGCGATCGAGATCCTCGACTGGCCCGGAGCCTGCGCGGCGCCACGCCCACCGGCACGCTGATCGGATGGATGGGCTGGAACGGCGACGCCGACTGGAACGTGCCATTTGCACCAAGTGACCCAGCCGCTGCACGTCGTGCTCGCGGCGGCGGCGGCATCACCGCCGACTCCGACCCCGAAGCCGAGTACTCCGAGTCGCACGACAAAGCCGAGGGCATGCGCAAGGCGTTCTCGGCCGTGCTCGGCGACATCACGCTCACGAACGGCGGAGGAGACGGCGCTTGAGCTGGCCGCTGCCTACCGGAGCGCGGCAGCCCGACACGCCGATCTGGGCGAACGGGCGCATCGTGCGCGGCGACGAAGCCGCGACGAGCCTGTTCGATCGCGGCACGCGCGACGGCGGCGGCATCTTCGAGACACTGCGCGTGTACGACGGCCGGCCGTTCGCGTGGCAGCGGCACATGGAGCGGCTCGTGCTGGCCGCCGCCGAGCTGGGGTTCCCGGTGCCGCCGCGCCCGAGCGCGATGCGCGACGCGATCGGCGAGCTGCTCGACGCGCAGTCGCTGCGCGACGCCGTCGTGCGCATCACCGTGACGCGAGGCATCGCGGGCGGGCGCCCGACGCGCGCGGGCGCGTGGATCGACGCGCAGCCGCTGGCTTCGCGCCTGTGGCGCGGCACGCGCTCGGGCGACGCGGCGGCGATCGTGTCGCCGCTCGTGTTCGATCTCGGCTGGATGGGCGCCTACAAGACCACGAGCCGCATGGCGTGGGACCTGGCGCGCGAGCAGGCGATCGCGATCGGCGCCGACGAGGCGCTGCTCGTCTCGAGCGCGGGCGAGCTGCTCGAGGGTTCGGCGAGCAACGTGTTCGTCGTGAAGGGCGGCGAGGTGCTCACGCCGCCGCTCTCGAGCCGCATCCTGCCCGGCGTGACGCGCGCGATCGTGCTGCAGCTCTGCGCGGAGCTCGGGATTCCCGCGCGCGAGTGTGCACTGCAGGCCGGAGGCCTGCGTGAAGTCGACGCGCTGTTCCTCACCAACTCCGTTCAGGAGATCCTGCCGGTCGCCACGCTCGACGGCCGCGCGCTGCCCTCGCGCGACGTGCCGCAGCGGCTGCTCGCCGCCTACCGCGAGCACGTCGGCGCGCAGCGGGACTGACGGGGCGACGGCGGCCGTTCGCCGCGCCAAATCCCCCAGCGCGACGCGATGTCACCCTCGCCGTCGCGCCCTCGCGACGGTCGTCGCGACCCTCGGGCGACCTGCGCGCCCCTCGCATCGCCCTCATGCACCGGCAATTCCGCTCAAGTGTGGCGCGAACCTGACGAAACTGCAGAGTGGAGAGCGCGACATCGGGTGGCACATGGCGTGCTCACATGGAAGTGAGTCCCACCGGCTGGTCGCGCCGCCGGGCAGACGCCCCGCGCGCGGACACCGGATCGCCGAAGCGAACCCGGGAGCGTGCACATGCAGGTCAAGGGCGGACGCCTCGAACTGCTCGTACCGCACATGCTGCGCAGCCAGCTGCTGCGCCCCGGATTCGTGCGCCTCTCGCTCAAGCTCGGCGCCGCGCGCTCGATGCCCGCGTGGGCGAAGCTCCAGTTCCTCAACCACGGCGTCACCGAATCCGACCTCGACGACGTGCTCGGGCGCGTCTCGAGCCTCGAGTCCTGGTCCGACGAGTGGGAAGCCACGGGCCGCGCGTACGAGAAGCGCGGGCGTGACGCGATCGAGTTCGGCAAGGCGCGTGAGGCCTCGCGCCACTTCCTGACCGCCTCGGCCGCCTACAACTTCGCGCAGTACGTCGTGTTCATGGACCCCGACCGCAAGCGCCAGCTGCACGCGGGCTGCGTGCGCGCGTACGCGAACGCCGCGCCGCACTTCGACGTGCCCGCGGTGCCGTTCGAGGTGCCGTTCCGCCGCTACCTGCTGCGCGGCTACCTGCGCGTGCCGCCCGGCGACGGGCCGCGCCCGGTCGTCGTGATCTTCAACGGCACGAACGCCGTGAAGGAAGAGCTGCACTGGTGGGCGGACGCGTTCGTGCAGCGCGGCTGCGCCGTGTGCACGTTCGACGGTCCCGGGCTCGGCGAGACGTTCCACCGGCTCGGCCACGTCGGCGAGCCGCGCCCGATCGGCGTCGCGATCATGAACCACATCGAGGCGCACCCCGAGCTGGACCCCGACGCGGTCGGCTTCATGGGGCTGTCGCTCGGCGGCTACTGCGCCATCCGCATGGCCGCGCACGACCCGCGCGTGAAGGCCGTGTGCGCCGTGAGCCCGCCGTACTCGGCGGACGTGTACTGGAACGTCACGCTCGCGAGCATGCGCGGCGAGCTGGCGTCGCTCTACGACATGCCGGTCGAGGAGATGGACAAGCACATCCCGCGCATCACGCTCGACGGCGTGATCGACACGCTCGACCGTCCGCTCATGGTGGCTGGCGGCGGGCGCGACATGATCACGCCCGGAGACGAGGCATTCCGCATCTTCGAGACGGCGCGCTGCGAGCGCGAGCTGGTGTTCTATCCGCGCGCGGCGCACGAGTGCTTCAACGTGCTCTCCGACCTGCGCCCGCGCATGGTCGGCTGGATGACGCGGCAGCTCGCGCGCCATCGTCCCGGCACGGTCGCGCGCCCGAAGCGCGCGGTGCCGCCGCGCGACTACGCGTTCTTCGCCGCGGAAGCCTGCGATCCGGACTTCGCCGACGAACTGCGCGGCGAACAGCATCCGGTCGAGTGGCACGAGCGCACCGAGCAGCCGGCGCTGAGCGCGAACTTCCGTTGGCCGTGGCTCGTGGACCGTTCGGTCGAAGTGGTGCACCGCGCCGCGATCGCCTGACGGGCCCGGCGCGCGAGCCGCGCGAACCGCTAGCGCCGTCCGCTCTTCACCGCGCCCCAGCTCGAACGCCGCACGGACGTCGTCGTGTCGAGCACCGAGGCCGACGTCGTGAAGATCCAGTCCCCGCTCGGCTCTTCGGAGCCGTTCGCGGCGTTGCCCGCGGCGTAGAACGTCACGCTGCCGGCCGGTGACGCCGGCGCGGTCCAGTCGAAGCTCCAGGTGACCGGGCCGAGCTCGGTCTCGTGGGTGCCGAGCACGTTCTGCTCGACGTACCAGCGGTCGCTCCACGAGCCCGAGCCCAGGTGCACGACCTGCATCGAGTCGGGATCGCGCACCGAGAACGTGCCGGCCGTCGCGCCCGTCGCGGCGTCGAGCGCCGTCAGCTGGAACCCCCAGCGCGGCACGATCGCCACGGCGCTCGAATCGCACGCCAGTTCGACGCGCAGCGTGTAGGTGCGGCCGGGCACGTAGTAGGCCGGCAGGTCGAGCACGCTCAGGTGGCCGCCCGCCACGTTCAGGTTCGGGACCGGGTCGCCCCCGCCGTCGAACGTGATGTGGCACTCCGTGCAGTTGGGCTCTTCGGGGTGCGCGCCCACCGCCGGGGCGCCGGTCTTCGAGGGCAGCGGGCCGCTGGAATAGTGCGTCGCGGCCAGCGCGGCGGCGGCGAAGAGCGTCGCGGCGAGCGCGGCCAGCGCGGGCGGGATCGGTCGGGACATCGGCGGGACTCCGGGCCGGCCGGGGCCGGCGAAAAGGGGTTCGGGGCGACGGCGGCAGTCTAGGCGACTCCGGCCGGGCCCGTCACCCGCCCACCACCCCGTTTTTGGTTCGAAACGCGGCAGGGGGTCGGTGCGTCCAAGGGGTGCCGTTCCAAACCGCTGCAATACTTGTTCAAGGAGTATTCACGTGAAGGTCGCGATCATCGGCTCCGGGATCTCCGGGCTGACCGTGGCGGCGCACCTGCATGGCGCCCACGAGGTCACCGTATTCGAAGCCGCCTCCCACGTCGGCGGGCACACGCACACCGTGCGCGTGGACACGGCCGCGGGGCCGTTCGACGTGGACACGGGTTTCGTCGTGTTCAACGAGCGCACCTATCCCGAGTTCTGCGCGATGCTCGCGCGGCTCGGCGTGCCCTCGCGCGAGACGAGCATGGGCTTCGGCGTGTCCGACCAGCGCAGCGGCCTCGAGTACGGCGGCGAGACGCTCGACGCGGTGTTCGCGCAGCGCCGCAACCTCGTGAACCCCGCCTTCCTGCGCATGCTGTCCGAAATCCTGCGCTTCAACCGCGAGGCCGAGGGGCTCGTCGCCGGAGCGTACGCGCACGCGACGCTCGGCGAGTTGTGCGACGGCGCGGGCTTCTCGCCCGCCTTCCGCGACTCGTACCTCGTGCCCATGGGCGCGGCGATCTGGTCGGCGAGCGAGCGCGACATGCGCGCGTTTCCCGCCGCGTTCTTCGTGCGCTTCTTCCGCAACCACGGCCTGCTCGAGCCGCCCGCGAAGCAGCCGCGCTGGCGCGTGGTCGAGAACGGCTCGCACGCCTACGTGAAGCCGCTGATCGCGCCGTTCGCCGATCGCGTGCACACGAACACCCCCGTGTACGGAGTGCGTCGCACCGTGGACGCCGTCGAAGTGCGCCTGGACGGCGCGACGCGGACCTTCGACGAAGTCGTCTTCGCGACGCACTCCGACCAGACGCTCGCGCTGCTGACCGACGCCACGCCGCTCGAGCGCGAGGTGCTCGGCGCGTTCCGCTACCAGGCCAACACCGCGGTGCTGCACACGGACACCGGCGTCCTGCCGCGCGCGCGCCGCGCGTGGGCGTCGTGGAACTACCACGTGCCCGCCGACCGCGCCGCGCCCGTCGGCGTCACGTACGACATGACGCACCTGCAGGGGCTCGCGTCGCCCGAGCGCTTCCTCGTCACGCTCAACGACTCGGGCCGCGTGCGCGAGGACCGGGTGATCCGCCGCATGACGTTCGAGCACCCGATCTTCACGCACGACTCGCTCGCCGCGCAGGCACGGCACGCGGAGGTGAGCGGCTCGCACCGCGCGCACTTCTGCGGCGCGTACTGGCGGAACGGCTTCCACGAGGACGGCGTCGTGAGCGGGCTCGCCGTGGCGCGCGCGTTCGCCGCGCGTCCGGAACCGGTGTTCGCGTGAAGCTCGCGAGCGCGCTGTACGTGGGCTGGGTGCGGCACCGGCGATTCGCGCCGCGCGCGCACGCGTTCCGCTATCCGCTCTTCCTCACCTATCTCGACCTCTCCGAGCTCGACCGCGCGTTCGCCTCGAGCCCGTTCTGGAGCGCCACGGGGCCCGCGCTCGCGCGCTTCGACCGCCGCGACTACTTCGGCGATCCCGCTCTGCCGCTCGAGCAGTGCGTACGCGACCTCGTGCAGGAGCGCACGGGCGTGCGCCCGGAGGGCCCGGTGCGGCTGCTCACGCACCTGCGCATGTTCGGCGTCGCCTTCAACCCCGTGAGCTTCTACTACTGCTTCGACGCCGCGGGCGAGCGCGTCGAGACGATCGTCGCCGAGGTGAGCAACACGCCCTGGAACGAGCGCCACTGCTACGTGCTCGACCGTCGCGGCCGCGGCGGCCCGCTCGCGTTCCGCAACGCGAAGGAGTTCCACGTCTCGCCGTTCCTGCCCATGGACCTCGAGCACCACTTCCGCTTCTCCCCTCCCGGCGCGCGGCTCGCCGTGCACATGGAGGACCACGACGCGCGCGGGCTCGTGTTCGACGCGACGCTGTCCCTCGCCCGCCGCGAGATCACGGCGCGCGCGCTCGCCGGCACGCTCGCACGGTTCCCGTTCATGACGGTGCAGGTCCTCGCCGGCATCTACTGGGAGGCGCTCAAGCTCTGGCTCAAGCGCGTCCCCTACTTTCCCCACCCGCGCGACGCCGCGGCCACACACTCCCGGAGCGCCGCATGAGCACGATCGCACGCGACCTGACCCTGCCCGCCACGCCGCAGCCCTCGCTCGCCGAACGGCTCTCGCGCGAGGGCGTGCTGCGCTCGCTCGCGAAGCTGCGCTCGGGCACGCTCACGGTGATCGAGCACGGTCGCAGCCTGCAGTTCGGCGCCGCAGGCGCCGGAGGCGCCGAGCGCACGATGTCGTCGCTGGACGCCACCCTGCGCGTACACGACCTCGTCTTCTGGCTCGAGGTCGCGACGGGGGGCGCCGTCGGCGCGTCCGAGTCGTACATGCGCGGTGAGTGGGACACCGACGACCTCACGACGCTCATCCGGCTGCTCGCGCGCGACCGTGACGCGCTCGCCGGACTCGAAGGCGGGTTCGCGTCGCTGCGCAGACCGGTGCTGCACGCGCTGCACGCCATGCGCCGCAACACGCGCCGCGGCTCGCGCGCGAACATCGAGGCGCACTACGACCTCGGCAACGACTTCTTCGCGCTGTTCCTCGACCCGACGCTGATGTACTCGTGCGCCATCTTCCCGAGCAAGGCCTCCGGCCTCGACGAAGCCTCTGTGCACAAGCTCGACGTGATCTGCGACCGGCTGCGGCTGTCGCCGGGACAGGAGGTGCTCGAGATCGGCACGGGCTGGGGCGGATTCGCGATCCACGCCGCGCGCCGCCACGGCGTGCGCGTCACCACGACCACGATCTCGCCCGCGCAGTACGAGGTCGCCGCGCGCCGCGTGCGCGAGGCCGGGCTCGAGGACCGCGTCACGCTCCTGCGCGAGGACTACCGCGACCTGCCGAAGCTGGGTCGTCGCTTCGACCGCGTCGTGAGCATCGAGATGATCGAAGCCGTCGGGCACGAATACCTGCACGAGTACTTCCGCGTGCTCGACGCGATGCTGAAGCCCGAGGGCCGCGCGGTGCTGCAGGCGATCGTGATCCGCGACCAGGACGAGGCCGCGTACAAGCGCGGGGTGGACTTCATCCAGCGTCACGTGTTCCCCGGCGGCGCGCTGCCGAGCGTGCGCGGCATGACCGAGGCCGCCGCGAAGGCGACGAGCCTGCGCACGGAGGCGATCGCCGACTACACGCCGCATTATGCGCGCACGCTGCGCGAGTGGAGCGCGCGATTCGAGGCGCGCCTCGACGACGTGCGCGGGCAGGGCTTCGACGAGCGCTTCGTGCGGCTGTGGCGCTGGTACTTCGCCTACTGCGAGGCCGGGTTCCTCGAGCGCACGTGCGGGCTCGTACAGGTCGAGCTCGCGGGCGCCGCGCACGGCCGCGGCGACGGCGCGCGGACGTTCGCATGAACGCCGCAGCGCTCGCCGCGCCCGGCGCCGTATTCGCGCTCACCACGTGCGTGTGGGTGGCGAGCGTGCGCGCGCGCGACNAGCTCGACGTGATCTGCGACCGGCTGCGGCTGTCCCCGGGGCAGGAGGTGCTCGAAATCGGCACGGGCTGGGGCGGGTTCGCGATCCACGCCGCGCGCCGCCACGGCGTGCGCGTCACCACGACGACGATCTCGCCCGCGCAGTACGAAGTCGCCGCGCGGCGCGTGCGCGAGGCCGGGCTCGAGGACCGCGTCACGCTGCTGCGCGAGGACTACCGCGACCTGCCCAGGCTCGGACGGCGGTTCGACCGCGTCGTAAGCATCGAGATGATCGAGGCGGTCGGGCACGAGTACCTGCACGAGTACTTCCGCGTGATCGACGCGATGCTGAAGCCCGACGGCCGCGCCGTGCTGCAGGCGATCGTCATCCGCGACCAGGACGAAGCCGCGTACAAGCGCGGCGTGGACTTCATCCAGCGCCACGTCTTCCCCGGCGGCGCGTTGCCGAGCGTACGCGGCATGACCGAGGCCGCGGCGAAGGCGACGAGCCTGCGCACCGAGGCGATCGCCGACTACACGCCGCACTACGCGCGCACGCTGCAGGAATGGAGCGCACGGTTCGAGTCGCGGCTCGACCAGGTGCGCGCACAGGGTTTCGACGAGCGCTTCGTGCGGCTGTGGCGCTGGTACTTCGCGTACTGCGAGGCCGGCTTCCTCGAGCGCACGTGCGGGCTCGTGCAGCTCGAACTCGCGGGCGCCGCGCACGGCCGCGGTGACGGCGCGCGGCCGCGCGCATGAACGCGGCACTTTTCACCGCGCTCGGCGCCGTCTTCGCGCTCACCACGTGCGTGTGGGTGGCGAGCGTGCGCGCGCGAGACGCGAGCCTCGTGGACCGCTTCTGGGGCCCGGGCTTCGCGCTCGCGGCGTGGACGTGGGTCGCGGCCTACGGCGCGTGGCACCCGCGCGCGCTGCTCGTCGCGGCGCTCGTCACGGTGTGGGGAGCGCGCCTCGGCTGGCACATCGCGCGCCGCAATGCCGGGCACGGCGAGGACCCGCGCTACGCCGCGATGCGCGCGAAGTCGCCCGCGAGCTTCTGGTGGACGAGTTTCTTCACCGTGTTCACGCTGCAGGCCGTGCTGCTGTGGATCGTCGCGCTGCCTTTGTGGGCCGTGCTTCGCGAGGACGCGCCGCGCGCCTTCGCGCCGCTCGACGCCGCCGCGCTCGCGCTCTTCGCGCTCGGCTTCGCGTTCGAGGTGATCGGGGACGCCCAGCTCGCCGCGTTCAAGCGCGACGGCGCGAACCGCGGCCGCATCAGCGGGACTGGCGGCCCTGGGCGTGGACGTTGCCACCCGAACTACTTCGGCGACGCGACGCTCTGGTGGGCTTCGGCCTTCGCGCTCGCTACGCCGGACGCGTGGTGGACGCTCGCGGGCCCGGCGCTCATGACGTTCCTGCTCGTCCGCGTCTCCGGCGCCGCGCTGCTCGAGCGCTCGATGCGCACGCGGCCCGGCTGGGCCGAGTACGCCGGGCGCACGAGCGCGTTCTTCCCGTTGCCGCCGCGGCGCTGAGCCGCGTCACTCTCCCGGCCGCCGGCCGGTCGCCCACGAGGCCCACGATGCGCCACTTCCGCACATACGCCGTCTCCGCCGTCACGATGCTCGCGCTCGACCTGCTGTGGCTCGGCGTGATCGCGCCGCCGCTCTACCAGCGCGAGGTCGGTCCGCTCATGCGCGCGCAGCCGAACGTGGCCGCGGCTGCGCTCTTCTACGCGATCTACCTCGTTGGCGTGAACTTCTTCGTGCTGCAGTCGCTGCCTGCGGGCGCGACGCGCGCGCAGGCCGCGCGGCGCGGCGCCGCCTTCGGCTTCGTCGCGTACGCGACGTTCGATCTCACCGCGCTCGCCGTGCTGAACGGCTGGACGCCGTTCATCACCGCGGTGGACATGGCGTGGGGCACGGCGCTCACCTCGATCGTCGGCGCGGCCGCGTTCCCGGGTTCCGCCCGCCCGCGTTGATCGCCCGCTGGTCGCGCTGGCCGCGCGATCGCCCGCACTCGGCGCTTCGCGCTGCTCTCGCGACCTGCGCGCGGGCAGGCTGACCGCCATGAGCGCCGTCGAATCGAACCCGGCCGAGCCCGTTCGCACTGCGCGGACCGTCCTCCACCTGTCGCTCGCCGTGATCGTGGCGAGCTGGGTGTGGCAGGTGTTCCTCCATCCCGGCGGCGGTGCGCTGCCCGCGGACTTCGGCACGTTCGTGCTGAAGATCGCGCGCTCGAAGGTGATCGTGCTCGCGGTGATCGCCGTGCTGCTGCGGCTCGGCGGCGAAGGCGCGCGAAGCGTCGGGCTCGCGCGCGAGGGCGCCTGGCGCCGCGTCGGTGTCGGGCTCGTGATCGGTGTACCGATGTTCGTGCTCTTCAACGTCGTGCTCGACTCGGCGCTCGCGGGCGTCTTCCCGAAGCCACCGCAGACCGGGCCGTCGGTGATGACGTTCTTCCGCGACCCGCGCCACCTGTTCGCATGGCTGCCGATCAGCGTCTTCGCCGGCGGCTTCGTCGAGGAGCTGCAGCGCGTGTTCGTGCTCACGCGGTTCGAGAAGCGCTTCGGCCGGCCGGGGCTCGTGTTCGCGATCGCCACCAGCTCGGCCGTGTTCGGCCACGGGCACCTCTATCAGGGCCTCGGCACCGCGATCGGCACCGGCCTCGCGGGCGTCGCGTGGTCGCTGCTGTACCTGCGGCGGCGCTCGGCGCTCGAGCCCATGGCGGCGCACGCGTGCGCCGACGTGCTCGCGGTCACCGCCGCCACGCTGCTCGCGCGCACGCACGGCTGAACGCGAAACGGCCGCTCCCGATGTTCCGGGAACGGCCGTCCCTGCGTGCGGCGCAGAGCTTCGACTAACGCAGCTTCACCAGCTTGGAGCGCAGCGACTGTCCGGGCAGCTCGAGGCGCACGAAGTACACGCCCGCCGGCACGTGCGCGCCGGACGGATCGCGTCCGTCCCAGTCGAGGGCGTGCGCGCCCGCGCTCATCGTGCCGCGCTGCAGCGTGCGCACGAGGCGTCCGTTCACGTCGTACACGCCGAGCGTGACGTGGCCCGCCGCCGGGAGCGTGAACGACACGCTCGCCGGTCCGAAACTCGGGTTCGGCGTCGTGCGCAGCTGCGCCACGAGCGCGCCGCCGCCCGTGCCCGGCGTCACCGCCGCGACCTGGTCGCCGTCCCAGCTCGAACGCATCGGCACGCTGCACATCTCCTCGAACAGGCCGTCGCCGTCGGTGTCGGCCTCGATCACGAGATCGCACGCGAGGGCGAGGTCGTGCTCGCCGCGCCACGAAACGAAGAACGTGCTCGCCTGCTCGCCGCCCGTGCCGGACGGCACGACGTCCCGGATCACCGGCTCGCCCGGAGGCAGGCCGTTGATCGAGATGCGCGCGGCCTCGGGATCACCGTCCGCGTCCGTGAAGCGCGCGGTCGCGCGCAGCTGCACCACGCGGCCGAGCGGATCGCACGGGAAGCCGGTACCGATCACGATCGGAGTGCCGACGATGCCCGGCGGCAGCACGCGGGCGGCCACGTTCACCACGCCGCCCGTGTTCGCCTTCACGCACCAGCAGGTGTTGTCCGCACGGATGCTGCTCGTGCGCGTCTGGCACACGCCGGTCGAATCGTTGAGCAGCGTGAGCGAGAAGCACGACGTGGCGTTCTGCGCCGTGAGCCCGGCCGGCCGCTTGATCGTGATGCACACGGGCACGCCGCTCGACGCCGCGGGCACGGTGAACGAGCCCGAGGACGGCGTGAACGACACGGGACCGGCGACCGTGCAGCCCGGACCCGCGGGCAGCCCGGCGACGGACCAGTGGTAGCTCTTCGGTCCGCCCGACGTGTTCGTGACCGAGAAGCACACGGTCACGGTCGTGTCGTCCTTGCAGATCGACGTGACCGCGGGCAGCCGCAGCAGGTCGCGGCACTTGCCGCGCGGGCCCGCAGCCCACACGGCCTGCACGGTGGAGGCCGACATCGCGAGGTTCGGGAAGAACTCGACCTCGTCGAGCACGCCGATCAGCGCACGGCCGCCGCCGAAGGAGGCGCTCGCCTCGCCGAACGAAACCTCGGCGCCGTTCGTCGCGTCGAGCGACGGCAGCGTGAAGGCGTACGCCGGCTGCGGCGCACCGTCGAGGTACCACGTGCCCGTGCCGGTCGCGCGATCGAACGTGACCGCGAAGTGCGTCCACGTGTCCACGGCCAC
>JBGANH010000113.1:0-12863 GCA_044222365.1 Candidatus Eiseniibacteriota bacterium
CGGCCGTTCTCGGCGAAGGACGTCGAGTTCACGTTCCGGCTGACCAAGCGCTTTCCCGCGCTCGACCGCCGCGGCGTCTGGGGCTTCGTCTCGGACGTGACCGCGCGTGACGCGCGCACGGTGGACTTCACGTTCCAGCGCGTGTTCATCCCCGGCTTCGACGAGATCGCGGCGCAGCAGATCGTGCCCGAGCACGTCTGGAAGGACGTCGCCGACCCGGTGACGTTCGCGAACGAGCATCCCGTCGCGACCGGACCGTTCACGGAAGTGAACGTGTTCCGCGACCAGATCTACGAACTCGGCCGCAATCCCCACTACTGGCAGAAGGGCAAGCCCGCGATCCGCGCGCTGCGCTTCCCGGCGTTCCCGTCAAACGACCGCGCGAACCTCGCGCTCGTGTTCGACGAGGTCGAGTGGGCGGGCAACTTCATCCCCGCGATCGAACGCGTCTTCGTGAAGCGCGACCCCGAGCACCACGCCTACTGGTTCCCGCTCACCGCCGGCGTCGTCTACCTGTACGCGAACACGACGCGCGCGCCGTTCGACGACGTGAACGTGCGCAAGGCGCTCAGCATGTCGCTCGACCGCCCGCTCATGGTGGACGTCGCGGCGTTCCGCTACACGCATCCCTCCGACGCGACGGGCATGAGCGCGACGTACGACGCCTGGCGCGACACGCTGAGTGACGCCGAGAGCGCGTGGGTGAAGTACGACCTGCCGCGCGCCAACGCGATCCTCGATTCGCTCGGGTACACGCGCGGCGCCGACGGCATCCGCCGCCGCAAGGACGGCAAGCCGATGCGCTACGACGTGCTCTGCGTGTCGGGCTGGTCCGACTGGGTGCGCGCCTCGCAGATCATCGCGCGCAACCTGCGCGCGGCCGGCGTCGAGGCGACCGTGAAGACCTACGACTTCGGCGCGTGGTTCCAGAAGGTGCAGGAAGGCGACTTCGACCTCTCGATCGGCTGGTCCATCGAAGGCCCGGCGCCCTACCACCTGTACCGCTGGCTCATGTCGTCGGCGACGATCAAGCCGCTCGGCCAGCCCTCCGCGGGCAACTGGCACCGCTACTCGAGCCCCGAGGCCGATCGCGCGCTCGAGGCGTTCGAGGCCGCCGCCGATCCGGCGGAGCAGCGCCGGCTCGCGAGCCGCCTGCAGCGGCTGTTCGCGGCCGAGGCGCCCGCGATCCCGCTCTATCCGAATCCCTCGTGGGCCGAGTTCAACACCTCGCGCATCACGGGCTTCCCCACCGCGCAGGATCCGTACTGCGATCCTTCGCCCAACAAGATGGAGCGGGGCGAGATCCTTCTCGTGCTCACCTCGCTCCGGCCGAGGTGACGCCCGTGCGCTACCTGCTCAAGCGGCTCGGCTTCTACCTCGTGGCGGCGTGGGCCGCGGTCACGATCAACTTCTTCCTGCCGCGCCTCATGCCCGGCGATCCGGCCACCGCGCTGTTCGCGCGCTTCAAGGGCAAGCTCGCGCCCGAGGCGATCGACGCGCTGCGTGCGACCTTCGGACTGACCGAGGGCCCGCTCTGGAGCCAGTACCTCACGTACCTCTCGCACGTGCTGCGCGGCGAGATGGGCTTGTCCATCGCCTACTTCCCCGCGCCCGTGTCGCAGGTGATCGGGACCGCGCTCGGCTGGACCCTGTTCCTCGCCGGCTCGGCGGTCGTGCTCAGCTTCGGGATCGGCTCGCTGCTCGGCGTCGCGGCCGCGTGGTGGCGCCGCGGGTGGGTGGACACGTGGCTGCCGTCCGCGCTCGTGTTCGCGGGCTCGCTGCCCTACTTCTGGTTGGCGATGGCGGCGCTCTACCTGTTCGGCTTCGAGCTCGGCTGGTTCCCGCTCGGGCACGCGTACGCCGACGACTCGGTGCCCGGCTGGACGATGTCCTTCGCGCTCGACGTGCTGCGGCACGCCGCGCTGCCCATGTTCACGATCGTGCTCGCCACGCTCGGCGGCTGGCTGCTGTCCATGCGCAACACGATGATCAGCGTGCTCGGCTCGGACTACGTGAACCTCGCGCGCGCGAAGGGGCTTCCGCCCGCGCGCGTCGTGCTGCGCTACGCGGCACGCAACGCGCTGCTGCCCAGCGTCACGAGCTTCGGCATGGCGCTCGGCTTCGTGCTCGGCGGCTCGCTGCTCACCGAGATCGTGTTCAGCTATCCGGGTCAGGGCTACCTGCTCGTGCAGGCCGTCCGCAACCAGGACTATCCGCTCATGCAGGGCATCTTCCTCGTCATCACGCTGGCGGTGCTCGGCGCGAACTGGGTGGTGGACCTCGTCTACCTCTGGCTCGACGCGCGCACCCGGGACTCCGCGTCGTGAGCGCGCCCGATCTCGCCCGCGGCAACGGGCTCGGAGCCTGGGCGCTCGCGATCCGACGCGACCGCAAGGCGCTCGCGGGCGCGTCGCTGCTCGCGCTCTTCGCGCTCGTGGCGGTCGCGGGGCCGTGGGTCGCGGGTGACCCGACCGCGCTCGTCGGCATTCCGTTGCAGGCGCCGTCGGCCGCGCACTGGCTCGGCACGAACGGCCAGGGCCAGGACGTGCTCACGCAGCTCGTCGTCGGCACGCGCGTCTCGCTCGCGCTCGGCTTCATCGTCGGCCTGCTCGTCGTGCTCATCGGTGCGCTCGTGGGCGTGACCGCCGGCTACTTCGGCGGCCGCGTGGACGGCGCGCTGTCCGTGTTCTCGAACGTGTTCCTCGTGCTGCCCGGCATGCCGCTCGCGATCGTGATCGCGGCCTACCTGCCGAGCGGACCGTTCACGGTCGGGCTCGTGCTCGTCGTGACCGGCTGGGCGTGGAACGCGCGCGTGCTGCGCTCGCAGGCGCTGGCGCTGCGCCGCCGCGACTTCGTCGCCGCGGCGATCGTCGCGGGCGAATCCGACTTCCGCATCCTCATGGCCGAGATCCTGCCCAACATGATGAGCGTGCTCGTCGCGCAGGTGATCGGCAGCACCGTGTACGCGATCGGCGCGCAGGTCGGTCTCGAGTTCCTCGGCCTCGGCGACGTTTCGCGCGTCACCTGGGGCACGATGCTCTACTGGGCGCAGAACGACTCGGCGCTGCTCACGGGCTCCTGGTGGACGTTCGTCCCCGCCGGTCTCTGCGTCGCGCTCGTGGGCTTCGCGCTCACGCTGGTCAACTCGGGCTTCGACGAGATCACGAACCCGCGCCTGCAGCTCGAGCGGTTCTGGCGCGTGCACCTCATTCGCCGCGGGCAGGTGCCCGGGCGCTCGACTCCCGTGGTGAGGGAACATGCCTGAGCCGCTGCTTTCGATCCGCGACCTGTGCGTGGACTACGTCACCGCCCGCGGCCACGTGCGCGCGGTGGACTCGCTGAATCTCGACGTGATGCCGGGCGAGATCCTGGGCGTCGCCGGCGAGTCGGGCAGCGGCAAGTCCACGCTCGCGCAGGCGATCCTGCGCACGCTCCCGCCGCCCGCGGTCATCTCGCGCGGCACCGTGCGCTTCGAGGGCCGCGACCTGCTCGAGCTTTCCGAACCCGAGCTGCAGAAGCTCCGCTGGAAGCGCATCTCGATGGTGTTCCAGAGCGCGATGGACGCGCTGAACCCGGTCACGACGATCGGCGAACAGATCACCGACACGATCCGGGCGCACGAGAACGTCTCGCAGGCCGAGGCCGACCGCCGCGCGGGCGAGCTGCTCGAGCGCGTCGGCATCGCCGCCGACCGCCGCCGCAGCTTCGCGCACCAGCTCTCGGGCGGCATGCGCCAGCGCGTCGGCATCGCGCTCGCGCTCGCCCTCGAACCGTCCCTCGTGATCCTCGACGAACCCACGACCGCGCTCGACGTGATCGTGGAGCGCGAGATCCTCGAGCAGATCCGCGACCTGCAGCGCCAGCTCGGTTTCGCGGTCCTGTTCATCACGCACGACCTCGCGCGCATGCTCGAGTTCTCGGACCGCGTCGCGGTGTTCTACGCCGCGCGCCTCGCCGAGGCCGGCCCGTCGAAGGACATGACGACCGACCCGGCGCACCCGTACACGCGCGGCCTGCTCAAGGCCTTCCCGCGGGTGCACGGCGCGCGCGAGGAACTCACGGGCATCCCCGGTACGCCGCCGAGCCTGCAGAACCCGCCGTCGGGCTGCCGCTTCCATCCGCGGTGTTCCCTGGCGGTGGCCTCGTGCGCGACGGACACGCCCTTGCTGCGCGAGGTGCGCCCGGGACACTGGGCGGCCTGCGCGTTCGCGAAGTAGCGGCCTCCGGCCGCCCGGTGCCTGGCAACGAAACCTGCCGGCCGGAGGCCGGCGTCCCTCCCAAAACAAGCGGCGCGGCCCCGTGAGGAGCCGCGCCGCTTTCGTTTCTCCGCGGGAGCGCTACAGCGTCAGCTGCAGGTAGCTCCGCACTTCCCACTCGCTGCCCTTGTCGCCCGAGGCGTCGGGGGCGTAGCGCGGGCTGTACGGGTCGAGCGAGCGCCACAGCGCGCGCACGCCCACGCTCGTCTGCGGCTGCGAGAACCACTTCACCGGTCCCAGCGTGCGCGAGACGTCGCCCATGAGCTGCGTCGGGAACGTGAGATTGTAGTCGCGGTGGTAGTCGTACGGGCCCCAGTCGTTCACGTGCACCGAGGCGGCGTAGGCCATCGAGCCCCACCCGAGGCGCGCATCGGCGCCGTAGCGATGGATCAACCGCGGGCTGTCGCCGTTCGGCTCGGCGTCGCCCACGAACGCGGTCACGATCATGCGGCGGCTCGCCGAGAGGCGCGAGACCGCGCGCAGGCGCAGCTCCCACAGGTCCCGCGGAGGCGTCGAGCGCGGGAACGCGAAACGCGTCACGCCGTCGCCGAGCACGCCGATCGCGGCGTCCATGCCGGTGGGCATGTGGCGGTAGACGAAGTCCGCGCTCGCCGCGAGCTTCGCGTCCTCACGGATGTCGTTGTCCCACTGCCACAGCCACGTGGCGGGCGTCGGATCCCAGCACACGATGAGCTCGGCGCCGGTCATCTCGCGGTTCGCGCGCACCGCGAACGGGTCGTTGATCACGTCGCGCAGGTGCGCCGGAGAGGGCGCGTCCGGAGGGATCGGACCGATGATCGGCTTCTGCCAGAGGAAGTTCGGGCCGACCTGGATGTTGCCGTGAGAGAACGTGAAGCCGCTGATCACGTTCGTCTGGTTGCCCGTGCCCACGTCCTTCAGCGACCAGCCGGTGTACGTCTGCACCGCCGTGGGGCCGCCGTCGGCGACGAGGCCCATGCGGGCGGTCTGTCCGTACCAGAGAAGCCGGCCGTGCTGCCACGTGACCTTCGCCTTCGCGCCGAACGCGTCGGAGTCGAAGATGACGTCCTGCTTCGTGACGTAGTTCCCGGGCGAGCCTTCGACGAACTGGAACGGCAGGCCGGCCTTGTTGCTGTTCGACCAGATGCCGCCGACCTGGAAGCCGAGCGTGCCGCGCGTGTGCTCGAGCGAGAGCGTCGCCTTGCGCGTGGAGACGGTCGGCACGACCGACGAACTCGCGAACGACGACTGCGACGCGAGATCCTCCTGGTAGATCGCGGTCGCGGTCACGCGCTTCACGGCGCGGCGGTACTTGAACATGACCGACGGGTTCGCGCCCCACCACAGCTCCTGGCCGAACGCCATCTTCAGGCCCTCGAACTGGCGCTTGCCGGTCATCTCGACGCCGATGGGGGCGTCGGCGTTGTACACGTCCGTGTTCGTGCCGTAGTTCGCTTCCTGGTACAGGCCGAAGAAGTCGCCTTCGTAGCCCCAGTGGTAGTGGCCGGAGCGGTAGAAGCCGTCGAGCAGGAAGTAGCGGTCCTCCCACGACACGCTCGCGTGATGCACCTTGAGCCGCTCGATACCGTCGATGCCGTACGCCTGACGGCCGCGGTTCTCGTAGAAGATCTCGTTGATCGGGTTCACCGGCACGTTGCCGAGCACGTTGAACGAGACCGTGCCCGTGACCTGGTCCGACGGGTGCGCCTCGATGTCGGCCCAGAACTCGTGCAGCTTGTCGAAGCCGCGGAACGACGGATAGCCCGCCGCCGGCGCGGAGGCGAGCGGCGTGGTGACGTGCTCGCCACCCGTGCTGATGGTCTCGATCTGCACGCGCATGTTGCTCACGCGCACGCGCTCGCTCGCGGTGGCGCGCAGCGCGGCGGTGTTGCCGCGGGCGGCGACTTCCGCGGACACGGCGTCGATCGGAGCGAAGTGCGCGGCGATCGCGGGGCGATCGGCGTTCGCGGCGTACGGGTCGAACGCGAACACCTTCTGCAGCGCGTAGTAGGCGGCACGCGGGAAGAGATCGTAGAGACCGCGCGAGTCGGCGGGACCCTTCGCGCAGATGCCCCACCACTCCTCGTTCATGTTGTTCTCGCCTTCCTGGAAATCCTCGGTGAAGCCGCCGTCCGGCCACGACGCGTGCGTGTCGTGCACGTCGAGGCGGCTGTCCTGGCCGTACTTCCACCAGCCGTCGCTCCACTGGAAGACCATGCCGCCGATCGCGTTCCCGACGCCGCCGTGGCCGGCGCTCTGCTCGTAGATCTCGCGCCACTGGCCGATCAGGAACCGCGCCTGCATCGCCTGGTCCTCGCGGTTCGTGCGCGCGTTGAAGGCGTCGCAGCCGAACTCGCTGAAGAAGAGCGGCACGCCGAGCTTGTCCTTCACGCGCTGGTACATGTCGCCGACCGAGATGCCGCGATAGACGTTCGTGCCCATCACGTCGAGGCCCTTGCACTCCTCGGCGATGATGTCGAGGTACTGCAGGTCGCCGTTCGCGATCGCGACCGGGATGCCCGGCGCGCCGGCGTGCGTCTCGCCGATGATCTCGCCGAACAGCGAGTAGAGCTTGCGGGCGCGGGCGGCGTCACGCTCGCCCTTGGGGAGCGCCTCGATCTCGAACGACGCCCACGTCAGGCCGTAGTTGTTCTCGTTGCCGAGCAGCCACATGAGCACGCCGGGCGTGCCCTTGTAGCGCGCGACGTTCGCGGCCACGTCGGCCTTGATCGCGGCGCGCATGGCCGGGTCGGAGTAGTCGGTGACCGGGCGCCACACGCCGTTCAGCGTGAAGCCGTAGCGGCCGCACGGGTGGTTGAGCACCGTCCAGATGCCGTAGCGCTCGTAGATGTACTGCACCCACTTCGGCGGGATGCCCGTGTACTGGCGGATCGAGTTCACGCCCATGCTCTTGAGCAGCCCCATCTCGCGGTCGAGCGCGGCGACGATCACCTCGTCGGGCTGGCTGAAGAGATCGAAGGCGTAGTTCTGCCCGATCGGGATGTAGTCCCAGTTCATGCCCTTCATCATGAAGTCGCGCCCGTCCACCTGGAGCCGCGAGCCGGTGGCGTCGGAGACGACGCGGATGCTCGCGGGCGCCGAAGCCGGCGCGGCGGCGTCGGCCGAGGCGGTGCGCGGCAGGGCGGAAGCGGCGAACAGGACGAGCGCGGCCGGCAGGATCGTGCGCAGGCGGCGTGCGCCGGTGACGGCACGGCGGATCGGGTTCACGGAAACCTCCTCAGGAATATTGCGGCACGACCGTGGGCACCGCTCGAGCGGCCACCACGTCGCGGTAGAAACGCGCACTGTGCTTCGCCGTGCGTTGCTGCGACTCGAAATCCACTGCATAGAGGCCGAAACGCTTCGTGTAGCCCTCGGCCCACTCCCAGTTGTCCAACAGCGACCATGCGAAATAGCCCGCGAGCGGCACGCCCGCGTCGATCGCGCGCTGCGCGGCGAGCAGGTGCGTGCGCAGGTAGTCCACGCGGCGCGGGTCGGCGATCACGCCGTCCACCGCGGGCGGGTCCGCGAAAGCGGCACCGTTCTCGGTCACGTGGATCCGCTTCGGCGCGTAGTCGCGCGTGAGGCGCGTGAGGACGTCGAAGAAGCCCTGCGGCCAGACCTCCCAGCCCATCTCGGTGAGCTGATCGGGCGGCGCCTGCGGCACGCCGACGGGCTCGCCGTCCGGGCCGGCCTTCACGACGGCGCGGCTGTAGTAGTTGATGCCGAGGAAGTCCGTGGGCGCCGCGATCGCGCGCAGGTCGCCGTCGTGCACGAACGGAAGCTCGGCCGACGCGAGGTGCCCGCGGCGCACGCGGTCCGCGATCGCGTCCGCGGGATACGCGCCGCGGAACAGCGGATCGAGGAACCAGCGGTTGAACGTACCGTCGAGACGGCGCGCCGCGTCGAGGTCCGCGGCGCTCGTGGTGGCGGGCTCGACGTGCGTGACCATGGTCGTGAGCCCGACTTCGGCCCCCGGCACGTTCGCGCGCAGCACCGGCACCGCGCGGCCGTGCGACAGCAGCAGGTGGTGCGCGACGCGCAGCGCCTCGGCCGGATCGCGCCGTCCCGGCGCGTGCACGCCCTGTTCGTGACCGAGCGTGGCGACGCACCACGGTTCGTTGTGCGTGATCCAGTGCTTGACGCGATCGCCGAGGCGGCGCGACACCACGTCGGCGTAAGTGACGAACGCGTCCACGGTCGCGCGCGAGCCCCAGCCGCCCTTGGCGTCGAGCGCCTGGGGCAGGTCCCAGTGGTTCAACGTCAGGAACGGCGTGATGCCCGCCTCGAGCAGGCCGTCCACGAGCCGGTCGTAGAACGCGAGTCCGGCCTCGTTCGGAGCGCCCTCGCCCGTCGGCAGCACGCGCGACCAGCCGGTCGAGAACCGGTAGGCCGTCAGCCCGAGTTCGCGCATGAGCGCGACGTCGTCGCGCCAGCGGTGATAGTGGTCGCACGCGCGGGCCGCGTCCGAGGCGTCCTTCACGAACCCCGGCTTCGCCGCGCAGTGATCCCACACCGACGCACCGCGGCCGTCCTCGTGCGCGGCGCCCTCGATCTGCTGCGCGGACGTCGCGGCGCCGAAGTGGAATCCGGGAGGGAACGTGCGGCCGGTCACGTGCGCGCTCCCGAGGGTCCCGTGACCGGATAGAGGTGGCAGCGCACGAGGCGGCCGTCGTGCAGGCGCGGCGCCGGATCGCTGCCGCGGCAGGGGCCGTGCGCGTCGGCGCAGCGGTCCGCGAACGGGCAGCCGGTCGGGGACGGCGCCGTGGACGTGCCCTTGCCCCGGGCCGCGCGGTTCGCTTCGTCCCCGCCGCCTTCGGCGATGGAGGCGAGCAGCGCGCGCGTGTACGGGTGCGCGGGTGACTCCACCACGGTGTCGCTCGGCCCGTCCTCGACCACGCGGCCCCGATAGAGCACGACGATGCGCTCGGCGAGGAAGCGCGCCGAGGCGAGATCGTGGGTGATGAGCAGGATCGCGAGCCCTCGGTCGCGCTTGAGCTGCGCGAGCAGGTTCAGGATGCCCATGCGGATCGAGACGTCGAGCATGGACGTCGGCTCGTCCGCCACGAGCAGGTCGGGGTCGGCAGCGAGCGAGCGTGCGATCGCGACGCGCTGGCGCTGGCCCCCCGAGAGTTCGTAGGGATGGCGGTCCATGAACTCTTCGGCGGGCTCCAGCCCGACCGTGCGCAGCAGTTCGACCGCGCGCTCGCGCGCGGCCTTCGGGCTCAACGCCCCGGCGAGGCGCGTGGCGGGCCGCTCGAGGTGGTGCGCGACGTCGTGCGCGGGATTGAGCGAGTGCAGCCGCATGAGCGGACGCGTGAGGTGGTGCGCGATGTCGTGCGCGGGGTTGAGCGATCCGAACGGGTCCTGGAAGACCATCTGCACCCGGCGCCGATAGCCGAGGGAAGCGCGGCGCGGCTCGCGCGCGAACACGTCCACGCCGTCGAGCAGCGCCTGCCCGCCGTCGGCGGGTTCGAGCCGCATGAGCAGCCGGGCGATCGTGCTCTTGCCGCTGCCCGACTCCCCGACCAGCGCGACCGCCTCGCCGCGGTGGATCCGGAAGGCGACGTCCTCGGCAGCCACGACCTTGCGCCCGGAGGTGAACAGTCCACCGGTCGCGTAGGTCTTGCGGAGCCCCCTCACTTCCAGGAGGGGCGCAGATGGGGCCGTCGGGTCCGTGATCACTTTTCTCCTCCGCACCGAAAAAAAGACTTTGTTCGGTTGGCGAACATTGTGTAGCCTTGCCACAGGGCTGTCAAGACGGAAGCCGGTTCGAGCCGGCGCGCAGCTCATCTTCTGGAGTACCGACGTCGCGACAGTACCCGACGCCTTGGAAGTTCGTTCGAACGTTCGCGGACCCGGTTCGACTTCACGCTCCCGCACCGGCCCAGTCCTCGGACACAACGCGCCGCCCGCCACGCGCGAGCGAGCGCCGAGGAGAAACCCGTGAAGCGTCTCCTGAAGGCGGGCCTGCTCTGCACCGGCCTGATGCTCGCCGGCGCGACCCTGGCTCACGCCTCGGTCAACCTGCTCACCAACCCCGGCTTCGACGACGGCGGTGGTTCGTACGCCGGCTACTTCACGTTCGGCGCCGGCGTGCAGCTGTCCACGGCCGCCACCGACAACATCTTCCGCTCCGGCGTCGCCGCCGCGAAGATCTACGGTGGCTTCAACGGCTGCCCGAACGCCCCCGTGTTCAACGTCGGCGGTTTCGGCCAGGCGAAGACGCCCGTGGTCGGCCAGACGTACGCCTTCTCCGGCGTCTCGTTCGTCTCGAGCGCCGACTCGATCCCCGGCACCGCGACGTGCAGCAAGAACCGCTGCATCGCCAAGCTCGTGTTCTTCGACGCGCTCTCGGGCGGCAACGAGATCGTCGGTGACGAGCAGGTGATCGGCGACGGCAACACGGTCAAGGACCGCTGGAACCCGTTCTTCGTGTCGGCCGTGTGCCCGGCGAACGCCAAGCGCGTCGAGGCGCTCATCCTGTACCTGCAGCCCGGTTGCGATCCCGGCTCGGTGTTCATCGACGAGATGGAGCTGCGCTCTTCGCCCACCGAAGTCGAGCCCAACGCGCTCGTGAACGGCGGCTTCACCTCGGCCCTGACCGGCTGGAGCACGTTCGGCAACGTGTTCTCGGACACGCGCCCCTTCACGGTGCACACCGCCACCGGCGCCGCCAAGATGTTCTCGACGTTCGTGATCGACTCGCCCTCCGGCATGTACCAGACGCTCGCGGCCTCGGCCGGCCAGACGTGGAAGTTCTCGGTCTGGGTGCGCAACACCTGCCAGGAGAGCCCGATCACCGGCACGAACGACAACTTCATGCTCGGCCGCATCGTGTTCCGCAACAGCAGCGGCATCGAGATCGGCTCGCAGGACATGCTGGTCGCCGACAACACCACGCCGCTCGGCCACTACACGAAGCGTGTGACGCAGGCCGTCGCACCGGCCGGCACGGTGAGCGCGCAGGCCTACCTGCTCTTCATCTCGCCGACGCTGCAGGGCGGCGCGTTCTTCGTGGACGACGCCAACTTCCACCGCCTCGACATCGTCGGTGTCGAGCCGTCGGCCGCCTCGGCCCGTCTCGAGTTCGCGGCGCCGTCGCCGAACCCGGCGCGGACGTCCGCACGGTTGTCGTTCACGCTGCCCACGGCGGACGAAGTCGAAGTCGGCATCTTCGACATCGCCGGCCGCAACGTGGCGACGCTGCACAAGGGCGCGATGCTGGCGGGTGCGCACTCGCTGGTGTGGGACGGCCTGAAGTCGGACGGAACGCGGGCCGCGAACGGCGTGTACCGCGCGGTCGTCCGCACCTCCGCCGAGCGCCCGTCCCGGAGCATCGTCCTCACCAACTCGCGGTCGCCACCCGGACCCGAACCGGACCGCGGCGCCCCGGGAAACCCCGGGGCGCCGCGGTGTTTGAGCCGGTGATCCCGGACTCGACCTCGCTCGCAAACATCTGCGGCGCCCACTCCGGGAAACCGGGGGCGCCGCGATGTTTTGGTGCCGATCCGCCGGCCGGAGCCGGGGCCGTGCGCCGCCGTCACTCGGCCAGCAGCGCTCCTTCGGGGATCGCGACCTCGATGCGCGCGATCTCGCCGGTGCGTTCCAGCACCGCGCGGCTCGCCTTCGCGTCGAGCGCGTCTCCCTCGAGCACGCTCTCGCGCCCGTCGCGCCCGATCTGCCGGATCGAGGCCGCGGCGCGCTCGTAGCGCACCGGCACTGGCAGACGGTGAAGAGCAGGTGAGGCCGCGGCAGCGCCACCCGGATCGGGGCCCGTCGTGGCCGTACAGCGCCGCCACGGAGGCCTCGGCGAGTGAACTCCTCCGCACGCAGCAGGTGCGGACGGAACACGAGCCGGCCGGCCTCGACACGCACGCCCAGCTCGCCCATGCGGGTGAGGATCTCCTCCTTCACCTGCCCGGTCATGCCCGGCTGCTGCGCGCCGCGCTTCGCCGGCGTGTGCGAGTAGGGGTCAGGGTCGGGAACGCCTGTACTCCTCGGCGGTCTTCCTCGAAGCCCAGCCCGGCGCGCACGCGGTAGTAGTAGCCCGCCAGCGCGCGGCGCACTGACTCGGGCGAGCGCTCGCGCTCGGCGCGAAGGCTCGTCTCCTGCACCGCGAGCAGCAGCTTCGCGACCATGTGCCAGTAGATGCTCCCGATGCCCTCGTAGCCGTACATCGTGCCCGAGCGCCCGGTGAACGAATGGTGCTGGAACACTTCCTCGAACAGCGCCAGCACGGCCTGCCGGTCGCGGGCGACGTCGCCGCTCAGCGGGTGCTGCACGGCCAGCCGGTCGAGCGCCACGGACAGGTCGCACACGTGGCGGAGGTCCGGTGCGAACCGGTAGGTCCACGACGCGTCGCGCACGATCACGCTCGTGTCGCGCTCGGCGACGAGCGCGCGCAGCAGCGGGATCTGGTCCACGCGTTCGGGCGAAGCGGTGTTCTTCTCGAGGGAATTCGGCAGCGCTTTCGTAGTAGAGCATGCTGCGCGCTGGTCGGCGCGGTAGAGCCGGCTCGCGAACATGCGGTCGAGCAGGCGCACGCGCGCCGGGCTCGACCATGCCGGAGCTGAGCGCCGCGTGACCTGGCCCTCGAGCATCTCGCTCAGCCGCGACACGCGCAGC
>JBGANH010000114.1:0-12933 GCA_044222365.1 Candidatus Eiseniibacteriota bacterium
CCCGTCGGGAAGCGCGGGGTCCGTTCGAAACTCGATGTCGAAATCGCGGAAATGGGCGTCCACGTACGCGTCCACGAGCGCGTAGGCGATCACGCCGCCGAGAAGCCACTGATGCCCCACCAGGCGGTCGAGCGCGGCATTGTACTCGGTTGCGGCCGCCGCGTAACCCTCGGCGTCCTCATCCCGGGTGGCCTGGTCCACGCGCTTGCGCCAGGTGTCGAGGTCGCGCCCGTCCTGCGCGAGCCGGGTGACGAGCACACCCTCGCCCGCCGCGACCGCCGCGGCCTTGACCCACGCACGGTTGTGGAACTGTCCCCAGCCCGGAACGACCAGCGAGCGCAGCATCACGAAGCGCGGCTGCTCGTGCCAGTGGTGCCGGTGCCCGAGGCTGTCGGCGGACGCCGCGGCCGCCGGCCCCGCGAACACCGCGAGACACAGCGCCACGATCGCCGCCGCGAGCCACCCGGCGAAGACTGGCGGGAACGCGTGGGAATCGAACCCACCCCGGACGCCAGAGGCGCCCGGCAAAAGGATTTGAAGTCCTCGGGGACCACCAGATCCCATTCGCTCCCGCACGAACCCCTTCCTCACGCCGGAGGACCCAGCACCACGAGGTGCTCGCCCGCGGGCAGGGCTTCTCCCGCCTCGACGTGCCACACCCGGCGGCGCTGGAGCGCCGCCTCGAACGCTTTCGCCTTGCGCGGCGGAATCGCCACGAACAGCCCTCCCGACGTCTGCGGGTCGTACAACGCGGTCAGCAGCGCCTCCTCGGCGCCTTCGACGCGGATACGCGGCCCATAGAACTCGCGGTTGCGTGCGAGCCCGCCCGGGACGACGCCCGCGGCGGCGTGCTCACGAACGCGGGGCAGCAGCCAACCGGCGGACGGACGCAGGTGCAACGTCACGCCGCTCGCTTCCGCCATCTGCGAAGCGTGGCCGAGCAGGCCGAAGCCGGTGACGTCGGTCGCGGCCCGGGCGCCGAACTCGACCGCGAGTTCGCCCGCGACGCGGTTCAGCGCGGCGAGCTGGCGCGTGAGCCGCTTCGCGTGGGCCTCCTCGAGCTTGCCCTGCTTGAGCGCGGTCGAGAGGATGCCGGTGCCGATCGCCTTCGTGAGGAAGAGCCGGTCGCCGGGACGCACGCCGCTGTTGAGCAGCAGGCTCTTCCGCTTCGCGGTGCCCGTGACGCTGTAGCCGAACTTGAGCTCGGGATCGCGCACCGAATGCCCGCCGACCACGCTGACGCCCGCCTCGTGCATCTTGTCGAGGCCGCCCTGCAGGATCGCGGCGATCACCTCCGGCGCGAGTTCGCGCTCCGGCGCGCAGAGCAGCGCGAGCGCGGTGAGCGGGGTGCCGCCCATCGCGTAGACGTCCGACAGCGCGTTCGCCGCGGCGATCTGTCCGAAGTCGTACGGGTCGTCCACGATGGGGGTGAAGAAGTCCACCGTCTGCACGAGAGCCTCCCCGCGGCCGTGCGCGAACACGCCGGCGTCGTCGAGCGTCGAAGCGTCGACGAGCACACGCCGGTCCTTGCGCGGCATGCGGAGCTGCTGGAGCGCCTGGCGCAGGTCCCCCGGACCCAGCTTGGCCGCTCAACCCGCGCAGGACACTTGCGCGGTCAGCCGGATCTCGATCCGACGCTTCTCGCTCAAGGCTCTCCCCCCGATCGCCCGGAATGCCGTGCCGCGCCGGACCGCGCGGCTACTGGTCGCGGCCGACGGCGACGATGTCGATCTCGACGCGCGCGCCCTTCGGAAGGCCGGCGGCCGCGATCGTCGTGCGCGCGGGCAGGCTCTCGCCGAGATGGCGCGCGTAGACCTCGTTCATCGTGGCGAAGTCCGCCATGTCCGCGAGGTAGACCGTGGTCTTCACCGCGTCGGCGAACGACAGCCCCGCCCCCGCGAGCACCGCGGAAAGGTTCGCGAACACGCGTTCGCACTGCTCCTTCACGCCGCCGGCGACGATCTCGCCCGTCGCCGGGTCGAGACCGATCTGGCCCGAAGTGAACACCATCTTGTTGCCGCCGTGCAGCCGCACGACCTGGGCCTGCGCGTAGGGACCGATCGCCTTGGGCGCGCCGGTCACGTTCAGCGGGGTCTTCATGGGGCCTCCTTGCCCGTCACTCGACGGTGACGCTCTTGGCGAGATTGCGCGGCTGGTCCACGTCGCACCCGCGCTGCACGGCGACGTGGTACGACAGCAGCTGCAGCGGAATCACGGACAGGATCGGCTGCAGCATGGGAATGCTCGGCGGAACGTACAGCACGTGGTCGGCGCGCGACGCGGCCTCGGTGTCGCCCTCGGTCGCGATCGCGATGATGCGGCCCTTGCGGGCGCGTACTTCCATCATGTTGCTCACGACCTTCTCGTAGGCGCTGTCCTTCGTGCAGATGAAGACGACGGGCATGTTCTCGTCGATGAGCGCGATCGGGCCGTGCTTCATCTCGGCGGCCGGGTAGCCTTCCGCGTGGATGTACGAGATCTCCTTCAGCTTCAGCGCGCCCTCGAGCGCGACCGGGAAGTTGAAGCCGCGGCCGAGGTAGATGAAGTTGTTGTGCTTCGTGTAGAGGTCCGCCATCTGCCGGACGAGGTCGTTGCTCGCGAGCACGCGCTCGATCTTCTCGGGCAGCTGAGACATCTCGCGCGCGATCTCGACGCCGTAGTCGCGCGACATGCCGCGATGGCGGCCGAGCGCGAGCGTGAGCAGCGACAGCACCGTGACCTGGCTCGTGAACGCCTTCGTCGAGGCGACACCGATCTCGGGGCCCGCGTGGATGTACACGCCGCCGTCGGACTCGCGCGCGATCGTCGAGCCGACCACGTTCACGATACCGAGCGCACGCGCGCCCTTGCGGCGCGCTTCGCGCATCGCCGCGAGCGTGTCGATCGTCTCGCCCGACTGGGAGATCACGAGCACGAGCGTGCCCTCGTCCACGATCGGGTTGCGGTAGCGGAACTCGGAGGCGTACTCGACCTCGACGGGGATGCGGGCGAACTCCTCGAGCATGTACTCGCCGATGAGGCCGGCGTGCCACGAGGTGCCGCAGCCGAGGATGATGATGCGGCGGATCTCGCGCAGCTGTTCGGGCGTCATGTTGAGGCCGCCGAGACGCGCGAGCCCCTCCTCGACGTTCAGGCGGCCGCGCATCGCGTTCCGCACCGCGTCGGGCTGCTCGAAGATCTCCTTGAGCATGAAGTGCTCGTAGCCGCCCTTTTCGATCTGGCTCAGGTCCCAGTCCACGTCGTGGACTTCCTTCTCGACCCGCTCGAGCGCGACGGTCGCCGTGTGGAAGCCGTCGGGCGTCAGCACGGCCATCTCGCCGTCGTCGAGGTAGATCACCTGGCGCGTGTGCTCGACGATCGCCGCGACGTCGGACGCGAGGTAGTACTCGCCGTCCGCGATGCCGACGACCATGGGGCTGCCGTGGCGGGCGCCCACCAGCGTGCCGGGCTCGCTCTCGCACATGACGGCGATGCCGTACGTGCCTTCGACGTCCTCGAGCGCCTCCCCGACCGCGCGCTCGAGCTTCAGGCCCCTGCGCAGGTACTTCTCGATCAGGTGCGCGAGCACTTCGGTGTCGGTCTGCGTCTTGAAGACGTGGCCTTCGGCCTCGAGCGCGGCCTTCAGCGTGCCGTAGTTCTCGATGATGCCGTTGTGCACGAGTGCGACCGAGCACTTCTCGTCCGTGTGTGGATGCGCGTTGAGGTCGTTGGGCTCGCCGTGCGTCGCCCAGCGCGTGTGCGCGATGCCGTACGTGCCGACCGGCGCGCCGGCCTGGAGCTTCGCCTCGAGCGACCGGATCTTGCCGGCCGACTTCACGATCTTCAGGCCCTTGCCGTCCTCGACCGCCACACCCGCCGAGTCGTAGCCGCGGTACTCGAGACGCTTGATGCCCTCGATCAGGATCGGAAGGCAGTCACGGTGCCCGACGTAGCCGACGATTCCGCACATGCAGCGTTCCTCCTGCGGTCAGGCCTCGACGGCCTTCCGCGCCACTTCGACGATTTCGCGGGTGCGAACGAGGGCCGGCGTTTCCGCGATCACGCGAACCACCGGCTCCGTACCCGAGGGACGTACGTGGACCCACTCTTCGCCGCGGGCGAAACGCATCCCGTCCACGGTGTCGAGTTCCCAGTCCGCGAAGACCGACCGGAGACGGTCGGCTGCGCGCTCCCACGGTTCATCGGGCCGCGCCAACTTGTCCTTCACCATCGCGTACTGGGGCAATCCGGTAGCCAGTTCTCGAAGCGTCGCTCCTCGGCTCATGGCCTGTGCGATGAGGGCCACGGCGACCAGGCCATCCCGGCCGCAGTGGGCCGCCGGAAGGATCATGCCGCCGTTGCCTTCGCCGCCGGCGATGGCGCCGACAGCGTGAATGGCCGCAACGACATGCGCCTCTCCGACGGGAGTGCGGTGCAGGGCCACGCCAGCGCCCTCGCAGACCTTGTCGAGCATACGGGAGGTCGAAAGGTTTGTCACCACCGGGCCCTTGCGGACCGCCAGCACGACCTGCGTGCCGAGGGCGACCGTGAACTCCTCCCCGAGCGGCCTGCCGTCGGCGGCCACGAAGGCCGCCCGGTCGGCGTCGGGGTCGAGGGCGACGCCGAAGTCGGCCTTCGCCGCGACCACCGCCGCGCCGAGAGCACCGAGGTGCTCCGGCAGCGGCTCGAGTTCGCGGGTGAATCGCCCGTTCGGTTCGCAGTCGAGCTTCACGACCTTCGCCCCGAGGCGTTCGAGCAGGGCCGGCACGGCGACGCCTCCGACGCTCGCGCAGCCGTCCACCACCACGGTGAGCTTGCGGGCGCGGATCGCCTCGACGTTCACGTACTCGAGCCCGAGCACGCGCTCGAGATGCCATTCGAGGGCGCCGGCCTCGGTACGCACGGACCCGAGCTTGTCCCACGAGGTCCAGAGGTCGCGGTCCTGCTCGAAGCGCTCTCGCACCGCCCTGCCTTCGACCGGGCCGAGGAACTCGCCGCGGCCGGACAGGAACTTGAGCGCGTTCCAGGGGGCGGGATTGTGGCTCGCGGTCAGGATGACGCCGCCGGCCGCCTTCAGGTGCTCGACCGCCAGCTGCGTCGCAGGCGTGGTCGCGAGCCCGATGTCCACGACGTCGCGACCGGCGGCGGTCAGGCCCGCGCAAACGGACTGCAGCACCATGGGGCCACTGACGCGCGCGTCGCGCCCGACCACGACCGGGCCCGGTCCGAGCGCCTGCGAGAACGCCGCCGCGAACCGCGCGACCACGGCGGGATTCAACGACTCTCCGACGATGCCACGCACTCCAGCGACGCTGATCATCAGGGACGACATGCGGCTCCCTCCGGCGGCGGACGAATCGCCCGGACACGACAACGGACCGACGCGCGGCGCGAGGACGCGCCCGGCATCGGCCCGGACATTCCGGCGCGGTGTTCCGGCCGGCGGACTGCTCGACAGTTCGAATGGAGCTGGTGACCGGAATCGAACCGGTGACCCCGTCATTACGAGTGACGTGCTCTACCAGCTGAGCTACACCAGCTCCTCGTACCACCCGGCCAGGTTCCGGCCGGTTCCGCATGGTGCCACCCCCCAGAATCGAACTGGGGACACCACGATTTTCAGTCGTGTGCTCTACCAACTGAGCTAGGGTGGCGAAATCGGTGTGACCCACTGCGGTCACAGGGCCGGGATTTTTACCACGCGTTCCGAACGGCCGTCAACTTCCGCGCGGTGGTTCGTCGTCCTTGCGGCGGCGGCGTTCGCCGCGCACGGAACGGCGATCCCCCGCCTTGCGACGGTCCTCGTTCCCCGAGATCGGCAGCGTGAAGCTGAAGATCGTGCTCCACTCCCCGTCCGCCCGCAGCCGCACCTCGCCGCCGTGCTCGCGCACGATCTGCTGGGCGACCCCGAGGCCCACGGCGGCGCCCGCCGTGCCTCCGGCCGCGAACGGAACGAACAACTGGTCGAGCAGGTCGCCGGCGTGACGCGCACCGTCGTGCGCGATCTCCACGACCACGAACTCGCCCGCACGACGCGAGTCCACGCGGATGCGACCGCCCATCGGCACCGACTCGAGCGCGAACGCCACGACGTTCTCGACCACGCGGCGAATGCGGTGCGCGTCGAGCAGCAGCATCGGCAGGTCCGGCGCGAGACGCTTGAGCAGCCGCACGCGGCGGCGCACGAGCGATTCGCTGAAGCGCTGCAACGCCTCCTGCACGACACCGTTCAGGTTCTGCATCTCGAGGCTCGGACGCTGCAACTGCGAGTACTCCATCTGCTCGCCGAGCATGGTTTCGAGCCGTTCCGCCTCGCGCAGCACGATCTCGAGGTACTCGCGACGCGCGTCGTCCTCGGGCAGCTCGCGATGCGCGCGCTTCACGAACGCCGCGATCGACGCGAGCGGATTGCGCGATTCCTGCGCGACACGCACGGCCATCTCGCCGATGGCGGCGAGCCGGTCGAGCTCGCGCAGGCGGGCCGACTGGTCGGTGCGCAGCTGTTCCTGGCGGCGGCTCTCGTCGCCGAGCCGGGCGTGCTCGAGCACCAGCGCCGCGTGATCGGCCAGCGCCGCGAGGTGATCGAGGTCGGCGCGGTCGAACGCACCTTCGCACGGATGACGGTCGAGCCCGTCGTACACGACGAGCGCCCCGAGGCGGCGGCCGTACGCCACGAGCGGCACGATCGCCCACGCGCTCGTCTCGCCCGAAACGCCCGGCGGCAGGTGCGGCACTTCGTCGCCGCGTTCCCCCGAGCACGCCTGCCCCGTCACGCACGCCGCCTGCGCCGCCGCGAGGAAGCCGCGCGCGCAGGTGTCACGCAGCACCGGCTGGCCGTGCGCCACTTCGACCTTCAGCGCGCCGCGCGCGTCCAAGCGGTAGAACGCCGCTCCGCGCGCCTCCACGGACTCGGCCGCATGGCGCGTCACCAGGTGCAGCACTTCGGCGAGGTTCACCGCGCTCACGCTCGTGCGAGCGAGTTCCGCGGTGGCGCGCGCCTGACGCACGAGCCGCTGCGACTCCGTGTTGCGGCGCTGCGCTCCGAGCGCGGCCTCGCCCGCATCGCGCAGCCATTCGAGCGCCTCCGCCTCGCGCTTCGCGGCGGCGCGCCAACCGCAGACGAGCACGCCGTACGCCCGCGATCCGCGGCGCAACGGCACCGCGCCGATCCGCGCGCAATCGGACCACGGCGCGCCGGGCTGCTCGCTTCCCTCGCCCGCGGCGCACGCCTGTGCGCGCCACGCGTGTGCGACCGGGCCTTCGAGGCGCTCGGGCGATTCCGCCCAGGCATGGAAACGCTCGCTCGCGCCGTCGACCGCCACGGCGCGCCGCGCCGTCGCGAGTGCCTGCTCGAGCGAAGGCGACGCCGAGGCGGCCGACTCACGCCAGCCCTCGACCAGGCCCGAGCGCGAGTTCCAGACGAGCAGCCACGCCCGCTCCGCTCCCGCTCCCAACGGATGGGTGGCGAAGGCCAGCAACGTGCGCTCGATCGCGGGAAGTTCGGCGTCCGCAGTGAACGCCGGCGCCGGCCAGGGCGCGTCGTTCGCATGGGAGGGCGCGATGGAGGACGGCGCGCTCGGCGCCTTCGGCTGTGGCACGTGGTCCATGAAATCCCCGGGCGGGTCGGATCGGCGTGACGAGGGAGGCGCGCGGACGGGCCGCTCGCCACGGGCGTTTTCGGCATCCCGGACGCGGTCCTTGACCGCCCATCTCGGCCTGCCTACGGTCCCGGCCCGGCCATCAGGCCCGCCCAAGACCCGCACGCACCGGAGATTCCGTGGACGCACCCCAGGGACAGCCCATCGAAGTCGGCCTCGGCGAGAAGGAAGCCGAAGGCATCTACGCCAACCTCGTGTTCATCACGCACTCGCAGGCCGAAGTCGTGCTCGACTTCGCGCGCACCATGCCCGGCCTGCCGAAGGCCCGCGTGTTCTCGCGCATCATCATGACGCCGACGCACGCCAAGGGGCTGCTCGTGGCGCTCGAGCAGAACCTGAAGAACTACGAGGCGAACTTCGGGCCGCTCAAGGCTCCGGGCGAGCCGCCGAAGCCGAAGGAACTCGGCTTCACGAGCTGACTCCGGTCAGAGCGCCTCGATGCGCGCGCGCAGTTCGTCGTCCACTGCCGGCGCGCGGTCGAGCAGGCTCACGAGGCTCTGGGGCGGCCGCACGAGCTTGGCCTCGGGGCTCGTGAAGCAGTGCTCGGTGTAGCCGATCGCGCACAACGTGCCGTCCTCGCCGAGCACGCGGTAGCCGAAGCGCATCTTCGCGCGCGTGACGCCGAACACGCCCGTCTCGATCGTGACGAGTTCGTCGTAGCGCGCGCCGTGGTGGTAGCGGCAGCGCGCCTCGAGCACGGGCATGAGGATGCCCTCCTTCTCCTCGACGTCGCGGTACGAATGCCCGAGCGCCCGCAGCATCTCGGCGCGGCCGATTTCGAACCAGCGCAGGTAGTTTCCGTAGTACACCCAGCCCATCTGGTCCACGTCGCCGTAGCGCACGCGCAATGCGAAGCGATGCATGCTCAATCCTCCGTCGCGCCCGCCGGGCGTCTTCCAGCGGCGATGCAGCCAGAACCAGTGCTCGGGCTGTTCGCGGACGATCTCCTCGAGGCGCGCGGTGTACCACGCGACGGGAACCCACGCGTTCTCCTCGGTGGGCGGCAGCGTCGCCTCACGCGGCGGGTCGAGGAACACGTCGTGCCGGCCGTCGGGGCGGCGGCGCACGTGCCCGAACAGCAGCGGCGCCCCGGTCTGCAGCGAGATGCGCGCCGGCCCTTCGGGCGTGCTCGCGAGTCGTCCGAAGAACGGCACGAACACGCCGTGCCGCCGCGCGTCCTGGTCGGCGGCCATGGCGATCCAGCGTCCGGCGCGCAGCGACTTGAAGATCTGCTTCACGCCGCCGCTCGTCGGGATCACGCCGACACCGCACTTCCGGCGCAGGTTCACGATGAGGTCGTTCACGAGGGGATTGCTCTGCGGCTTCACCAGCAAGTCGACCGGGTTGTACTTCGCGACGTGCGCGGCGAACAGTTCGAGATTGCCGTAGTGCCCCGAGAACATGATGGTGCCGCGGCCGACGAGCGCCTTCGCGTGCTCCTCGCCGACGATGCGCTCGAAGACGCGGTCGGTCGGCTCGTTCGCGAGTTGCGCGAAGCGGCCGTATTCGATCGCGATGCGCCCGACCTCGCGGTACGTGAGGCGCAGGATGCGCTCGCGCTCCTCGGCGGGCAGTTCGGGAAATGCGAGCGCGAGATTGGCGCGCGCGACGTCCACGCGAATCCCGAGCCGGCGCACGAGGTCGCCGAGCGCGGCGCCGAGTGCGAGCGAGCGCCGCCACGGCAGCAATCCCGCGGCGCCGAACGCCGCCTTCACGAGCACGAACTCGGCGAGGTGCTTCGGCTTCACGCCCTGCGTCCTCCGCCACGCGACCAGCGCTGGCCGGGCCGCGCGCGTGCGAGCCCCGCCCATTCCATCTGCACGAGTTCGGCTCCGGCGTCCTCTTCGCGCAGTCCCGCCGCTTCCGCGAGCGCGGCGAGCGTCCGGGGCTCCGGCGCGAGCACGGCGAGCAGACGCTCGCGCGGCGGCGCGGCGGCCCGCGCTTCGCGCTCGGGCATCGCGGCGAGCACGTCGGCCGCTCCGCCGCAGGCGCGCGCGCCTTCTCGCAGCAGCTGCAGCGTGCCGAGTGCCGAGGGCCGGTCCACGTCGCCGGGCACCGCGAGCACCGTACGCCCGAGCGCGCGCGCCGCGGTCGCGGTGGAGAGCGCACCGCTGCGCTCGCCCGCTTCGACCACGACCGTGACGGCGCTGAGGGCCGCGATGAGGCGATTGCGCCGCACGAACGCACCGGGGCCGAACGGCGGCCCCGATTCGCGCTCCGTGAGCAGGGCGCCGTGCGCCTCGATGCGCCGGGCGAGCGCGACGTGCTGCACCGGCGTGACGTGGTCCAGTCCGGCGGGGAGCACGCCGACCGTGCGGCCGCGCGCTTCGAGCGCGCCTTCGTGCGCGGCGGCGTCGATGCCGTGTGCCAGCCCGCTCACCACGACGAATCCCGCCGCCGCGAGATCGGCGGCGAGTCTCCGCGCGAACGCGGAGCCGTAACCGCTCGCGGCGCGCGAACCGACGATCGCGACGCAGCGCGACACCGGCGCGTCGAGCGTGCCCGCGATCCAGACCCGCGCGGGAGCGTCGGACAGTGCGAGGAGCCCCGCCGGGTAAGCGGCCTCGTCGCGGTTCCGCACCTGCGCGCGGAGCCGCGGCGCATCGGCCACGCCCACCGGAGCGATCACGGCTCCGGCTGGGTCGGAGGCGGCGGAGCGGGGACGCGGGCCTGCGGTGGACCGGTGAGCACTTCCCATTCGACCCCCTCCTCGCTCGCGCGCACGAGATCGCTGTCGTCGCGCAGGTCGTCGGGGTCTTCGTTGGTCATGAGCTCTTCGTTCTGCATCATCCGCGAGAGCCGCTCGAACAGGGGACGGTCGAGCGTGCCGAGATGGTCGAGGCGCGAGCGGCGGAACTCCGCCGGCATGCGGTGCAGTTCCCAGCCGATCCGCACGGAACCGCCGCGGTGCGCGAGTTCCTGCAGTCCGGCGTAGGCCGCCTGGGCCACCGTCGAGTTGCTGTCGGACGTGAGCCGCAGCAGGCCGGCCGCGGCGGGACGATGCCCGAGCCGGCCGAGCACGCGCGCGGCGCTCACCCGCGAGAACCACAGCCCCTGCTCGAGCAGCGGCAGCAGCGTCTCGCCCGCACGGTCGCCCAGGCGCAGGAGGGCGCTCTCGGCGAGCTCGCGCAGGTACCACGATTCGTCGCACAGGCACTCGACGAGCAGCGACATGGCTTCCTCGTCACGGCGCTGCTCGAGCGAGCGCACGTAGTCGCGCTTGCCGGCGAGGCCGCGCGCGTTCATGGCGTCGAAGGTCCGCCCCGGCCCGTACTTGTCATCCGACATCTTCGTTCTCCCGGTGTGTTTCCGCGGCGCTCTCGGCGGCGATCACGCGCCACAGCGCCTCGAGGAGTTCCTTGAGCCCGTCCCCGGTGTGCGCGCTGATGACGTGTGCGCCGGGCAGTCCCACCTCCGCGCCACGTCCCTCGCGCTCCTCCGGAGCGAGCGTGTCCGACTTGCTCAGCACCACGACGCGCGGCTTCTCGCCGAGGGTGGCGCTGTACTGCGAGATCTCCTTCTCCAGCATCGCGAGCACGCCCGCCGGGTCCTCGCTCGCCGCGTCCACGAGGAACGCGAGCACACGCGTGCGTTCGACGTGCCGCAGGAACTGCAGGCCGAGCCCGCGCCCCTCGCTGGCGCCTTCGATGAGGCCGGGAATGTCCGCGACCACGAACGTGCGCTCGGCGTCGAGCGCGCTGATACCGAGGTTCGGCTCCAGTGTCGTGAACGGATAGTCGGCGATCTTCGGACGCGCCCGCGTGATGCGCGAGAGCAGCGTGGACTTTCCCGCGTTGGGAAGTCCGACCAGTCCCACGTCGGCGATGAGCTTGAGCTCGAGTTCGAGCGTCCGCTCCTCGCCCGCTTCGCCGGGATCGGCGCGCCGGGGCGCCTGGTTGGTGGCGGTGGCGAAGCGCGAGTTGCCGCGGCCACCCCGTCCACCGCGAGCGGCGAGCCACTGGTCGCCGGGCTTCGTCAGATCGGCGAGAAGCTCTCCGCTCTCGGCGTCGCGCACCACGGTTCCCGCGGGCACGCGCACGACCAGATCGTCTCCGTCGCGGCCGGTCTTGTTGCTTCCCTGGCCCGCGCGACCGGAGTCGGCACGGTATCGGGGCTGTTCACGGCAGTCAAGAAGTGTGCGGACATGCGGGTCCACCGCGAGCAGCACGCTGCCGCCGCGTCCTCCGTCGCCGCCGTCGGGGCCGCCCTTGGGCACGTACTTCTCGCGCCGGAAGCTGATGCACCCGGCTCCGCCCTTGCCGGCGACGGCGTGAATCTTCGCGTAGTCGATCAACATGTCCGTTCTTCCGTTCGTGCCTGCGCTCGCGCGGCGTTCGCGCCAACGTGCTTCATGTCCGTTCGGCCGCCTCCCGTTCCCGTGCTCGCGCGCACCATCCCAGCAAACCGCCCGCGCGCGCCACTTCGAGCGTGCGCGCGTCGAGGTCGTGTCCCACGTCGAACTGCCAGCCGCCGGTGAGGTGCCGGACCGCGACGCGGCGCGAACCGATCGCGTCGGCCACGTCCACGATCTCGAGCTCGTCCCCCGTCCGCAGCGGCGGATCCGCGGGCTCACCCCGCCACACCAGCGGCAGCACACCATACGACGCGAGGGCACGAGCGTGCCTGCCCGCGAAGGATTGCGCAATCACGGCCCGGATGCCGAGCGCCGCGGTGACCCGGGCGGCATGCTCGCAGGGCTCGCCCGCCCCGTACTGGGTGCCGGCGACGACCACCCCACCGCGGTGCTCCGCGCATCTTGCCGCGAAGCGCTCGTCGAAGGAGCGGAAGGCGTACTCCGCCAACGCCGCGGCGTCCCCGCGCAGGGTCGCCGTACGGGGGCCCCACGCGAGGATGCGGTCGCACCGCGCGTGGTCGCCGGCGTCGAGCAGCACGGTCGCGCGCAGCGCCCCCGCGAGCGCAGGCGGCACGTCCGGCACGCGGTGGCGGGCCGAACGTTCGATCTCCGGGGCGACCGCCGGCGTCGGAATCAGTTCGTCCTCGTCGAAGGCGCGCGACGAGGGCGGGGGCGCGTGAGCGCCGTCGTCCTCGAGACCGAGCGCGCTCGCGAATGCGCGCGCGGACAGCCGGCGCTGCCCCGGTTGCGCGAGCGGGTCGTCGCCGACCAGGAACGCGGCGGCCCCGGGCGCCTGCGCTTCGGGCGACTCGGGCGCGAAGACCGCGGCGCCGGCGTCTCGCAACTGCTCGAGCACGCCTTCCTGCTCGAGCACGCTGCGCGCCGCACGTCCACCGAGCACGACTTCGAGCGCGGGGCGCACCCGCGCCGAGGCGGCCGCGC
>JBGANH010000115.1:0-12582 GCA_044222365.1 Candidatus Eiseniibacteriota bacterium
TCGCACGAGGACCTGTACGTCAACGACACGGGCCTCGACGACAAGGTCCGCTTCGCGAACACGGACAAGCCGTTCCTGTTCACGGCGTTCTCCTGCCACGCGAACATGTTCGGCCGCCCGGAGAAGCAGTTCGGCGCGCAGGGCCCGGCGCTGGGCGAGGAGTTCGTGACGCTGCCGAACGTCGGCGCGATCGCCTCGTGGGCGTCCGTGAGCTACGAGGTCGTGCCGCGCGACGACTCGACGCACGTGAACGTCGAGCTCACGCGTTCGATGTTCTCGGCCGCGCCGCACGACAACATCCTGTCCGAGCGCGGCGCGCGCCTCGTGCTGGGTGAAGCCATCCAGACCACGTTCCTGCGCTTCATCCCGACCGTCGCGAGCTACGCCTACGAGCGCGGCATCGCGATGAGCTACACGCTGCTCGGCGACCCGGCCACGCGCATGAGCATCGGCCGGCCGCAGACGATCGTGACCGCGAACGACGTGCCGGCGACGGACCGGCAGCCCGTGCGCATGCACTCGAGCGGCGACACGCTCACGTTGGTCGCCGACATCGTCTCCGCGGTGCGCGTGGACAGCCTGGGGCTGTACCACCGCGTGAACGGCGTCGACACGCCGGTTCCGGCGAGCGCCTACACGCTTTCGCCCGCGTTCCCCGACACGGTGAACGGCGGCGAGTGGGGCGGCAAGCGCTACCGGCTCGTGTACGGGTCCCGCACGCACGCCTACGACGAGACCTACGTGCTGCGCGCCACCGATCGCAACGGGCTCGTGAGCGAGCACCACACCGTGTTCACCTACGACGTGACGCTGCGTTCGGACGGTGTGGCGCTGCACGAGAACGACGCGGTCTCGCCCGTCGCGACGCTGTCGCTGCTCGTCCAGAGCCCGAAGCCGTTCGACCCGGCCACCGACCTCACGCTGACGCTCAACGAGGTCTCGCAGCCGTTCACCTACGTGCCCGCGCCCGGCGACGCCTCGGGCCGCGAGTGGGTCGTCACGCTGACGCACGGCGAATACCTCAAGGCGAGCTACGCGCTCGAGGTGCAGCTCTCGGGCGCGCCGCTCGTGACGAAGCTCTTCCAGGTCACGACGAGCCAGGGCGAGCTCAAGCTGGCCGACCTGCTCGTGTTCCCGAATCCGTTCGGAGTGGACGGAACGGCGTTCTCGTTCACGCTGCTCGGCTCGCAGCCGGCGGACGTGAAGCTCTCGGTCATGACCGTGACCGGCCGCGTCATCTGGAGCGACGTGGTGCGGGACGTGGCGCCCGGCTACCATCAGATTCCCTGGGACGGCAACGACGCCGAAGGTGACGCGCTCGCCAATGGCGTGTACTTCTACCGGGTCAGCGCGCAGGCGCCGGGAGGCGGCCACGTCCAGCAGCTCGGACGCATGGTCAAGCTCCGGCCCGCGCGTCACGTGGACTACAACACGACGCCCTGAGCGGTCCGCACGCGGCCGGCCTCACGGCGAAGGCTCCTGATCGGATGGAGGTCGCGGTGAAGCAGGTCCTGCGGATGTGGCTCCTCGTCTTCGCGGCGGCGCTGCCGGTGTTCCCGGCCGCCGCCGCGGTCGTTCCCGCCCGTACGACCGCGCCCGCGACCGCGGGCAAGCCGGCGCCGGCCGCCGTCGCGATGCGCGCGATCGCGATCGCCGAGGACCAGCGCCGCTGGTCGGACGGCGAACTGCGCGGCTACCTCGGGCATGTCTCGCCCGTCGTGCGCGCCCGCGCGGCGCTGGCGACCGGCCGGCTCCAGGACTCCGCGAGCGTGAGCGCACTCGTGCCGCTGCTCGGCGACGCCGTGCCGTCCGTGCGCCGCGAGGCGGTCTTCGCGCTCGGCCAGATCGGGCACCGCTCGGCGCGCGAAGCGCTCGAACGCGCGCTCGCCGACCGCGATCCCGAGACCGTCGTGCTCGCGGTCGAGGCGCTCGGCAAGCTGCAGGACAAGTCGGCCACCGCGAAGCTCGTGCCGCTGCTCTCGTCGCCTTCGCCGCGGGTGCGCGGCGCCGTGGCGGTGGCGTTCTGGCGCCTCGCGGACTCCGCCGCGGTCGAGCCGCTCGTCGAACACCTGCGCGAGAGCGATCCCGCCGTGCGCTGGCGCATCGTCTACGCGCTCGAGAAGGTCGTGAACCCGCGCATCGTGGTGCCGGCGGTCTCGACCATGCTGCGCGATCCCGATGCGCTCGTCCGCGCGCACGCCGCCCGCACGCTCGGACGGCAGAAGTCGCCGCTCGCGCGCCCCGTGCTGCTCGAGGCCTGCACGGACGATTCGTCCGCCGTCATCATCAACGCCGTGCGCGCGCTGCAGCTGATCGCCGACTCCACCTCGAAGAGCACGCTCATCGTGTTCGGCGGGCTGCTGCAGCACCCGAACCCGCACGTCACCGTGACCGTGGCGACCGCGCTCGCCGACGGCTTCGCGTGGCACGCCGTGGGGCCGGACGAACGCCGCAACGGCGTGCTCGCGCTCGTCGAGCGCATCAAGCACGGCGAGCCGGCCACGCGCGGCGCGGCGGCGCGTGCGCTGCTCATGCGCTTCGGCACCAAGTACCAGGACGACTGGCGTGCCGTGCTCGGCGACAGCGTCTCGGTCTACGCGCGCGTCGCCGTGCTCGACGGCCTGCGCGCGCCGGCCGTCGCGGAGCTGGCGCCCGACGTGCTCATGAACTCGATCGACGCCGGCCGGCCGCTGCTCGAGCGCATGACCGCGGCCGATCTCGCCGGCGAGCTCGCGGCCCGCGACCATTCGGTGGGCATGCAGCAGCTGCTGCCGAAGCTGCGCGCGGGGGTGAACGACTCGCTCGTGCTGTTCGCCGCCTCGTGCGCCGGCGCGCTGGGCGAGTGGGGCGACACCGCATCGGTGCCGCTGCTCGCGCAGGCGTACGCCGCGCGCGGCGCAGACGCCGACCCGGACGCCCGGCAGGCGATCTCCGGTGCGCTCGCGCGGCTCGCGGGACAGGCGTTCGCCGACAGCATCGAGCACGCCGCCGCGGCGCCCGCGCCCGCGAACGCCTATCCGCCCGGCTTCGAAGCCGCCCCTCGCGAGCGGCGCGCGGTGCTGCACACGAGCGAAGGCGACATCGTCTGGGAGTTCTTCGGCTCCGAGGCGCCGCAGACCGTGCGCAACTTCGTGAAGCTCGCGCGCAAGGGCTACTTCGACGGCCTGCGCGTGCACCGCGTGGTGCCGGACTTCGTGATCCAGGACGGCGACCCGACCGGCACCGGTTCGGGCGGACCGGGCTGGACGATCCGCTGCGAGTACAACCAGCGCCGCTACGAGACCGGCATGGTCGGCATGGCGCTTTCGGGCAAGGACACCGGCGGCAGCCAGTGGTTCATCACGCTGTCGCCGCAGCCGCACCTCGACGGGCGCTACACGATCTTCGCGCGCGTCGTGCGCGGGCAGGACGTGGCCGCGCGCATCACGCAGGGCTCGGTGATCCGCAAGGTCGAGCTCCTGCCGTGAGCGAATCGAAGCTCCGGGGCGCGGCGGCGAACTCGCCGCGCCGCGCCCCGCGCCCCGTGGAACCGCTCCCGGCAGCCGCGTGGACGCTGCTCGTCCTGCTCGCGGCGGCGCTCGCCGTGCTCGCCACCACGTTCCGGATCTACGACCCCGATCTCTGGCAGCACCTGCGCGTCGGGCGCACGATCTGGGAGACGCACGCGGTGCCGCACACGCAGGTCTGGGTGTGGCCCACGTACGGGCAGCCCGACGTGCCGCCCTCGTGGCTGTTCCGCGCGCTGCTGTGGCCGTTCTACGAACTGGGCGGGGTGCACGGGCTGTTCGCGTGGCGCTGGCTGACCACGCTCCTCACGTGCGCCTTCCTGTGGGCGGCCGCGCGCGAATCCGGCGCGAAGGGGCCGTGGGCGCTCGTCGCGATCCTGTGGTGCGCGCTGCTCTACCGCTACCGCTCGCAGGCGCGTCCCGAGACGCTCGTCGTCGTGCTCATGGCGGCGCAGCTGTGGCTGCTCGAGCGCCGGCGCGCGCGCGGCGCGGCCGCCGGTGCGCGCGACCTCGCGTGGGCGATCGTGCCGATCGCGTGGATCTGGGCGAACGCGCACATCTCGTACTACCTCGGGCTCACGCTGACCGGCGTGTACGCCGTCACCGCGACGATCGCCGCACGCGGCACGCGCGGCGCCGGCGCCCCGGACCCGCGGCCGGCCGGGTTGTGGCTCGCGCTCGCGGCGTGCGTCGCCGTCTCGTTCGTCAATCCCTTCGGCTGGCCGCTGCTCGCGCAGCCGTTCGACTACTTCTTCGTGTGGCGGCACGAGCCCATCTACCAGACCATCGGCGAACTGCAGCCCGTGGACTGGGAGGTCTACGCGAAGGTGTTCCTGCCGCTGTGGCTCGCGCTGCTCGGCGGGCTCGCCGTGTGGCGCTGGCGCCGCCACGGCATGGACTGGGCGCAGCTCGCGCTGCTCGTGGTGTTCGTCCCGCAGGCGCTGCTCACGCAGCGCTTCCTCGGCTACCTCGCGGTACTGGTCGCGCCGGTGTTCGCGCGCGACTTCGACGCCGCGATGGAGGCGTTCACGGGCCGCGTGCTGCGCGCCCCGTGGCTGCGCGCGCTTTCGATCGCCGCGGTGATGCTCGCGCTGCCGCTGCCGAGCCTGCGTGATCCCGCGCTGGCGCCCGGCTACGGATTCCGCTGGGAGTTCTTCCCGGTGCGCGCGTGCGACTGGATGGCCGAGCACGGGGTGCGCGGGCGCGGCTTCAACGCGTTCGACCAGGGTGGCTACCTGCTGTGGCGGTTCTGGCCCGAGCGCGACCGGCTGCCGTTCATGGACATCCACCAGAGCGGCACGAAGCAGGACCGCTACACGGTCGCGTACGTGCCGCAGGATTCGGCCGCGTGGCGCACGCTCGATTCGCAGCGCCGGTTCGACTGGGTGATGTGGCCGCACCCGAAGGACGCCCGGCCCGGCCTGCCGGACTTCCTCGACGCCGACACGACGACGTGGGCGCTCGTGTTCACGGACGACGCCTCGGCGCTGTGGCTGCGCCGCGACGGCGCGCTCTCCGCGCTCGCGAACGCGCAGCGCTACCGCTGGCTGCCCGCGGGCACGCGGCGGCTGAACGCCGTGGGCGAGGCGGCGTTCGCCGACACGGCCGTGCGCGCGGAAGTGCGCGCCGAGCTGCAGCGGGCGCTGGCCGCATCGCCGTACACCGGCTACGCGCACTCGATGGCCGCCAACCTCGAATTGGGAGCCGGCCGCTGGGCCGAAGCGCTCGCGCACGTGCAGGCGGCGCGCGCGGCGGTCCCGTGGATGGACGGGCTCGACCAGCGCGAACGCATCGCGCGCGATTCACTGCGGGCCGCGCCGCGCTGACGGCGCCGGGCCGCCGGGCGGGAAACGCGAAAGGGCCGCGCGATCGGATCGCGCGGCCCTTCGCATGGAATGTTGGAGGAATCGAAAACCGATTGGCGGAGCCCCACGCACCAGCCGAACCAGCTTCGGTCCTCCAACCCGGGAGCGGGCGCTACTTGCCCGCCTGCTTCGCGACGATGAGCGGCGCCACCTTGTCGTAGGCGCTCTTCGTCAGGACGTTCTTCGACAGTAGCTGCGACTTGTTGGCCCACGGACGGCCCGCGATGATCTTGCCCGCGATCGCCTCGCCGATGGCGGGCAGCTTCATGAGCTGCTCCCGGGTCGCGCTGTTGATGTCCACCTTGTTCGCTTCCGCGGTGGCCGGCGCCGCCGGCTTGGCCGGAGCGGCCGAGGGCTTGGCCGGCGCCGCCGCGCGCGCCACGTCCGTGGCAGCGGGCGCGAGCGCGACGAACGAGCACAGGACCAGGGCGAACAGGGCCGCGAATGCGCGGGTCTTCATGACGGCATGCCTCCGAAGGTGATGGCCAGCGTGGCGCCCGAGCCGATCGGGCACGCGCAAGCATCGCCCGGGAAGTTCGGAACGGGTGTGGTCACGGCCAGAGCGTGGTCACGGGATTCTCGGGTGGCGAAGACGGGAAGGTGGGTCTTCGTCGGGTGCTGCGGCGCGGCCGGGGAGGCCTGCGCGAGTGCGGCGGGAAGCGCGGACACCGGACGAGCGGCGGGAGGGGCGCGGCCACCGTGCGGTCGCAACGACCGGGTGGGCACCGATTCCTCGAGGAACGAGATCTCGCGACCGACGGTCATGCCCATGCGGATGAGCGTGCCCATGCCGGGGGCGGCGGGCAGCGGACGCGTGTGCACGCGCGGGCGCGGCTGCGCCGCCTGGCGTGCGACACGTGGCATGGGCGCGAGGACGGTCTTCGACTTCTCGCGTCGTTCCTGCGAAGGCTCAGGCGCGGACGGCTGGCGCGTGGGCTCCGGAGTGTTCGAGTGCAGGCCGTCCGTGCGGCCCGTGCTGGCGAGGCGCGACGGAGGCGTGACACACATCGGCGGATCGTCGGGGTTCACGTTGCCGGGCAGCGCCGGGTTCACGCGCGGCGACTGGACTTCCGTCGCGGGCGAGTGCGGCTGCGTGCGCGAAACGTTTTCGTCCGAGGCGGGCGGATTGCCCACGCGCCGCGCCAATGCCGGGGTCGCACACAACGCGACGAGGCTGAGGACGACGGCGGCACGTCGGAACAGGATCACGAGAGAGCCTTCGCGGAAATCCCCGGTACGGTCGAGGCGCTGGTCGGCGCCGGAAGCGTGGGCGGGACTATACAACGGTCCCCCGGAGCGCGGGCGGAGAAACTGATGGGAACACGCGCCCAGTCTTCAAGCCCGCGTCAACTCCCGTGGGCCTCGCACCCGTCGTCGCCGGGCCTTCCGGGTGGCCGGAAACGTGATCCGCGGTGGATATCCGTGGCGATCCCGGACGGGCTCCCGGCGTCGCGAGCCAGCCGGGCTCAGGACTCGGGATCGTACGGTGTGCCGACGGCCCGCGGGGCGGTGGCGCGGCCGATGAATACGGCCCGGGCGAGCATGGTGATCACGTACGGCAGTGCCTGCAGCAGCTCGCTCGGGAACGCCGAACCCTGCAGCTTGATCTGGAGCGCCTCGGCCGCGCCGAAGAGCAGGCACGCGGCCGCGGCGCCCATCGGGTTCCACTTGCCGACGATCATCGCGGCCAGCGCGATGTAGCCGCGTCCGCCGGTCATGCCGTCGGTGAACGAGTGCTGCTCGCTCGACAGGTAGGCGCCGGCGAGTCCCGCGAGCAGCCCGCACAGCAGCACGCCGGCGAACCGGTGGCGCTCCACGGAGAGCCCGAGCGTCGCGGCGGCCTCGGGGCGCTCGCCGATCGAGCGCAGCCTCAGGCCGAACACGGTGCGGAAGAGCAGCGCGTGCACGAGTACGACGAGCGCAAGAGTGACCAGCACGAGCGGCGAGCCGAGCAGGTCGCCCACCCCGGGCACGTCCGCCACGCCCGGGATGCGCCACTCGGGCAACCCGGGGACGCGCGGGGAGTTGCTCGAGGAATGGAACACGCGCACGAGGACGAACCGGGTGAGGCCGGCCGCGAGCAGGTTGATGCCGAGGCCGGTCGTGATCTGGTCGGCGCGGAAGCGCACGGTGGCCTCGGCGTGCAGCCACGCGGTCAGCAGTCCGGCGAGCAGCGCGCATGCGACGCCCACCCAAGGGTTCTGCGTCGCGTACGCGCCGAGCGTGTAGGCGAGCGCGCCGTTGAGCATGAGTCCCTCGAGCGCGATGCAGATGACGCCGCCGCGCTCGGACAGCGACGCGCCCATGGCGGCGAGCGCGTAGGGCACCGAGATGCGCACGGCGGCGGCGGCGAAGAGCAGCACGTCCATCACGCCCACCTCCGCGCCGCGCGTTCGAGCAGCGGCCGGGCGCAGATCGCGAACAGGATCACGAGCGCCATGAGCACCTCGACCAGTTCGCGCGGCACGCGCGTGTTCACGACGAGCGCGCCGTAGGACAGCGCCCCGAAGAACAGCGCCGCGACGATCACGCCGGTCGGGTGGTTGCGGCCGAGCAGCGCCACGGCGATGCCGATGAAGCCCGCGCCGCCCGAGAAGCCCAGTTCGAAGTAGTGCTTGTAGCCGAGCACGAAGTTGCTGCCGCCCAGCCCGGCGAGCGCGCCCGAGAGCGCCATCGCGAGCAGCTGCGCGGAACCGATCGAGACGCCGCCGTACTCCGCGGCGCTCGCGTTGTGGCCCACGGCGCGCAGCTCGTAGCCGAGCCGCGTGCGGAACAGCAGCAGCGCCACGGCGAACGCGAGTGCGAGACCGAGCAGCAGCGAGACGTTGACCGGCGCGCCGCGCAGCACGGGCACGAACAGGTCGAGGCGCGGGAGCCAGGCGCCCGCGGCGACGTCGCGGGTGTGCACGGTCGCGGGCAGGAACAGCGCGCGGCCCGCCCACGACACGAGCGCGAACGCGACGAAGTTGAGCATGATCGTGTTGATCACCTCGTGCGCGCCGAAGCGCGCCTTGAGCGCACCGGGAATCGCGCCCCAGAGCGCGCCCGCGCAGGCCGCGGCGAGCACGGCGGCCACGGCGGGGAGCGGTCCGGGCAGCGGCAGGTACGCGCCGGCGAGCGCCGCGGCGAACCCGCCCACGTAGAGCTGGCCCTCGACGCCGACGTTGAAGAGCCCGGCGCGGAACGCGAGCGCGACCGCGAGGCCGGTGAACAGCAGCGGCGTCGCGCGGAACAGCGTCTGGCCGAGTCCGTAGCCCGTGCCGAACGCCTCGCGGAAGAGCAGCGCGTAGATCTCGAGCGGCTTCTCGCCGATCGCGGCGATGAATACCGCGCCGGCGGCGAGCGCCGCCGCCACCGCGAGGAGCGGCGAGAGCGCCACGAGCCACTGCCACTGCACGCGGCGGTCGCTCACGCGAGACCTCCGCTCGTGCGCGGCGCGCCGTCGCGCGGCGGCAGTGGCGCGTCGCCGTGCGAGGCGCGGCCGGTCATGTGCAGGCCGAGCGTGCGCTCGTCGGTGGCCGCGGGTGTGGTCTCGTGCACGATGCGGCCTTCGTAGAGCACGAGGATGCGGTCGGACAGCGCGAGGATCTCGGACAGCTCGCTCGAGACGAGAAGCACCGCGCGGCCCGCGTCGCGCTCGGCGAGCAGCCGGCGATGGATGAAGTCGATCGCGCCCAGGTCCACGCCGCGCGTCGGGTGCGCCGCGAGGATCGCCTTCGCGCCCTGCGTGAGCTCGCGCGCGGCGATGAGCTTCTGCTGGTTGCCGCCCGAGAGCCGGCCCGCGAACGCGCGCGGATCGGGCGGGCGCACGTCGTATTCCTGCAGCCGCGCGCGCGAGGCGTCCTCGAGCGTGTGGCCGCCGAGCCACGGACCGGTGCCCACTTCGGGACGGCGCTGCAGTCCGAGCACGAGGTTCTCGGCGAGCGACATGTCGGAGACGAGGCCGCGATGCAGGCGGTCGCTGGGAATGTGGGCGAGCCCGGCGCTGCGGTGCTCGCGCGCGCCGTGACCGCTCACGGCGGCGCCGGCGATGCGCACGGTGCCGCGCGCCGGAGGGCAGAGTCCCGCGAGGCACTCGATCAGTTCGTGCTGGCCGTTGCCCTCGACTCCGGCGATGCCGACGATCTCGCGCTCGCGCACCGTGAAGCTCAGGTCGCGCACCGCGGGCAGTCCGCGCGAGTCGCGCACCTCGAGGCCCCGCACCTCGAGCAGCGGCGCGCCCGGCGCCTGGGGCGAGCGCTCGGTGAGCGGCGCGGGGACGTGCCCGACCATGAGCTCGGCCATGCGCTCGATGCTCGTGTCGGCGACGAGCGCGGTCGCGACGCGCTTGCCCGCGCGCAGCACGGTCAGGCGCGTCGCCATGGCCTTCACCTCGGCGAGCTTGTGCGTGATGAGCACGATGGACACGCCGTCGGCGACGAGTGCGCGCACCGCGAACAGCTCGTCCACTTCCTGGGGCGTGAGCACGGCGGTGGGCTCGTCGAGGATGAGCACGCGCGCGCCGCGGTAGAGCGCCTTGAGGATCTCCACGCGCTGCTGGGCGCCGACCGAGAGCTGCGAGATGCGCGCCTTCGCGTCCACCGGCAATCGGTAGCGCTCGGCCAGCGCGCGACCTCGCGCTCGGCGTCGCCGGGTGCGAGCAGCCCAGCGCGCCTGCGTTTCGCAGCCCAGCGTGACGTTCTCCGCCACGGTGAGCGTGTCCACGAGCATGAAGTGCTGGTGGACCATGCCGAGCCCGTGCCGCATCGCCGCGCGCGGATCGGTCATCCGGACGCGCTTGCCGTCGATGAGGATCTCGCCCTCGTCGGGCTGGTGGAGCCCGAAGAGCACCTTCATGAGCGTGCTCTTGCCCGCGCCGTTCTCGCCCACGAGCGCGTGGATCTCGCCCGGGACCAGCTCGAGCTCGACCCCGTCGTTCGCGACGCAGGTGCCGAGGCGGCGGGTGATGCCCTTGAGGTGGACGTGAGGGGTGGACATGGACGGGCGAGACTACGCGGCGTCCCCCGGTGGGTCCAGAGGGCCGAAGGGACCCGCCGGCGGCGCCGGGGGCCGGTGCTCGGACGATTGGTGAGGCCGGGGCGCTCGGCTAGAGTCCGCCACCATGGTGCCCCGACCGTCTGCTCCGTCCACGTCCGCCGCTCACCGCCGCACCGAGTTCCCGTGGCTGGTGCTGGCCGCCGTCTTCGCCGCGTGGTGGTTCGGTTCCGGTGGCCTGCTGCGCTCGAGCCACTGGGCACACTACATCTATCTGGCCGACGCATTCCTGCACGGGCAGCTGCACCTGTTTGCATGCCGAACGACGCCGGCGACATGGCGCAGATCGGCGACAGGCTCTACGTGGTGTTCGGGCCGTTCCCGGCGCTGCTGCTCATGCCGCTCATCCCGATCTTCGGGCGCGGCACGCCCGACATCCTCGTGCTCGCGCTCACGGCGCTCTTCGGTGCGTGGGCGTTCCACCGGCTGGTCGGCGTGCTTCTGCCCGAACTCGACCGCACGCGCCACTCCTGTGCCACGCTCACGTTCGCGCTCGGCACCGCGATGCACTACGGCGTGCCCATGGGCAACGTCTGGCTGCACGCGCAGATCACCGCGACCGTGCTGCAGGTCGCCGCTGCTTCGCCGCCGCGAACGGCCGCGCGTGGACGACCGGCGTGCTGCGTTCGGCTCACCGTACTCGCGTTCCACGACCACGCTTGCGTTGCCCTTCGCCGCGTGGCTGCTGTGGACGAAGCGCGAGCGCGATGGCGAGGCAGCTTCGCCGCCGCGCGCGTTCCTGCCCACCGCGATCGCCGTGCTCGCCTGTCGTCGCGGCCGCCGCGCTGCATGCCGTGTACAACAAGGCGCGGTTCGCTCGTACGGGGACGCCGGTTATCACGACATTCTGATGGGCGGCGAGTTCAGGCGCTCGTGACAGTACGGCCGCTTCTCGCTCCACTCCTGCCGCAGAACCTGTACGGCTGGCTGCTGCGCCTTACCCACGTGGCGAAACGGGATGTTCGATCCCGACCCGCACGGCATGAACCTGCTGGGCCGACGACGCCTACCTGCTGCTCGCCGCCTGGCCGCGCAGGTGGACGAAGCTCGGTGTTCGCGCTCGCGAGCGCCGCCAGAATCTCGCTGCCTGCTGCTCTATTACAACGACGACCTGGGTACACTTCCGTGGCCTTCGCGCTCGACGGCATCGCGCTCGCACTCCTCGCCGCCACCTTCGGCGCCGCACGCGCCCCCCGCTGGCTCGTGATCGCCCTCACCGCCTGGGGCGTACTGGTGGGCGCATGGGGCCTGCACTGGTTCGCGGGGAACTTCCTGCACTAGCACCCCCAGCCCCCGAACCCGCCGAAGCCCCCGAACCCGCCGAACCCGCACTATCGAAGCGGGAAAACCACAGGGACGCGACTGGGGCGAGTCGGAGGGCAGCGGAGCCATGGAGGGCGGGAGCTGCACTCCGCCTCAGTGAGGCTCCGCAGGATGCGGAGCCGAGCGGCCGCAGTTGCGTCCCTGTGGTTTTCCCGCGGGCTGGGCACCCGATGCGGGCGTCGTCGGCGAGGTCGGAAGGAGTGCGGCACCCGATACGGCCGTCGTCGGCGAGAACTCTCAGCGCAGTCGGAACAGCAACATGCATCCGCCCGGCATCGCCTCCGGCTCTCGCGCCCACAGCGCGCGGAAGTCGAGCGTGATCGCCTGCTCCGTGCGGCCCGCCGACGTCGTCATGCGCTGCGACAGACCCACGAAGTAGTAGCTCGAGATCGCCAGCCATTCGCTCTCGGCGCTCGGCTGTCCCCCCAGGTAGGGCACGTACGAGATCCCGTAAACCGAAGGATCCGCCGTCCCGTGGTACGCCAGGTTCACCTTCGTGATCCCGCGCGCGCGCATTTCGTCGCGCAGCGCGATCAGCCCCTGGCCCCAGTCCACGTTCGAGTCGTTCACGATCCACTGCCCGCGCGCCGGTCCGCCCGCGAGCGCGTTGTAGAAGCTCAGGTGCCACGGCGCGTGCGCCGCCATCTCGAAGCCCTGCACGCACGCCAGCGCGATCGCCGCCTGACGCCACCACGCCGCGTCGCCGGGGCGGCCGCTCGCGAGCGCGCCGAGCGCCACAGCGAGCAGCGGCACGCTCGGGAACAAGTAACGGATGCCGATGCCGAGCCTGCCCACGAACCACGCGATCCACAGGAACAGCGCCACGCCCGCGAGCGGCCAGAGCATGCGTCGCG
>JBGANH010000116.1:0-13709 GCA_044222365.1 Candidatus Eiseniibacteriota bacterium
CTGCGGCCGAGCGCGTGAATGGAGCGTGCGAGCATCTCCTTGCCCGTGCCGCTCTCTCCGCGCACGAGCACCGTGGCGTCCGTGTCCGCGGCGCGCGATGCGCGCGCGAGCACGTCCTGCAGCGCGGGAGATTGGCCCAGCAGGCGGAACGTGCCGGTGTGCTCGAGCCGGCGCCGGAGCGTGCGATTCTCGCGCACGAGGTCGCGACGCTCGAGCAATCGGGAGACGAGGCGGTCGAGCACCTCGAGGTCGATCGGCTTGAGAAGGAAGTCGGCCGCGCCTGCCTTCATCGCGTCCACGGCGGAAGCGACCGTCCCGTACGCGGTGACGACGACGACCGCGACGTCGGGCTGCAGTGCGCGCATGCGTTCGACGACCGCCTGCCCGCCGCCCTCGGGCATGCGCAGGTCGGTGAGTACGATGTCGAGGCTCTCGCGTTTCGCGTGTTCGAGGGCCTCGTCACCGTCCGCCGCGAGCAGGACGCGGTGTCCGCGGGACTCGAGGGCGCGGCCGAGCGTGGCGCGCTGGCGGGGATCGTCGTCGGCGACGACGAGAACGCCGGTGCTCATGAGGGGCTCCCTTCGCGTGGGAAGTGCACGACGAATCGTGCCCCGCCTCCGGGCGGCGTTTCGAGTCGCACGCCGCCGCCCATCACGCTCGCCATCTGGGACACGAGGCTGAGGCCGAGCCCCGTCCCGTCCGGCTTCGAGGTGAAGTAGAGATCGAAGATGCGTTCGCGCAGTGCTTCCGGCACGCCCGGCCCGTCGTCCTGGACCGCGAGCATCGCTTCGCCTCCGCGCTCGAAAGTCTCGAGACGCACGTGTCCCCCGGTCGGCAGGGCCTCGCGCGCATTGCGGAGCAGGTTCTCGACGATCTCCCCGAGCAGCGCCGGGTCGGCGTGCGCGCGTGCGCTGCGCGCGTTCACTTCGAAGGTGATTCCCGCGGCGTCGAAACCGGCGCGTGCCGCCCGGCCGAACGACTCCGCGTGCTCTCGCAGGTCGAGCGGTTCGGTGCGCGGGCGCCGGGGACGCGCGACCTCGAGGAACTGGCGCACGATCTCCTCGATGCGCCCGGTACCCGAGCGCATGTCCTCGGCCGCGAGCCGGACCGCGGGATCGAGCGCGGCGTCGCGCGCGAGCTGCTGTGCGTTCATGTGGATCGTGTTCAGCGGATTGCGGATCTCGTGCGCGACGTGCGCGGCCAATTCGCCCATGGCGGTGAGCCGCGCCGAGCGCTGCGCTTCCTGTTCGCGAGCCGCGAGTTCGGTGCGCAGCCGATCGGTCTCCGATTCGAGCACGCGCCGTCCCTGCCAGCTCAGCAGCATGAGTGCCGCGAGCACCGTGACGGTGAACAGCACCGCCGCGCGCGCCCACGCGCGCAGCCGTACGTCCGCGCGAGCGCGATCGAGCGGTTCGCGGTCAAGGCCGACGCGCACGGTCACGAGGCCCTCGCCGGGCCAGTGCGCACCGTGCGCGCGACTTCGTACACGGCGCCGGCGCCCCGGCCCCATTCGCGAGAGCCCGAACTCTCGGGGTGGGAAGGGGCTCGCCGGGTTCGGTCGAGTCCCCGGCCGTGAACACGAGCGCCGCGAGCACCGAGTCCTCGGCGGCTTCGATGCGCGCGTAGCGCACTCCCTGCGCCGAGCGGAGCGTCTCGAGCATGTGCTCCGGCGAATCTTCTGCGCGAGCACGGCCTGCAGCGAGTCCGCGAAACGTGTTCACGACGATCGCGCCGCCGCCCGAGCGCGCCACCGCGACGGCGAAGCGGCTCCCGCCGTGGTAACGGGACGGTTTGAACCGATGCGCAGCACCTGACGCTCGCCGCGCAGGATCGGCGCGATGTAGTCCTGGGGATCGTGCTTCGGAGGAAGGTCTCCTCGGCTTCGACGCGGCTCGTCGCGACCTTGACTCCCGGAGCGATCGAACACGTTGATGCGGCCGAGGGCGTGCGTCCGCGCGAACTCGGCGAGTTCCGCGTCCCAGGTGCGGCTGCACGGCGTCGCGTCGCGCGAGCCAGCGTGCGTTGTCGGTGAGACGCGAGCCGACCTTCGTCCTCCCAGCGCCGGTAGCTCGTCAGGCCGTGCGCCGCGCTCTCGGCGACGAGGTCGGCGATCGAGGCCTGCGCCTGCATCACGCTCTCGACGCGAGGAGGTGCCGGAGCGGATGTCGAGCACGGTCGTCCAGACGAGGACGAGCAGTGCGGAGGACGTCGGCCGTCGCGAGACGGCCGGAGGTGCAGCGGCAGCGCGGCGTACAAGGCGATCAACTTCCGAAGGTGAAGACGAACGTCGGACCCGGACGGGTCCACCAGAGAGACGAACGGAGCACCCGGGAGTTCCGTCCCGTGTCTGTCAGGTCCGGGCCCGGCTCGGTGCATTACGAAGAACCCCGCGGCCGGTGCGACGGGCCGCGGGGGTTCGGAGGATGAAACAAACGCTCGACGAGTCCGGGCTCGTACGCGTCCTCGCCGTGCAGCGACGCGTCGAGGCCGCGCTCTTCCACGCCCTCGGCGACCTTGACGGGCGTGACGCGGTCGATGAGCCAGAGCATGCCGTACGTGAACACGAACGCCCACGCGGACGAGAAGGCGACGGCGAGGCACTGCACGAGGAAGAACTGCACGTGTTGCCGCGCAGCAGGCCGTCGGCACCGGCGGGGTTGATCGCGGTGCTTCCGAAGACGCCGAGCAGGAGGATGCCGATGAACCCGCCGACGCCGTGCACGCCCCACACGTCGAGCGCGTCGTCCCACTGCAGCTTGTTCTTGAGCGCGACGGCGTAGAAGCACACGCCGCCGGCGATGATGCCGATCAGCGCGGCGCTGCCCGGCGACACGTAGCCGGCAGCGGGCGTGATCGTCGCGAGGCCGGCGACCGAGCCGGTCAGCAGCCCGAGGAACTTCGGCTTCCGCGTCGTGAACCACTCGATGAACAGCCAGGTGACACCCGCGAACGACGCGGCGATGTCCGTGTTGATGAACGCGGCGACCGTGATGCCGTCCACGCGGAACTCGCTGCCGGCGTTGAAGCCGTACCAGCCGAACCACAGCAGCCCGGTGCCGAGCGCGACGAGCGGGATGCTGTGCGGAACGGATTCCTTGACGCGGCGCTTGCCGACGTAGAGCACCGAGGCGAGCGCGGCGATGCCGGCGATGTTGTGCACGACGATGCCGCCGGCGAAATCGAGCACGCCCATCTTCGCGAGCAGGCCGCCGCCCCAGATCATGTGCACGAACGGGAAGTACACGAAGAACAGCCACAGGTTCAGGAAGATGAAGTACGCCTTGAACGTCACGCGGTTCGTGAACGCGCCGGTGATCAGCGCGGGCGTGATGATCGCGAACATCATCTGGTACGCGATGAACACGAACAGCGGAATCGTGTCGTTGGGCGAGGGGGTCTGCATGGTCACGCCGCGCAGGAACGCGAGGTCGAGATTGCCGATCACGCCGCCTTCTCCGCCCGAGAAGCAGAGCGAATAGCCGCAGGCGAACCAGACCACGGTCGTCCAGCAGAGCGAGATGAAGCTCTGGATCATGATCGCGAGGACGTTCTTGCGGCCGACGAGGCCGCCGTAGAAGAACGCGAGCCCCGGCGTCATGAGCATGACGAGGCTGCAGCAGAGCAGCATGAACCCGGTGTTGCCCGTATCGAGATGGAGCATGGGAACACTCCCGAAGCTGGGGGGGCGGCTCGCGTGGCCTGTGCGAGACAGCAGGTGACGGAATGCGACTCGGGGACGTTGCGCCCGTGGCGGTGATGGCGGACGGAACGAATGCGACGGAGTCGAAAACGGGCGGCGTCGCGAGGTGCGAGTCTCCGGGGCCGCTCAGCTGCTGGCGCACCTCGAGGAAGTCCCGTCGGTTCGGGTGCGCCGAGCGTGTCGCCGCGCTCGACGCGGAAGCACAGCACGCGGCCGGCGACCGATTCGACGCCCCCGAGCGCGAAGTCGAGTTGCTCGCAGTCGTCCACCAGTGACCGTGCGTGGGTGCCGAAGCGCGTATGCCGATGCGACGCGATCCGGGGACGCGGAACATCGAACGCGCCGACATGCGGCGGCAGGGCCTCGTCCGCCGCGCGCGCCTGGGACACGGCGCGGGGCCGGGTGGCACCGTGCGTCGGTGAGCAACCGGCGCGCGAATGCCGCAAGCGTCCTGCGAGGGGGTGCTGCATTCGCGGCTTCGGGGGAAGGCCGCCGTGCCTTTCGTGCCGTCAGTGTCCCGAGGTCGCTCCCGGTTTGGGTCGCGCGTTCCACAGGAAGCCCATCAGGATCATCGCGATCGCGGCGAAGCCGATCATGCTCGGGGCCCACGCGTCCCAGCCGTACTTGTCCACCAGCCAGCCGATACCGATGCCGGCGAAGAAGCCGCCGACGTACTGCATGCCGTCGAACATGCCGGCGGCGGTCGCCGCGGCCCGCTTGCCGCCGAAGTCCATGGACGCCGTGCCGGAGAGCATCGAGTGCACCATCGAGATCGCGAGCGAGTTGAGGCTGAAGGCCACGATGAGCATGGTGAGGACGGTCCGCCCATGATGATCGCGAGACACGCGACGATGATCGCGTAGCCGATGAACGCGACCGGCGGGCGCCGCGCGCCGAACACCTTGTCGCTCATGTAGCCCGCGACGAACGCGCCGAGGATGCCGCAGCCGACGATCGCGAGCGCGCCGCGACTTGAAGATGGGCGAGTCGAGCTTCATGCCCTGCGCCTCCTGCATGTAGCGCGGGAACCACTCCTCGAAGCCCTTGCGCACGAGACCGGTGCAGAACTCGGCCGCCGCGATCGTGATCGCGACGGGGTTCGTGAACACCTTCTTCGCGACGTAGCCGAGCGTGATCTTGTCCGTGTCTCCGCTCGTGGCGTCCTGCGGATCGAACTCGTCGAGGCCGGCGTCCTTGGGCGTGTCGCGCACGACCATGGTCGTGAGCACCGCCATGATCGCGACGAGCGCCGAGGGGATGAAGAACTTCCACTGCCAGGGCGCGGCGACGACGACCGCGGCGGTGCCGATCGCGTACACGGCGGCGCGGCCGCTCTGGATCATCGAGCCGAAGATGGCGCTGAAGACGCCGCGCTCCTTCACGTGGAACCAGCCGCTGTTCACCTTGATCAGCGCGAGCGCGCTGTAGGACTGGAAGAACATGTTCAGCGTCCAGACCGTGGTGAAATAGGCGAGCAGCACCGCGGGCGTGTTCACGATCCCGAGGTAGGCACCGAGGCCGAACGCGAAGTTGAAGACGCACGCGCCCGTCGCGCCGATGATCATCGCCTTGCGTCCGCCGAGCTTGTCGGCGATCGGGCCGTTGAAGATGGCGGCGAGACCGTAGAGGAGGGTGGCGGACGAGATGATGCCGCCGATCTGGGCCTTGCTCCATCCGAACTCGTCGGAGAGCGACTTGTTGGCGAACGAGAAGTTGTAGCGCGCCGTGTACATCGCGGCGTAGGTGAGTCCGAGCACCAGCCAGTTCTGCGTGCGGCGCTTCAGGAACTCGTCCGAATGCTGGATCGGCTGCTGAGCCGACATGCGGCCTCCGTGCGTGCAGGATCCTTCGTTTCGTCAGTCGTGGAGTGTGCTTTGTAGCGGCCGGAGCCGGACCGGTCAAGCGGAGGCAAAGCCCGCCCGGGGCTTGCCGGAAGCGCGCATCCGTGCGCGGCGATCCGCGGCCCCGGCGGCCGGGGCGCCCGGCGGGACCGCCCGGAGCGGCCTCGCTACGCGCCGAGCCGCGAACGCAGCTGCCGCGCGCGGGCGCGGCTCACGGGCACTTCCGTCCGCGCCGCGTCGTTCATCTGCAGGCGCCAGGTGCCGGCGAAGCCGGGACGCAGCGCGACGGCGCGGTCGAGGTTCGCGATGGCCGAACGGTGCACGCGCGCGAACACGGCGGGATCGAGCCGCTTCTCGAGTTCGTCGAGCGTGAAGTTCACGTAGTGCCGGTCGCCCTCGACCGCGGCGAAGACGAGCTTGTCCTCCGCGCCGAACCACAGCACGTCGGACGACTTGAGGATCAGCTGCTTCGTGCCGAGGCGCACCGTGAAGCGGTCGAGGTGCGGCTCGGGCGCACCGGTGCCGCCCGAGCGTCCGACGGAGGCGAGCAGTTCCTCGAGGCGCCGGGACAGGTCCTCGGGCTTCGCGAGGTCCGCCCGCACGCGCGCGAGTGCTTCGGCCAGACGCTCGGCGCGGAACGGTTTGAGCAGGTAGTCCACCGCGTTCGCTTCGAACGCGCGCACGGCGTACTGGTCGAACGCGGTGACGAACACGACGGCCGGGCGCGGTTCGAGCCGGGCGAGCAGCGCGAAGCCGTCGTCGCCCGGCATCTGGATGTCGAGCAGGATCGCGTCGGGCCTGACCGCCGCGATCACGCGCTCGGCCTCGTTCGCCGAGCCGGCCTCGCCGACGATCTCGGCGCCGCCGATCTGGTCGAGGAGCCGCCGGGCCCGGGCGCGGGCGAGCGGTTCGTCGTCCACCAGCACCAGCCGCAGGGGAGTGACGTTCATAGCACGCGTTCTACCACGACAGCCCGAACCCGGCCACCAGCATGCGGTCGCTGAAGTACGAGTACTCCGGGTAGCGCCTCGTGTAGTTCGAGTTGTAGACGTATTCGAGCACGTTGGGCGTGTCGAGCACGTTCATCGCCTCGAGGTAGGCGACGCACACGTTGCTCGCGCGGATCCCGGCGAGCTTCGGCAGCGAGAAGAGCCGCATGAGTCGTACGTCGAGACGGTCGTAGACCGGCATGGTCGCGGAGCCGTGCGCGCCGTACACGGGATGCCACACGCCGCGCGATCCGTCGTAGACCGCCCCGACGACGGGTGTGAACGGGCGGCCGCTGGAATGCGTCCAGCGCGCGCCGGTGTGCCAGCGGCCGCTCCACTCGTACTTGCCGACGACCGTGAGCGAATGCTTCACCGCGCCCGAGGCCGGGACTTCCTCGGGGTCGTCGAACTGGCGGCGGCGGCTGTCGAGCCAGCCGTAGGAGACCCAGCCGTTCACCTGCTTCCACGTGCCCTGCACGAACACGTCCGCACCGCGGGCGCGGCCCGTGCCGGCGGCGCGATACCACGTGACGGGATCCACGAGCGGCAGGTTCCGGTAGCGCTTCTCGTAGCCTTCCACCCGCACGTTGCCGAAGTCCGACTTCCATTCGTAGCCGGCGATCCAGTGGTCGGCGTACGCGGGCTCGAGCGTCGGATTGCCGTAGCGCGCGTCGAGCAGCGTCAGCGTGGGCAACTGGTGGTAGCGGCCGGCGGCGATGCGCAGCGTCTGGTGCTCGTCCACGAGCAACGCCAGCGCCGTGCGCGGATCCACCGTCCAGCGGTCGCTCGCGTCGGCGCGGTCGGCGCGCGCGCCGAGCGTCGCGTAGAGCGCGCCCGCCACGCGCATCTTGTCCTCGAGGTAGAAGCCCGGCTCGCGCGTGACGCGCGCGGTGCCGTACGCGCGCCCGGGCGCACCGGAGGCGAGATCGGTGCTGTCGGCCGCGGCGAGCCCGGAGCGGTCGCTCGCGCGGCGGCGCCACGCCGCCCCCGAGAACTGGTGGCGCGGACCCATGTTCCACGTAGTCCACGTCGGCCTGCGCGCTCCGTTCGTCGGTGCGCTGCGTGAACTCCGCGAAGCTCAGCCCGATCGCCACGCCTGCGACGTGAGGTTCGCGCGCACGGCGACGCGACCGAGGATCGCGTCCTGCAGATGGAGCGCGCCGAAGCCGTTGCGCGCGTTGGAGGCGTAGAGCTCCTTCACGTTGAGCGCGTTCGCTTCGACCGCGAGGTGTTCGTTCGAGCCGATCCCGAGCAGTGACAGCCGTCCCGTGGGGGAGTAGCGCCAGAGCAGCTTCGCGGCGCCGTTCTCGCTCCACGGCGCCTGCAGTAGTCGTTGGTCACGCCATTCGCGCGCAGCAGCATCTCGGGGATGCTCTTCGCGGTCGTCACCATGAGCGACGACAGGCGGTCGGGCACGAGCGCCCAGGTCGTCGAGACGCCGTAGCCGGCCATGTTCGCGCCGACGTTCACCGTGCGCAGGTTCATCGGGTCCTGCGTCTCGATGTCGAGCACGCCGCTCATCGCGCCGCCGTACTTGCTCGTGAATCCGCCGCTCGAGAAGAAGGCGCTCTTGAGCATGTACGCGTCGAGGATGCTGAACAGTCCGCCCGAGGCACCCTCGTAGTGATACGGGTGGCCGATCTCCGCGCCGTCGAGGCGGATGACGGTCTCCGACGGATCGCCACCGCGCACGTAGAGCGCGGCGCCTTCGGCGGGCGCGTTGATGCCGGGCAGCGCGCGGAGCGACTGGAAGATGTCCGCGGCGCCGCCCGGCGTCATGAGCACGTCGGCCCGGCGCACGACCGCGCCCTCGCTCTTGCCGGTCTTGCCGAACGCGGACGCCTCGACGCTCACCTCGGCCACCGGCACGGGCTCGTCCGGCAGCGTCACGCGAAGCGGCGCGAGCCCGTCGCGCACGACGAGCGACACGCGCGATCGCTGGTAGCCGATCTGCGCGCACTCGATCACGCACGGACCGTCGGGAAGCTCGATCGCGAAGGCGCCGCGGTCGTCCGCGATCACGCCCTTCTGCAGCGTGGGCACGCGCACGTTCGCGTACTCGACCGGTTTGCCGTCCCGGTCCACGACGACGCCGGTGACGCGCGCCGCGAACGCCGGTGCCACGGCCGCGCACGACGCCGCGAGCGCGGCGAGCAGCAGCGCGCGGGCGTTCACTGCGCGCCGCCGGCAGCGCCGGCCTCGGCGAGGTGCTTCTCGGCGTCGGGAAGCAGGCGCTTCGAAACCCACGCGTGACCGGGCGCGATCTCGAGCGCCTCGCGGAAGCGCGCCGCCGCGGCCTTCCAGTCGTTCGCGCGGCTCGCGCAGATCCCCGCCCACACGTGCGCGTCCGCGCGGCCCCAGTCGGCGGGGCCGCCGTCGCGCGCGGCCGAAGCGTCGGCGAGCGTGATCGCGCGGTCGAAGATCGGCTTCGCCTTGTCCGGGCCGCCGCCGACGAACTCGGGCATGTGCAGGGTGTTGATGCCCTTGAGCAGCTGCACGCGCGCGTTGGCGGGCTCGAGCGCCTCGGCCTTGCCGTAGGCCTCGATCATCTCCGGACCGAGCGACATCGCGGCGTTGGGATTGAAGGCGAGCGAGAGCGCCTGCAGCGCCGCCTTGAGCGCGATCGCATCCGCATGCTTCGGCTTGGCCGCGAGCACGCGATCGCACGCCGCGAGGCTCTCCTTGCACAGCTTCTTCGCGGCTTCCTTGTCGGTCTCGGTGACCATCGGGAGCGCCCGCCAGCCGCAGAGCGCGATCCAGTAGTTCAGCACGGGGGAGTCGGGCTCGGCGGCGAGCAGCGCCGCGAATCCGGCGCGCACGCGCAGGATCTCCTTCGCCTCGCCGTGCGTGACGGCTTCGTCGAGCTGTCGCTGGTGCACCGCCAGTTCGGCGGGCGAGGCCGCGCGTGCGCCCGTGGCGGCGGCGAGCGGGGCCGCGGTGAGCAGGGCGAGCGAGAGGGCGAGCTTTCGGAACATGGAGTGAGTCCTTTCGAGGGGAGACGTCAGGTGCGCCAGGGCAGCGTGACGAGCAGTTGCGCACCGCGCCCGGGCGTGGAGTGCACGGTGAGATCGTGGCCCTCGCCGGCGAGCCGCAGTCGCTCGCGCACGCTCTCGAGTCCGACGCCGTGCCCGCTCGGGACCGCGCCGGGCAGGAAGCCGGGGCCGTCGTCGGCGACGACGATCTCGAGCGTGTCGGCGACCCGGCGGGCCTCGAGCCGGATCGTGCCGCCGTCCTCGCGAGGAGCGACCGCGTAGCGCACGGCGTTCTCGACGAGGGGCTGCAGGAGCAGGCTCGGCACCAGCGCGCCCTCGACGCCGGGCTCGATCGTTTCCTCGACGCGGAGCCGGTCACCGAGGCGCACGCGCTCGATCGCGAGATAGGAGCGCAGGAACGCCAGTTCGTCGGCGAGTTTCGCGTGCTCGCGTCCGGACGACGTGAGCGCGTAGCGGAACACGTCGGCGAGCCGCGTGACCACGTCCTCGGCCGCCTCGGGATTCTCGGAGATGAGCGACGCGATCGCGTTGAGCGTGTTGAAGAGGAAGTGCGGGTTGATCTGTGCGCGCAGGGCGCGCAGTTCCGCCTGGGCGAGCTCGGCGCGGATGCGTTCGACCTGCTGCGCGCGCTCGATCGCCTGCCGGTAGAAGACGCGCGCGTAGATGATACCGCTGAAGAGCGTCGCGAAAAGCAGCGAGTAGAGCCCGGTCGCGACCCAGGCCGACGAACTGTTCAGGAAGCGCGGCCACACGAACATCTGGACGGCGAGCGCGGCGACGTACGAGCCGAGGATGCTCGACAGCGTGTAGGTGACGCCCTCGACGATCCAGTGCGGATGCGGCGAGTGGAACGCCTTGAGGACGTTCGGCACGAGCCACTTCTCGGCCGCGAGCAGCGCGTAGCGGATGCTGAACGAGAACACGAGCGAGACCGCGAACGACAGCTTGTACGTCTCCCACGTGCTGCCGTTGAGCAGACCGAAGAAGAGCGTGAACGGAATCGCCCACAGCGGCGTGACGAGAAAGTACGCGAGGAGGTTGCGTGGCGGGCGCGGCGCGCGGCGGGGTGTGACGCAGGGATCGCTCATGCGCACAGGAAACGGCAGATCGGCCCTCCGCGCCACGCCCGTCCCGATGAACGGTCGCCCGGGTGCGACGAACCGTCGTGATGCGGGACCGGCGGCGGACGGCGATCGTCTAGGGCGAAAGCCGCGCCTTCGTCCAGCCGCGCCCGCGCTTCGTGTACAGGATGCGGTCGTGGAGACGGCTCGCGCGGCCCTGCCAGAACTCGATGCGCTTCGGCGTGAGCCGGTAGCCGCCCCAGTACGGCGGGCGTTCGACCGTGCCGCCCTCGAACCGCTTCGAGGCGCGTTCCAGGCGGGCGGCGAGCACTTCGCGGCCGGCGATCACGCGGCTCTGCCGCGAGGCCCACGCGCCGAGCTGCGCGTCGCGCGGACGCTCGGAGAAGTATTCGTCGCTCGCTCGCTCGGGGACGGGCGCGATGGCGCCCTCGATGCGCACCTGGCGCTGCAGCGCCGGCCAGTAGAAGAGCATGCTCGCCTTGCCCGTCGCGGCGATGTCGCGGCCCTTGCGGCTCTGCTGGTTGGTCGCGAACACGAAACCGGCTTCGCTCCACTCCTTGAGCAGCATCATGCGCACGCTGGGCGCACCGGAGCGGTCGGCGGTCGCGAGTGCGAAGGCGTGCGGATCCGGGCCCCCGGCCTTCAGGATGCGCGAGAACCAGCGCGTGAAGAGGGCGAACGGCTCGGCGGGCGTGGCGGCCTCGGTCAGCTGCGCGAGGCGGTAGTCGGTGCGTGGCGGTCGGACTTTCATGGCGCGCACGTTACATCCGCAGGGCACGCCGTGCGAAACTGCCGGCGTTCCCGAACCCGATCGAAGGAGGCCCGCATGGCGAATGCCCCGTACCTCTCGGGCGACAAGGTCGCGCTCCGCCCGCTCGAACCGGCCGACGCGCCCGCGCTCGTCCCGTTCCTCAACGACCCCGCGGTGACGCGCACGCTGCAGGCGTGGCGGCCGATCACGGCCGAGAGCGAACGCGAGTTCGTCACGCGCGCGAACGCGAGCGAGAAGGACGTCGTGCTCGGCATCACGCGGCGCTCGGACGGCGCGCTCGTCGGCGTCACGGGCATTCACGGGATCGACTGGCGCGACCGCCACGGCCAGTTCGGGATCTTCATCGGCGACCCGGCCGAGTGGGGGAAGGGCTACGGTTCGGAAGCGACGGAGCTGGTCAGCGTGCTCGCGTTCGAGCGGCTCGACCTGCACCGGCTCTGGCTCATGGTCTACGACATGAACGAGCGCGCCGTGCAGGCGTACGAGCGCGCGGGCTACGTGCGCGAGGGCGTCTTCCGCGAGCACGTGTTCCGCGACGGCGAGCGGCGCGACGCGATCGCGATGGGACTGCTCGCGAAGGAGTGGCGCGCGCGACGTCGCTGACGCGACGCCCCTGCGTTCTGAAGCTCGAACCGCCCGGCGCGCTCCGAAGCGGCCGGAGGCCGCAAAGGCTCCTAAAACTCCAGGCTCAGCTGCGTCACGAACAGGTCGAACGTCTGCGGTCCGCCGAATTCCTGCAAGCGCGTGCGCTGCCACTGGCCCTTGATCGCGGCGCCGCGCGCGATGCGGTAACCGAGGCCGGTCTCGAACCGGTCCACGTCGTCGTCCCACGGCCGCGTGAGCGAGCCCGCGGTCAGGTCGGAAAAGCGCATCGCGTCGCCGCGCGCGGCGAGCCACACGCCGTTGTCGAACGCGTAGCGCGCCTCGAGGTAGCCGCCGTGGTTGCGCAACGCGCCGCACCACGGCGTTTCCCACTGGTTCGCGAAGCCCTCGGCCCGCAGTTCGAGATGCCCGCGCTCGAACGCGAGGTCGCCCATGACGAGCGATTGCACGTAGTCGCCTTCGGTCTTGCCGGTGGGTAGCGCCCAGCGCACCCAGTTGCCGAGGTACGCGCCCCACGCGCCCGAGACGCCGAGCCGCCAGCCGGCCGCGGGCACGACGCCCGCACGGCCGAGCACGGCTTTGCCCGAGTTCAGGCGCCGTACGCGCCCGAGACCCCGAGGCGCCAGCCGGCCGCGGGCACCACGCCTGCGCGCCCGAGCACGGCCTTGCCCGTGTTGACGTCGTTGCCCGGTGACGCCCAGCTCGGCGCGCTGTTCGTGACGCCCGCCGAGAACTCGAACGGCGCGACGCTGCCGAGCGCGACGATGCCGAAGTCCCAGCCGTAGTCGTCCACGACCGGCATGCCGGGCGCGCCGTAGCCACCGCCGTAGTCCGCGCCCTCGTGGCCTTCTCCGGCCGCGCCGAGCAGCGCCTCGTGCGACAGTGGCGTGTCGTCCCAGCGCAGGGACGTGTGGTGCTGGTACATGAGCGGCGAGGTCACGAGCGGGTTCTTGTTCGAGTAGGTGCGCGCCGCCCACGTGCCGATCGGCGCCGGGATCTTGCCCGCCATCAGGTGCAGGTCGCGCTCGCGCCACGGCGTGACGAGCGCGTACGCGCCGTCGAACCAGAACTCGTCCTGCGACACGACGACCTGCGTGAAGACGTCGATGTGCGGCGAGGCGCTGCCTTCGGCGAACAGCCGCAGGCGCTGCGACTCGAGCGGGGACGAGAGCGCGTCGAAGCGCGCGAGTTCGGCCGAGTGCGTGTCGTTGTGGACCGCGAGGTCGAGCAGCCCGCGCAGGTGCAGGCGCTGCGCGTCCTCGGCGGACGCGGCACCGGCGAGCGTGGTGGCGGACAGGACGAGCGCGGTGAGCGCCGGAAGAACGGAGTGCGTACGCATGAGGCCTCCTGCCGTCAGGCGGCGAGCGCGCCCGGGCGAAGCGCGCCGGGCAGGACGAGGGTGAACGTGCTGCCCTGGGCTTCGCGGCTCTCGGCGCGCAGCCAGCCGCCGTGCGCACGCGCGATCCCGCGCGCGATCGAGAGTCCGAGCCCGAGCCCGCCCGAGTTGAATTCGAGCGTGTGCGACGAGTGGTGATGCGCCGAATCGCGGACCGGCGACTGGCGCTCGAGCAGCTGCTCGAGCCGGTGCGCGGGAATGCCGACGCCCGTGTCGCGCACCTCGACGTAGGTGTGGTTCTCGTCGGCGTGCGCCCAGACGAGCACCTGCCCGCCGTCGGGCGTGAAACGGCTGCCGTTCTGCACGAGGTGGCCGACGGCGTCGCGCAGCTTC
>JBGANH010000117.1:0-12860 GCA_044222365.1 Candidatus Eiseniibacteriota bacterium
GGAACACCAGGTCGTCGGGTCTCATGACGGCGTCCCCACGCGCGCCGCGGTGCGCACCGGGCGGAACCAGAGGTTGAACGCGGGCACCATCGCGTTCGCGAGCAGGATCGCGTAGCAGATGCCCTCGGGGTAACCGCCGTACAGGCGGATGAGCCCGGTCAGCACGCCCACGAGCAGGCCGAAGGCGATCTGCCCGGGGCGCGTGCTCGGCGACGTGACGTAGTCGGTGGCCATGTAGAACGCACCCAGCCACAGGCCGCCGCTCATCACGTGCAGCAGCGGCGCGCCCGAGAGCGCGGTGCTGAGCGCGGTGCCGGCGATCACCGACAGCGGGATCGTCAGGTGGATGATGCGCCGCGCCAGCAGCACGGCGGCGCCGAGCGCGATCAGCACCATGCTCACTTCGCCGATCGACCCGGGGCGGAAGCCGAGCAGCAGCCCGTTCCACGCGCCCGCCGGGCTCGTGAGCACCTTCATCGCCTCCACGAGCCCGCGTTCCTTGAGCACGGCGAGCGGCGTGGCGGTGGTGACGGCGTCGAGGCCCTGCGTGAACCACGGCCGCGGCGACACCCAGCCCGACGTCATCGCCACGGGGAAGGACGCCATCAGGAACGCCCGCCCGAGCAGCGCCGGGTTGAAGAGATTGAAGCCGAGCCCGCCGAAGATCATCTTGCCGAGCCCGATCGCGAACAGGCCGCCGAGGAACGCGGCCCACCACGGCAGCTGCGGCGGCAGCGTGAGCGCCATCAGCAGCCCCGTGCACACGGCGCTGCCGTCGCTCAGCGTGGGCCGCCGGCCGAGCAGCCGATTCGCGAGCCATTCCATGCCGACCGCGCCGGCGATGGACGCCACGATCACCGCGAGCGCCTTCGGTCCGAACACGAACGCGCCCCAAAGCGCCGCGGGCGCGAGCGAGCCGTTCACCCACCACATGATCCGGGACGTGCTCTCCTCGACGTGGAGATGCGGCCCGGGCGTGATCACGAACTGCTGGGAGTCGCTCACGACTTGGCCCTCGTGTCGGCGGTGCGCCGCAGCGCACCCTTGGCCACCTGCATGAACTGCACGAGCGGACGACTGGACGGGCACACGTAGCTGCAGCAGCCGCATTCGTAGCAGTCGAGCGCGCCGTAGGGTTCGGTGTCGAGCGTGCGACCGAGTTCCACGCGGATCGAAACCTGGTCGGGTTCCAGTCCGAGCGGGCACGCGTCCAGGCAGCGGTTGCAGTGGATGCACGGGCCGAAGCCGTCCTCGAGCGGACCGCGTCCGGTCAGCAGCACGAGGCCGTTCATCCCCTTGATCAGCGGCACGTCGAGGCGCGGCAGCGCGCGGCCCATCATCGGGCCGCCGGCCACCATGCGCGTGGTGCCGTCCTCGAGCCCGCCGCAGAACGCGACGACGTCGCTGAGCAGCGTGCCGAGCGGCGCGAGCACGTTCTTGGGCTGCTTCACGCCCGGGCCGGTCACGGTCATGATCCGGTCGAGCAGCGGCTTCCGGAAGCGCACGGCCTCGTACACGGCGTGCGCGGTGGCCACGTTCTGCACGAGCACGCCCACCGCCGACGGCAGCGAGCGCGCCGGCATGTTGCGTCCCGTCACCGCGTACACGAGCTGTCGCTCGGCGCCCTGCGGGTAGCGCGCGAGGCACGGGACCACGTCCATCTGGTCCGCGGTCAGGCGCACCGCGTCGATCGCGCGGCGCAGCGCCTCCATCGCGTCGGGCTTGTCGGACTCGACGCCGAAGCGCACCTGCTTCGCGCCCACGAGCTGACCCATGATGCGCGCGCCTTCCACGATCTCGGTGGGGTAGGCGAGCATCATGCGGTAGTCGGACGTCAGGTACGGCTCGCACTCGGCGCCGTTCATCACCAGCGTGTCCACCTTGGACTGCGCGGCGAACTCGAGCTTGCGCCACGTCGGGAACGCGGCGCCGCCCAGGCCCACGATGCCGGCCTCGCGGATGCGCGAGATCGCCTCGGCGCGGTCGACGGTGCGCCAGTCGGGGTCCTCGGGGAACTCGATCTCGGGTTCGGGCTCGGTCGCGGCGACGATCGTGATCGCCATCGCCACGCCCATCGTGGGGTGGGGGCGCTTGTCGATCGGCTTCACCTTGCCGCTGATCGTGGCGTACAACGGAACGCCCGTGGCGCCGCCGTCGGCGATCTTCTGGCCGCGGCGCACCTTCTCCTGCTTCTTCACGATCGGCGTGCACGGCTCGCCCAGGTGCTGCAGCAGCGGCAGCGCCACTTCGGACGGCATCGGCAGGCGCTCGATCTCGAGCCCGGACGTCGCTTCCTTGTGCGGGCCGGGATGGATGCCGCCCCGGCCGAACGTGTGCATACCGGCGGATGCCTGGCTCATGGCGTCATCCGATGAAGTGCGTGTCCAGCACGCCGGGCTGACCGCTCACGCTGCCCGGCCCCAGCAGGAAGGCCCTCGAAGCGTTCTCGTCGGATGCCAGGCCGCTGCTCGCGAGCACGGTGGCGCTCAGGTGCGGGTTCACCGGCCGCCCGAGCTGGGCGTTCATCAGGTGCCCCACGTGCACGCCGTCGAGCGTGCGCGACTGTTCGTAGTTGCCGCTCGTGGCCACCGCCGCGTCGCACAGCGTGAACACGCGGTCGACGCGACCGGTCGCCGGGTGCAGCACGCCCACGCGCCAGCCGTCGGACTTCTCGTCGGGCGTGCCGAGCCCGTACACGTTGCGGCCCACGTCCACGAGCGCCGACCGCACGCCCTCGGCCCGCAGCGCGTCGACGGCGCGGTCGATCGCCCAGCCCTTGCCGATCGATCCCAGGTCGAGCGCCGCGCCGGGGGTGGTCAGGCCCAGCGTGCCCGCCGCGCGATCGATCTCGATCTTGTCGGGGCCCATCAGCGCGAGCGCGCGCGCCAGCTCGCGATCGGTGGGCAGGTGCGTGCGGCCCGATTCGTAGAAGCCGTACAGCCGCATCAGCGGCAGCACGGTCGGGTCGTGCACGCCGGCGGTCTCGATCGCGTCGCGCCGCGCACGCTCGACCACGTCGAGCAGCGCCGGGCTCACGGCCATCGCGCCCACGCCCGCGGCGGCGTTCACGCGCGCGAGCTCGCTGTCGCGACGGTGCACGCTCATCTGCGCGTCCACGCGGTCGATCGCTTCGAACGCGCGGCGGATCGCGCGCTCGCCGCGCGCTTCGTCGATGCCGCGCACCTCGATGCGAATCCAGGTGCCGAGCCCCGTGCGCGACTGCTCGAGCCGGGACGATCCCCGGTGCACGAGTCGGGAGGCGGCGGGCAGCGCCACGGCGGCGCCGGCGAGCAGCCCGAGACTCAGAAGAAATCGCCGCCGGGAGAACGGTGCCCGAGCGGCGGATTCGGGGAGCAACGTGTGGACAAGTGGCTTCTGCGGGCGGGCCATCGGGACGCTCCGTGTCGGGAAAGCGGATCGAACCCACCTCGCGGCCTCACGAAAGCGCGGTGGGTTCCGTCGTTAGCATAGGTTATGCGAGGGGAACGCCCGTGATCGGCGGCGAGAGCCGCCTCGAGAGGAAGTTCGGACATTACCGACACGGAGGGTGTGATGGGCCAGCTGCCGGAGTTCTTTGTCGATCAAGACCTTTGCACGGAATGCGGTGACTGCATGAAGGCCGTTCCGCAGGCCTTCCGGAAGGTGGAGGGCGAGGAGGTCGCGGAGGTCTACAACACCGCGCTGGACGAGTCCTACATGCCAAAAGTTCAGCAGATCATGACGGACTGTCCCGGCAAAGCCATCCTGTGGCGAAAGTGAGCGCGTCGTGAGAGTCCTCAACCCCCGCGACATTCTCGAGCAATCGGTGCTCGAGCTCCGAGGAGATGGCAAGGCCGGTGGCGGGCTCGTGCTCGCCTTCCAGAGCCTGGCCGCCCTGTTCTCCTCGAATCCGCAAATCCACGTGCAGGAGTGGCCGTTCTTCAGCTCCGCACGGCGTGGCGCCAACATCCGCTCGTTCCTGCGCGTCAGCGCGAAGCCGATCGACGTGGCCTGCGAGGTCACCCGGCCGGTCGTCACGCTGCTCATGGACGAGGCCGCGGCCCGCTCGGCGGACTTCGCCGACGGCGTTCCGCACGGCGGCACGTTCGTCATCAACACGCGTCGCACCCCTGAGGAGTGCGCGAAGCACTTCCACCTGTCGGGCCGCGTCCTCACCGTGCCGGGCGACGACATCGGCACGAAGCACCTGAAGCACGCCATCGGCAACGTGTCCGCCTACGTGGCCATGACGGAGGCCATCGGCGGACTGTCGATGGACGACGTGGTCGGCCAGTTCCTGGCGCAGCTCAAGAAGCGCCGCATCCCCGAGCTGCTGCTGGAGCGCAACCGCGAGGCGTTGTACGCCACGAAGGAAGCGATCCGCATCGGCGAGTTCGACGAGGCGCGCCCCGGCGACCACTCGACCACGCGCTTCGAGGGCTACGGCGAACTGCCGATCGGCGCCCAGACGCGCCTGCGGCTGTCGCAGAACAACAAGACCGCCTCGTTCGCGCGCAGCGGCTTCCGGCTCCTGTTCGAGGATCCGAACGGCGCGTGCACGGGCTGCTCGCACTGCATCACGAACTGCCCCGAGGGCATCATCCAGTTCCATCCCGACGCCGAGCGGGGCGTGCGCGTGACCGGCGCCGACGTGAGCGCGTTCTGCAAGCTGTGCGGCGAGTGCATCGCCGTCTGCCCGGAGGAGCTGTTCAAGGAAGGCAAGTACGAGGAGCAGTGGGTGGAATCCGAACAGGAGGTGCGCTCGTGAACCCGACTCCAGCCACGCTGGAACCCACGCCCCACGTGAGCACGCCCTCGGGCGAACGCTACGAGGGCATCGTGGACCTGGCGGCCGTCCGGGCGGCGCACATCCCGTTCTACACGGAACGCGAGGCCGTGACGGCCGACGGCAACACCGCCGCCGCGCTCGCCACGCTGCAGATGTGGCGCGCGCTCATCTATCCCGGCTTCCCGATCACGCCGTCCACCAAGTGGATCGAGACCGTGGCGGCCAAGGTCGGCGCGCAGAAGGGCACGCCGAAGCGCGTGAAGCTGCTCGAAGCCGAGCACGCCGTGGCCGACTACATGGTCGGCGCCGGCGCGGCCTGCCGCGACCTGATCGTGGCCACGGCCACCAGCTCGGTGGGCCTCGACCACATGACCGAGACCACGCGCTCGCTGGGCGCCTCCGGCCTCGGCAACGTGATGATCATCAACGTGTACCGCGCGACGGCGAACTTCCCGCTGTGCATCGAGGGCGATCCCTCCGACGCGATGGCGCACCGTGACGACGGCTTCATCCAGATCTGCGCGCGCGGCAAGCAGCAGATCTACGACACCGTGCTGCAGGCGCCCTGCCTCGGCATGCACCCCGAGATCATGACGCCGACGATGCCGGGCTACTACGGCATCAAGGACAGTCACCGCAACGCGCGGTTCATCGTCGAGGCCGACACGGCCGTGCACGAGTTCCAGGATCGCTGGCTGCAGCCCTGCCACCTTCCGGGCACGATCAACGGCGACACGGCGATGGGCAACTGCGTCACGTCGCGCCATTTCCAGGGCTTCAAGATCAACCAGAAGCGGCGCATCGAGCGCGTGCTCGACATCCTTCCGCAGATCGGCGCGGACTTCGAGAAGACGTTCGGCCGTCCCGGCCTGCGTTTCTTCGACGAAACCGCGTGGCCGGAGAACGGTCCGGTGGACATCGCCGTCGTCGGCATGGGGCCGGACTACGGTACGTTCGAGTCCGTGCGCGAGGCGTGGGCGAAGAAGAACAACGTGAGCGTCTCGGGGCTCGCCCTGCGGCTGCTCAATCCGTTCCCGCGCGACGCGTACCGCGAGAAGCTGCAGCGCGCGAAGGTCGTGCTCGTCGTGAACCAGGCGCATCACTCCGGCCGCGGTCACCTCACGCTCGACGTCGCGGATGCGCTGTCGGGCATCGAGCCGCAGCCGCGGATCGTCAGTGCGTTCGCCGGCATGGGCGGCGCGGACGTCTCCGAGGGCACCTGGGAAGCGATGCTGGACGAGGCGAAGGACGCGCTCACGACGGCGCCGCGCCAGCCCTACATGGTCTTCCACGAAGGAGCCCGGCTATGAGCAGCTTCAAGGAAATCGCGACCAAGGAGAGCTGCTTCCGGGCCGGCTCGACGCTGTGCCCCGGCTGCATGGAGTCCGTCGCGTTCCAGAACATCGGGCGCGTCACCGACAACGGCGTCAAGACGATCTTCACGATCGGCACGTCGTGCGCCGAGGTGTCCACGCTCGCGTTCCCGAACGTCGTGGCGTGGGGACGTGGCGACGAATCGTCGGACGACTTCGGCAAGAGTTTCTCGATCCTGCACAACGTGTTCGAGTCGGCGCCCACGCTCGCGGAAGCGACGCGTGACGTGGCCGACGCGCTCACGGACCGCGGCGCGCTCGACCGTCCCGTGCAGATCATCAGCACCGGCGGCGACGGCGGCGCGTTCGCGATCGGCCTGCGCACGCTGCTGCACACGATCCACCGGCGTGCCCGCGTCACGATCGTCATTCTCGTGAACGAGATCTTCGCGAACACGGGATTCCAGTACAGCCCGGCCACGATGCCCTACGCGGACACGAGCACCACGCCCGCCGAAGGCGCGCCCGGCAACATGAACCCGCCGCTCGACTACATCCATCTCGCCATCGCGGCGGGAGCGGGCATGGTCGCGCAGCTGTCGCCGGCGCACGGCAAGATGTTCGTGAAGGCCGTCGAGCGGTCGCTGGAGGTCGAGGGCACGGCGGTGATCTTCGTGCCGGCGCCCTGCATCAGCGGCTGGAAGTTCGAGGACGGGCAGACCGTCGAGCTGGCGCTCCTAGCGCCCGCAGCGGCGTGTTCCCGGCCTTCATGGGAACGCGGCAAGGGTGGCTCGGTGAAGGACTGTTTCGCTCGAGGCTGCGGAGCGCCTGGACGTCGTGGACTTCCTCGCGATGCAGCGGCTCTGCGCACCTCGCAGCGCGCGCGACAAGGTGACCGGCGAAGTGAAGCCGAAGCCCGGTCGCGAGCAGGACATCGAGAACCTGAAGGGCTGGGTGCAGAGCAACGTCGAGCGCATGTACTCGCTCGCGAACCTCAAGTAGCGCATCAGAAGCGAACGACGGGCGCCGAGCTTTTCGTGCTCCGGCGCCCGTTCGTGCGCTGGCCGCGGCTCGCGGCGCTGTTCCGGCCGTTAGTATCGCGCGCCATGTTCCCGTCCCGCACCGCGCGCTTCGGCGCGATTTCGCTCCCGCTGCTCGCCGCGCTCTCCGGCTGCGTACTGCTCCCACCGCGGCGGTGCCCGCCGCGACCGTCGCCGTACTGCCGGAAGGCTACGCGCACTCGATCGCCGCGCTGGGCTTCCCGGGTTTCCGCCGCGCGTTCCAGGCCGGGCACGGCAGCCAGCTCGGCGCGGTGACGCGGCGTTCGCATGGTCGCTCGAGGGCGCGGACGCCTCGACGACGTCACCCGTCTACTTCGAGGCCGACGGCGTCCCGATCGCGCACTGGTGGCTCGTCACCGCGACGGATTCGGCGCACTTCGAGGCCGCGGTGGCACCGATGCCCGGCATCACCGACACGCTGCTGGTCGCGAGCGTGCGCGTGACGCTGTGCTCGCGTGCCGGAGGCGCGCCCCATGGCGGTCTGAGCCTGCGCGTCCGTGACGAACTCTCCGGTCCGCACTGGCGGCCGTGGGACGCCGTGCCGGCGCCCGGCGCCGCGTGGACTTGGGAGAACGGCGCGCGACGCGCGAGGGCCTCGTGCTCGGCGGTCTCACCGACGCGAAGGCGTGGCGTGTGCGGGGCGGTGACGGCTCGGACGTCCGCCTCGGCGCCGAGTCGGCGGCCGGTGGCCCCGTCGTTCGAATGCTGGCTCGCCGACCGGCCGCTGCCGCCGGCGGAAGCCGACCGCATCGCGAAGAAGCTGCGTCACGACGACCACACTGCGCGCACGCGCACGCTGTGGCGCGACTGGCTCGGGCGCGGCGCGGTATTCGAGACGCCCGACACGCTCGTCAACATGGCGTGGCGCGCAGCGCTCGTCACGCTTCTGCAGGGACACGAACGCTCGGCCGGCGGCTGGGTGCCGCTCGGCAATCCGTTCCAGTACCGGGACACGTGGCTGCGCGACGGCGCACGCGTCGTGCGCGCGCTCGCGCTCGCGGGGCAGGGCGAACTCGCGCGCGCCGACGCGCTCACCTTCACGCGTTACCAGCTGCCGAGCGGGGCGCTCGTGTCGCAGCCCGGCCAGCTCGACGGCACCGGTCAGGCTCTGTGGGCGTTCGAGCAGGCGGCGGCGTTGCCGCCCGATCCGGCCTGGGCGAAGCGCTACCTCGCGGCCGCCGTGCGCGGCGGCGCAGTGGCTGCGGCTGCAGCGGGATCGTTCGCGCACGCTCGCGGGCAAGATGCGCGTGGACTGGCCGGACCTGCTGCCCTTCGGCGACCCGCGCGACGCCGAACTCGCAGGCGCGGCGCTCGTCGGCAACGACGCGGGCGATCGCGGGGCAGGTGCTGCTCGCTACCCTCATGGGCGCGAGCCGGCGACGCCTCCGCGAGCGAGGCCGCGCGCGCCGAAGCCGCCTCGCACCGTGCCGCATTCGGTGCCGCACTGGAACGCGAAGCCCACGCCGACGTGCCGCCCTCGTGGGGCGAGGGCGGGCGTGACTGGGGCAACTGCTACGTGGGTTTCCCGACGCGCGTGCTCGCACCGGGCGACCCGCGTCTCGCCGCGCTCGCGCGGCGGCTGTGGGCGCGCTCCGGGCTGCACATGGTCTCGTACGGACCCGCCGACTCGCTGCACAGCTACCTCGGCACCGACCTCGCGGTCTGGGCGCTGCTCGCCGGCCGCCCGGCCGACGCACGTGCTTCACTCGCCGATCTGCTCGCGCACTCGAGTGCGACGCTCGGGCAGGCGGAGATCTTCTCGCGCTCCGGTCGCGGCTTCGGCGGCAACCTGCCGCCGCACGGCACCGCCGCCGCGCAGTTCGTCGAGCTGCTGCGCGACATCGTGGTGCTGGACGTGCGCGGATCGCTCGAGATCGCCGCGGGCGCGGACGCCGCCTGGTGGGCGGGCACGCACCTGCGCGGCGCGCCGACGCGCTTCGGCGTGCTCGACCTGTCGCTCTCGCGCCCGGCCGCCGGTCGCTTCGAGGCGAAGTGGGCCGGCAGTGGCTCGGCGCGCTCGGCCGGCGCGCCCGTGCGCGTGCGCGTCCCCGACGGCTTCACGCTCGTCCGCGCCGAAGGCGGCACCGCCGATCCGGCCGACGCGCGCTGGGTCGCGTGCCCGGCGACCGCGACCGGCGTCACGCTGTTCGTGAAGGAGGCGCCGTGAGCGCACGCGAGAAGTCGCCCGAACGCGCGCCGCGCAAGCGCGGGCCGTCCGCCCCGAGCGCGCGCCTTCCCGTCCGGCTGGGCGCCGCCGTGGCCGTCGCGGTGCTCGGCGCCGCGTTCGCGTTCTTCTGGCGCGGCCGCGGTCCGCAGGACGGCACGGCGGACGTGCCCGCGTCGGCGAGCGCGGGCCTGACGAGCGCGCAGAGGCTCGACAGCGTGCGCACGCACTTCGAGGCGCACCAGTGGGACCGCGCGCTCGCATGGGCGCATGCGGCGAACGTCGCCGAGCCCGGCAACGCGCAGCTGCTGCTCAACGAGGCGCTCGCGTGGCACAACTACGCGCAGGACGCGACCCAGCGCTGGCCGGGTCGCTCGGCCACGCGCACGAGCCTCGACCGGATCGAGTTCGAGCGCCACGCGTTCGCGCTGCTCGATTCGGCCGAAGCGGTCGCGCGCACGGACGAGGAATGGGCGAACATCCGGCGCTGGCGCGGCACCCAGTACGAAGTGCTCGGTTCGCCGCTCGACGCGCTCTCGGCCTACGAGTCGGCGCTCGCGCGGGTGCCCGGGCACCGCGCGACGATCGAGCGCATGGGCTGGATCCAGCGCCTGATCGTGCGGCCGTCCGATCCGAAGAGCGTGACCGCCGCGGACGCCGCGCCGCGCCCCCCGTGACGGAGGCGCGGCGCGGAAACGCGGAAGCGGTGAGCGGCGATCAGTCGAGCCGGACGAGGCGCTGCGTGCGCGTGAGCGTGCCCGAGGTCAAGCGCACGAAGTAGAGCCCCGCGCGTGCGCGCGAGCCGTCCGCGAGCCGACCGTCCCAACGCCAGCCGTGGCGGCCGGCGGCGAACTCGCCTTCCGTGTGCGCGATGCGGCGGCCGCTCGCGTCCAGCACCTCGACGCGGGCCGGGCCGGACTGCGCGAGCGAGAACGACAGCAGCGCGAAGCCGGTGGACGGGTTCGGCGTCGGGCGGGCGAGCGCGAAGACGAGCGGGCCGTCCTCGACGTCGTCCGTGCTCGGGTCACGCACCGTGACGGGCGTGAGCAGCGTGTCGCTGCCGGCGTTGCCCGCGGCGTCACGCGCGGTGACGCGCACGAAGCCTTCCTGCGTCATGGGCGGCTGCACGTTCCAGGAGTAGGAGCCCGTGTTGGTGAGCCCGTGCGCGATGCCGTACCACGGACCGGCCGCGCCGCTGAACGAGAAGTCGATGTCCACCGAGTCCACGCCCGCGTTGTCGGTCGCGGTCCACTGGATCAGCGCGGGCGAACCCATGTCCCAGGTTTCGCCACCCATGGGCAGCGTGAGCTGGATCGAGGGCGGGGCGACGTCCACGAAGTGCGCGACGTACGCGCGCGCGGCGACCACGGTCAGCGCCAGCGGATTGCCGGTCGTCGTCGTGTCGCCCGTCCAGCCGTCGAACGCCCAGCCCGAACCCGGCGTCGCGGTGACCGTGACGGCCGTGCCGTAGGCGTAGCTCGCGAGGTCGGGCGACTTCACGACCGAGCCCGTGCCCGTGTGCGAAACGGCGAGCGCGAGCTGGTCGGCTTCGAAGCTCGCCGCGATCGTGTGGGCCGCGACGACGTTCGTGAACGTGTAGCCGGTGACCGCTCCGACCGAGACGCCGTCCACGAGCACGTCCGAGACGTGCGCGCCGGTCTGCGGCGTGAGCGTGAACGCCTGCGAGGCGGACTGGTTCACGACCACCGCTCCCGAAGGCGCGATCGCGCCCAGCGCACCGGCGGTGGCCGTGATCGTCCACGTGATCGGCGCGAACGACGCGGCGATCGTGTGGTTCGCGTTGATCGCGCTGAAGGTGTAGCTCGCCGGAGTGCCGACCGACGCGCCGTCCACGACGACGGCGGAGATCGCGTAGTTCGTCGAAGGCGCGATCGTGAAGGTGCGGCTGGAGCCTTCGGCCTGCAGGATCGTGCCGCTCGGCGTGATCGTGCCGCCGGCGCCCGCGCTGGCGACGATGCTCCAGCGGTCGATCGTGAAGTTCGCGTCGCTGGCGTCCTGGCCGGAGTTGAACGCCGCGTCGCGGGCGGTCACGCGCATGCGCAGCGAGGTGCCCGGAGCGTTCGGCACCGCCCAGTTGTACGTGCCGGTGTTCGAGAGCCCCGTGGCGATCGTGTTCGTGAAGTTGACGCCGCCGTCGCTCGAGTAGGCGATGTCCACCGCGACGACGCCCACGTCGTCCGTCGCGGTCCACGTGATCGCGTGCGTCGAACCCGCCTTCCACGCCTCGCCGCCGTTCGGCGACGTGACCGTGACCACCGGGGCCGTGACGTCGCCGGGCACGACCGCCCCTCGGCGCGTCGCCCACTGCGCGGCGTTCAGGAAGATCGCGCTGTCGGCCTTCGCACCGGCGAGCTCGGTCCAGCCGGTGTACACCGTGTTGCCCGGCGTCGCGGTACCGTCATCCACGGGCGAACTGTCGCCGACGTACACGACACGGCCGTTGCCGTAGACCGAGTGCGCCACCATCGCGTTCGAGAGGCTGCCCTGCGCCATGCCCGTCATCCAGACGTCGCCGGTGACCGTGGGATTGATCGCGGGGAAGAGCGTGAACGTGGTGCCGTTGTGGAACGCGATGCCGGTGGCGTTGCCCCACGGACCCGTGATGATCGAGTCCGAAGGCGACGTGTTCACGTTCGTGCTGGTCTGCACGATGTTGTTGTTCGTCTCGCCGAAGACCTGCGAGCGGATGCCCCAGAGCTTCTGGGCGTCCAGCAGGTTCGCGATCTGCGGGGAGTCGAAGCCGTCGTTGTTCCGGTCGGACTGCCCGTGATCCACGATCAGGATCAGCCCGCCGCCGTCGCGCACGAAGTTGAAGATCGCGAGCGACTCCGCCGACGAGAACCGGATGTTCGGCTCCGGGATCACGAACAGGTCGTAGTTCGACAGGTCGTACTGGTTGCCCGCGTTCTGGTACGTGATGCCGTAAGGCGACGCGAGCGTGTGCACGGTGTAGCCGCGCTTCACGAGCGCGACGCCGAAGGCCGAGATGCCGCCCGTCCAATACGACTCGGGCGAGGTCGGCGTGATGCCCGACTGCGCCGGGCTCGGCACCGGGAAGGTGTCGTCGATGATCCAGTCGGCGTTGCCCGCCTGCTCGGCCTTGGTGTTGTCGAACAGAGCCTTCTTCTGGGCGGACGCCGGTGCGACGAGGAGCGCCAGGGCGAGGAGCGCGAGCGCGATGGATTTGAGCATGTTGTCTTTCCGAGATGCGGTCGGTGGGGCGATGCGGGGGAATGTGCGCCCTCAATAGTAGTGGCGTGCGTCCCGCCGGACCAAACGAATCGCCGCCGCGGGGCCGGGCAATTTGCCCCGTACCCGCGGCGGCGATGCGTATTGCGAAACTCAGTGCTCGTGTGGCTCCGCGTGCTCGTGCCCGTGCGGCTCCATCCACGCGAGATGGCCTTCGAGCATGTGTTCGCCCACGATCCGCGCGAGCAGGTCCTCGGGGATGTGCGAGACGGGGACGAGCCGGGTTTCGGCGCGGCCCGACCGGACGATCGCCACGGGCGTGTCGCCGGAGGGCTTCCAGCCCG
>JBGANH010000118.1:0-12538 GCA_044222365.1 Candidatus Eiseniibacteriota bacterium
CGCGGCCGCGGCCACCGCGAGCGCGCTCGTCACGCGCGAGGCGCTCGAGGCGCGGCCGAACGCGCCGTGGCCCGAGCGCGCGCGCGGCGTGCTGGACTCGCTCGGCATCGGCGCCGAAGTCACCGGCGACGACCGCGCCACCGTGGTGAACCTGTTCTCGCGCATGCGCGGCGAAGGGGACTCGTGGCCGTGGCTGTTCTGGCGCGAGGACGGCGCGGTGCGCGCGCAGGCGCTCGAGACGCGCGGCTGGCAACTGTCCGGCGTCGCGGTGCGCGGCATGACCGAATCGTCCGAGCCGACCGATTCCTCGCAGGTCGCGGTGCTGTGGAGCCGCCGCGTGGGCGCGGGCGGCCAGCCGCAGCTCACCGTGTGGCGGCGCGCCGACGGCGGGCGCTGGGATCTCGCGCAGACGCTGGGCGCGGACTCGCTCGGCGGCGTCGGCACCGGCGAGTTCGCGGGTGAGGACACGACGACCGAACTCACCACGCGCACGTTCCGCTCGACGCCGTACTTCGACGAGTGCGCCACGTGCCCGCACGTGTTCCAGGAGCGGCGCTTCGCGTGGGGACCGGAGGGCTTCGTGCGCATCGGCGTGCATCCGGTGCCGTCGCCCTACAGCACGTTCACGGCGTTCATCGCCGCGCTCGTGGCGAACGATCGCGCCGCGGCGAGCGAGCAGGTCGTGGACCCGTCGCTCATCGACTTCGCGCGCCGGTTCGAATGGCACCTGAGCGCGAAGGGCCGCTGGCGCGTGGCGCCGGCGACCGACGAGAGCGCGATCGAGATGGTGTTCTTCCGCGGCCAGAAGGACGCCTTCCGCGTGACGTTCGAGTCGCGCGACGGCCTCTGGGTGATCGCGGGCTTCGAGCCCACGACGCGCGCGGTCGAGTAGGGCCGCGCTCCGGCCCGAGGAGCGGCCGGCGGCCCCGCCGGAAGAGCGCACGAGGTTTCTCTGGACTCGCCCCGGCCGCATCGCGATACTGCCCGCCTGTGCAGTAGCGCGGGAACTCACGCGCCGCGACGTCCGGAACCGCGGCGCGGACCCACGGTGGAGAGGAGCAGGAGGGCGTCATGCAGGCGAAACCCACGAGCTTCCTGAACGGCGAGGAAACGCCACGCGGCCCGCTCTCCCGCTGGCTCGAGGACTGGGCGTCGCGCCCCGAGAACGAGGGCGCGCTGGCCGAGTGGCGCACGCTCCCCGCGCGCGAGGCGCGCTTCGGAGAGCTGCTGCCGCCGCTGCCCGTGTCGCTGCGCAACGCTCTCGGCGCGCAGGGCATCGAGCGGCTCTACACGCACCAGGTGCGTTCGGTCGAGGCGCTGCGCGCGGGGCGCGACACGGTCGTCGTGACGGGCACGGCGAGCGGCAAGAGCCTGTGCTTCCACCTGCCGACGCTCGAGAAGCTGCTCGAGGAACCCGACGCGACCGCGCTCTACCTGTTCCCGACCAAGGCGCTCGCACAGGACCAGCTCAAGAGTCTCTCGCGCCTCGCGGCCGGCGACCTCGACGCGACGCGCACGCTGGTGGCGGGCGTGTACGACGGCGACACCGCGACCGGCACGCGCCGCAAGCTGCGCGAGAGCGCGAACGTGATCCTCAGCAATCCCGACATGCTGCACGCGGGCATCCTGCCGCAGCACGCGCGCTGGGCGCGGTTCCTGCGCAACCTGCGCTACGTGGTGATCGACGAGATGCACGCGTACCGCGGCATCTTCGGCAGCCACGTGTCGAACGTGCTGCGCCGGCTCGAGCGCATCGTGCGGCACTACGGCGGCGAGTTTCGCTACGTGCTCTGCAGCGCCACGATCCGCAACCCGGGCGAACTGGCCGGGCTGCTCACGGGGCGCGACGTGGCGGTCGTGGACGACGACGGCTCGCCGCGCGGCGCGAAGCACTTCGTGTTCTGGAACCCGCCGTATCGCGACGACACGATGGTCGAGCGCCGCAGCTCGAACGTCGAGGGCTGCCAGATCATGGCCGGGCTCATGGAGCGCGGTGCGCAGGTGATCACGTTCACCAAGTCGCGCGTGTCCGCCGAGCTCGTCTACCGCTACACGCGCGAACAGCTCGAGCGCGGCGCGTGGCGCGAGAAGCGCAAGGGCCGCGCGCTGCCGGGCGACGCCGACGGCGTGCCGCCGCTCGCCGAGCGCATCCGCCCGTACCGCGGCGGCTACCTGCCCGAGGAGCGCCGCGCGATCGAGCGCGCGCTCTTCAGCGGCGAGCTGCGCGGCGTCGTGAGCACGAACGCGCTCGAGCTGGGCATCGACGTGGGCGGGCTCGACGCCGCCGTGCTGATCGGCGCGGCGCCGACGCTCGCGAGCATCTGGCAGCAGGCCGGGCGCGCCGGGCGCAGCGGCTCGGAGAGCGTCGTCGTGCTCGTCGCGTACAACGACACCGTGGACCAGTACCTCATGCGCAAGCCCGACTACTTCTTCGGGCGCTCGCCCGAGGCGGCGTGCGTGGATCCGCACAACCCGTACATCCTCGCGCAGCAGCTCGCGTGCGCGGCGTACGAGCTGCCGCTCTCGCCCGACGACGAGGCGGCGTTCGGTCCCCAGACCTCCGCGGTGCTCGCCGCGCTCGAGGACGCGGGCGAGACGCACACGATCGACGACCGCTCGTACTGGGCGAAGACCGACTTCCCGGGCGCGAAGGTGTCGCTGCGCGCGATGAGCGACGACACCTACACGATCCAGGACACCTCGAACGGCCACAAGGTGATCGGCACCGTGGACGCGATCAGCGGGCTCGAGCTGGTGTACCCGGGCGCGATCTACCTGCACGAGGGCGAGAGCTGGTGGGTGAGCGCGCTCGACCTCGAGAAGAAGATCGCCTCGGTCGAGCCGCGCGAGGTGGACTATTACACGCAGCCCGTGCTCGACACGAACATCCGCGTGCGCGGCGAGCTGCAGCGGCGCGACTGGCGCGGCGAGAGCCTGCGCTTCGGCGAGGTCACGTACTCGTGGCAGGTGATCGCCATGAAGAAGATCCAGTACCGCTCGCTCGACGCCATCGGTTACCACCCGCTCGAACTGCCGCGGCTCACGCTCGACACCGCGGGCTTCTGGTTCGCGCCCGGGCAGGAGTCGTGGGGTGCGCTCGCGCGCGAGGGGCTCAATCCGTGGGAAGGGCTGAACGGCGTGCGCAACCTGTTCGTCACGCTGCTGCCGCTCATGGCGATGTGCGATCCCATGGATCTCGGCGGCATGATCGACTCGTCGAACCTCGGGCGTCCCGCGATCTTCCTGTTCGACCGCTATCCCGGAGGGCTGGGCTTCGCCGAGCAGGGCTACGCGCGGCTCGACGAGCTGGCCGAAGCGGCGCACGCGCACCTCGTCGGCTGCCCGTGCGGCGACGGCTGTCCCGCGTGCGTGGGCACGCCGATCTACCGGCCGGCGCAGCAGCAGGACCTCGACGCCATGAAGAAGGCGCGCGACATTCCCGGCAAGGCGGCCGCGCGCGCGATGCTGGAGGGCTGGCTCATGCGGCGCTGAGGGCGGCGGCCGCGCCGTTCGCCACCACCGGGCGAAATCCCCCGGCGCGGGACGCGAGTCCCGGTGACCGGCGGCGCGCCCAGCGGCTACAATGTCGCCCCTCGTTCCGCGCCGGTGCGCCGCGCCCGGCCGCGCAGTCCTCCCGATCTCCAGGAGCTTCGACACCATGCAGCACGAATGGCCGGTTGCCTTCTTCGACGACGACTACCTGCGCATCTACCGGCCGACCTTCACGCCCGAGCGCACCGCCGCCGAGGTGGACTTCATCGAGCAGGCGCTCGAGGTGCCGCGAGGCGGCGCCGTGCTCGACCTCGCGTGCGGCTACGGCCGGCACGCGATCGCGCTCGCGCTGCGCGGCCATCGCGTGACGGGACTCGACTTCAACGCGCACTACCTCGACATCGCCGCCGAAGAGGGGCGGGCCGCGGGCGCGCAGATCGAGTGGCGCCAGGGCGACATGCGCGCGCTGCCGTTCGACCGCGAGTTCGCGAGCGTGTACTCGTTCTTCACGTCGTTCGGCTACTACGACGACGACGAGAACGAGCAGGTGCTCGCCGGCATCGCGCGCGCGCTGCAGCCCGGCGGCCGCTTCCTGATCGAGATGCTCAACCGCGACTGGCTGCTCACGCACCCGCAGCAGCTCGTGTGGACGCAGCAGGAGGACGGCTCGTTCCTGATGGAGGAGACCATCATCGAACTCGCGGCCTCGCGCGTGATCACCCGCCAGACGCTCATCAATCCCACGGGCGGCCCGAAGGTGAACAAGGAGTACGCGCTGCGGGCCTACACCTGCGCCGAACTGACCTCGCTGCTGCGCCGGCACGACCTGCACGTGATCGCGACGTGGGGCGGCATCCAGCGCGAGCCCTACAGCACCGAGAGCCGGCGCCTCGCGCTGCTCTGCGAGCGCAAGGCATGAGCCGCGAGGCGGGCGATTCCCTGCGCGCCCGCCTCGGCGAGCTCGTGCGCTCACGGCGCACGGGTTCGCCCGTCGCCGCCGCCACGACCGGCGACGACGCCGGCGACGACGCCGGCGACGGCGCCACGACGGCGGTTCCGGGCGCGGCGGCGAAGCGCCGCACGCGCCGCACGGCCACCACGCAGGACGTCCCGGCCGCGCTGGCCCGCGCCGGAGTCGAGGAGTTCCTGCCCGGCGGCGAGTGGCGCGACGAGAAGGGCGGCGCCGTGTACGTGCACGAGCGGCTGCGCTCGACGGTCGAACGCCGCCGTCCGCACTGGGGGCGCCTGCCCGAGCCGCCGCCGGGCGAGCCCGACCTGCTCGCGATCGCCGCGGGCGGCCTGTCGCGCGTGCTGTTCCTCGACCTCGAAACCTGCGGGCTCGCGAGCAACCCGATCTTCCTCGCGGGCACGATGCACTGGAACGGCGAGGACTTCGTGCTGCGCCAGTACTTCGCGCGCCACTACGCCGAGGAAGCGGCGCTCCTGCGCGCGGTGCACGAGCACGCGAAGCAGCACGACCTGCTCGTGACGTTCAACGGCAAGACGTTCGACGCGCCCATGCTGCGCACGCGCGCGCTCGCGCTCGGCGTGAAGCTGCAGCTGCCGGCGCTGCACTTCGACCTGCTGCACGCCTCGCGCCGGCGCTGGAAGACCGAGCTGCCGAACTGCCGGCTGCAGACGCTCGAGCGCCGCATCTGCGGCCGGCCGCTGCGCCAGGGCGACGTGGACGGCTCCGAAGTGCCCGGGCTCTACCACGACTGGGTGAAGAGCGGCGATCCGTGGCCGCTCGCGCCGGTCTTCCATCACAACCTGATCGACGTGATCGTGATGGGCGACCTGCTGCACGCGCTGTGCGCCGGCGCCTCGCCGCGTCCGCGGCCGCGCGCCGCGGCCTGGGACTGAGCGCGACGCGCCGGGGGTGCGCCCCCGCGCGCCTTGGGCTACCGTGCCGCGCCATGGCCGCGCGAGGGTCGCGCCGCCGGACTCGCCGCACCGGAAGGCCCGCATGTCGAAGCTGACCAAGTTCGTCCGCTCGTGGTGGCTGCGCCGTCGCATCCGCTACGAGGACCTGCCGCTCGAGGCGTTCGTCGCGCCGCTCGAGAAGGGCGAGCCCTACTCGTTCACGCGCTTCGGCGACGGCGAGTGGTACGCGATCCTCGGCGACCCGGGCGCGAACGCGGACGGGCACCAGTACTTTCCCCAGCTCGGCGCGGACCTGCGGCGCACGATGGAGCAGCCGCAGCCCTACCGCTACGGCATGCAGCCGAGCGTGATGGGGCTCGACGGGCTGCGTATCCGCCGCTACCTCGAGGGCGCGGGCGTCACGGTGCCGTGGTGCAACGCCAACGTCTTCCACTACGCCAACCGCGACGGCGCGCTGTTCCCGCTCGTCCGGGCACTGCGCGCGCACCGGATCGTGATGATCGGGGCGGCGCACCTGCGGCCGCTGGACGGGGTGGTGTTCCCGGTGGCGAAGTTCATCGAGATCCCGGCCCTGAACTGCTACCTCGAGATGGACCGGGTCCGGGCCGAGGTCGCCGAGGAGGCCGCCCGGGGGAGCGGAACGGTGTTCGCCTTCGCGGCCTCGATGATGACCAATGTCATTGTCCACGACCTGTTTCCGGAGTTCGGGACGCGCCACTGGATGCTGGATTTCGGCTCCGTGCTCGACGTCTACGCCGGGGTGCAGTCGCGCAGCGTCTACCGCGACCTCGACTGGACCGAGGCGATCCGGAAGAACCTCGGGGCCTGAGCCCCGCGCTCGTTCCGCCCCTCCCGCGTGGCCTGCGCGCGTTCCCGCGCGTTTTCACCCGTTGACATCGTTCTGACGGGCCGCCGATACTTTCCACGGCAGTTCGTTCGTGCGTGGGTCCTTTCCCGTCGAGTCTGGTAGGCCAGTGACCGTTCCTGCGGGCAGCATGCTTTCGTCTTCGGCCGCGTCACCCATCTTTCTCGTCGCCTGAGTCGCCTCGGCAGGTGCGCTTGCCGAGGCATTCGTGTTCTGGTCCCACAGTCCTGGTCCCGAAGTTCCTGGAGGCGGTCGGAGAACGTCATGGCTACCGGTGAAGACAAGAGCATTACCTGCGTGGATTGCGGCCAGGAGTTCATCTTCTCGGCGGGCGAGCAGGCTTTCTACCGCGAGCGAGGACTGACGAACGAGCCGACGCGCTGCAAATCCTGTCGCGACGCGCGCAAGGCGAACCGCGGTGACTCGCACGGCGGTGGTGGTGGTGGCTACGGCGGTGGCGGCGGCTACGGTGGCGGCGGTGGCGGTGGCCGCTCCGACAAGCCCATGTACCCGGCCGTGTGCTCGCAGTGCGGCAAGGACACGATGGTGCCCTTCCAGCCGACGTCCGGTCGTCCGGTGCTGTGCCGCGAGTGCTTCTCCGGTGCGCGCGGGGACGGTGGTGGCGGTGGCGGCCGCGGCGGCCGTGGCGGTCACGGCGGAGGCGGCGGCTACGGTGGCGGTGGCGGGTACGGCGGTGGTGGTGGCTACGGCGGTGGTGGCGGCGGACGCTCGCAGCGATCCTCGGCCCCGACCGGCCCGAGCGAAGGCCGCACGACCGGCGCCGTGAAGTGGTTCAACGACGCCAAGGGCTTCGGCTTCATCCAGACGGACGCGGGCGAGGACGTCTTCGTCCACTTCTCCGCGATCATGGGTGACGGCTTCAAGTCGTTGGCGGAAGGGGACCGCGTGGAGTTCGACGTCGTGCCGGGACCCAAGGGCAAGCAGGCGGCGAACGTCACGCGGGAGTAGTCTCGCGCGTGAAGCGCCCCTCGGCCTGAGCCGATAACGACCGGGCCTCCGGGTCCGGGCTGGTGACAGCCCGGAATCCTCGCGGAGGCCCGGTCGCCTTTCCCCTCGGACACGGACTTCCATGATCGAAACGCAAAAGACGTTCAGCGCGCTCAGCGAAGAGTTCGTCGAACTCTTCATGAAGCATCATCCGGTCGCGGCCACCGAAGCCGGTATCCACGACTACGACCACCTCCTGCCGGACGACTCTCCCGAGGGGCTGAAGGAGCGCGCCGTGTGGCTGCGCGACCTCGACCAGCGGCTGGTGGCGTCGGTGCCGTGGGACGAACTGCCGCTCGAGTCCCGTTCGGACTTCGCGCTGCTGCGCTCGCGCATCGCCTCGCTGCGGGCGGACCTCGAGGAGATCCGTGTCCCGCAGAAGACGCCGGCGATCTACCTGCTGCGCGCCTATCAGAGCGTGCACTTCCTGCTCACGCGCTCCTTCGCGCCGATCGACGAGCGCAAGGAGGCGGCGGTCGCGCGCCTCATGGCGATTCCCGACTACCTCGACGCCGCGCGCCGCAACCTCGACGTCGTGCCCGAGGTATCGCTCGACGTCGCGGTCGAGATGGCCGCGCAGGGTCCGAGCTTCGTGGACGACGTGGTGCGCCAGCTGCTGCGGCAGTTCCCGGGTGAAGGGGAGCGTCTCGAGCACGCGGGCAGCCGCGCGCGCACGGGCTTCCTGCGTTTCCACGACGCGCTCGACAAGGAGCTGCGCCCGAAGGCCGGCGGCACGTTCGCGATCGGCGAGCGCTGGATGAACTACAAGCTCGAGCGCGAGCACCTGCTCGGCTGGACGTGCGCGGACCTCGAACGGATCGGGCGCGATCACGTCGTGCGCACGCGCACGCTGCTCGAGGAAGAGGCGCGCCGGGTGGACCCGAAGCGTCCGTGGCGCGAACTGATCGAGGAGGGCAAGCGCCGCTCGCCCGAATCGCATTGGCTGCGCGAGGCGTACGTCACCGAGATGGATCGCGCGCGCCAGTTCGTGATCGACCGCAAGCTCGTGCCGATGCCGAAGGGCGAGAAGCTCGAGATCCTCGACACGCCCGTCTTCCAGCGCGTGACGACGCCGTACTCGCTGTACCAGGCGCCGGCGCCGTTCGACGCCGAACAGGCGGGGCAGTTCTACGTCACGCCCGTGGACCTGCGCCGCTCGAAGGAGCAGCAGGCCGCGCAGCTCATGGCGCACTGCACGCCGATGCTGCCGCTCCTCGCCATTCACGAAGGCTATCCGGGCCACCACCTGCAGAAGGTGCACGCGAACTCGGCGCCGACGCGGCTGCGCCGCATCGGCACGAGCGACGTGTTCTCGGAAGGCTGGGCGCTGTACTGCGAAGACCTCATGTGGCAGCAGGGCTTCTTCACGTCGGACCCGCTCACGCGGCTCTTCCAGCTGCGCAACGAACTCTGGCGCGCGTGCCGGGTCGTGCTCGACGCCGGGCTGCACAGCGGTCGGCTGACCTGGGGCGAAGCCGTGGACATGCTGGTGGACGAGGCGATGCTGGAGCGCTCGAACGCCGAGGCCGAAGTGAGCCGCTACTGCATGACGCCGACGCAGCCCATGAGCTACCTGATCGGCAAGCTGGCGATCACCGAGCTGCGCGACGAGGCGAAGCGGAAGCTCGGCGCGAAGTTCGATCTGCAGACGTTCCACGGCGCGCTGCTCGCGAGCGGCACCATTCCGCCTTCCCTCGTGCGCGAGGAGATCTGGGCGCGACTGGGGGTCGCGTGACGGCGGGAGCGCTGCGGCGGGCGGCATGCGTGGCGCTGCTGGCGCTCGCGTCGCTGCCCGCGTACGCCGTGACACCGGCGAACAAGCACGCGCTCGACCCGAAACGCACGGGACTGCCGTACGAGGCGGTCACCTTCCGCTCCACGCGCGACTCCGTCGAACTCGACGGCTGGTGGTTTCCCGCGAAGCCGGGTGCGCCCGTCGTCGTGGTGTGCCCTCGCGGCAAGGGCACGATGGCCGACATGCTGCCGTCCGTGCGCGAGCTGTCCGCGAGCGGTTTCGGCGTGCTGACGTTCGACTATCGCGATTTCGGGCCCGGGTCGGTGGGCGAAGCCGACACGCTGCGCACGCTCATCTTCGCCTCGCGCTGGGTGAACGACGCCGAGGGCGCGCTGCTCCACGCCCGCAAGCGGGCCGCCGGCTCGCTCGTGTTCGCGTGGGGCCAGGACCTCGGCGGGCAGGTCGCGGTCGCCGCCGCGGCGCGCAACCGGGGCAACGCCGACGGTGTGGCGTGCGAAGGACTCTTCCGCACGGCACAGGAGCAGCTGCGCTGGAACGGCACGTCGAGCGATCCCGACGCGGTGCGGCAGCACCGCATGCTCGTGGACGGCAGCGACGAGCCGCTGTCCGCGGTCTCGATGCTGCAGGTGCCGCTCTTCGTCGTCTACGCGGGCAAGGACGACGTCACGCCGCCCGCCGTCACGCGTGACATCACCCGGCGTTCGCTGTCCATCATCGACCGGCTCACGCTGCCCGAGGCCACGCACGACGGTGCGGAGCTGTCGCCGGGCTACTTCGACCAGCTCGCCAACTGGATCCGCCGCATCGCGACGGCGCTCGGCGCGGCGCACTGACGCGGCGTCCCGCAGCGGGCATGCGAAAGGGGGCGGCGCCGGTGTGGCGCCGCCCCCTTCGTGTGTCCGTGTCCGTGCTCGCCGTCACCAGCGGTTGCCGAACAGCGCCCTCAGGCCGACGTCGAGGCCGTCCACGCGCATGCCGGGCAGGACGTCCTCCGGCATCGCCGGCCGGGCCGCCGACGCCGTGTTCGTCATGTAGTCGTTGACGTTCGCACGCGGAATGCCCGCCCCGAACTTCGCGTTCACGGCGTCGATCAGCGCGTTCGCGACGATCGCGTGGCCGAGGTCCGTGGGGTGCACGCCGTCGAGCGAGAAGAGTCCGCCCGTGACGAACGACGTCGTGTAATGCGTCGAGCCGACCGTGTAGCCCGTGGTCGCCATCTCCGAGAGCAGCCCGGCCAGATCCACCTTCACGACGAACGGACGGCTGGCCACGGAGTCCACGGCCGTGTTCATGAGGCCGGCCGCGGTGCGGATCGTCGTCTGCTCGGACACGTTCAGCACCTGCGTGTTCGCGAGCGGACGGCCGTTCCCCGGCGCCGCCGGGTTGAGGTAGTTGTACGCGCCGACCGGGATGCCCGTGCCGATCGCGATCGAATCCTTGGCCGTCAGCAGCACGAGATCGTTCGGCGACAGGTCGCCATTCGGTCCGATGAGCGGCGTCACGGCGCCGGTCGAGAGCGAGACCGTGTACGGCTTGAACGTCGTGCAGAACGGAATGCTCGCCACGTCCGGCACCGTGAAGATCGCGACCTTGGTTTCCGGGAACGTGCCGTGGATCGCGTTCATGTGGCCGGTGAGGAGCGCCGCGTAGTTCGCCGCGGGGAACACGGCGATCGCGCCGCCCGACGTGGCCGAGCCGAGCACTTCGTTGGCGCCGTACTCGTACGTCACGAACGTGGGCGCCTGGCCGAGCGTCTGCTGCGCGATCGTGCCGCGGTAGCGGGCGACGACCGAGAACATGTTCGGATCGGCGGTGGCGTGGTAGCGCGTCGTGTCCGCGAAGTCGAACGCGATCGCGCCCGGGACGCCGAGGTTCTGGTACGACGTCGCCTGGTTGTAGTTCGCCGCCGGGTAGCCGAGCGTCCGGTCGGCGTTGTTGATGATCAGCGGCGAGAACGACTTGATCGCGAGCAGCTGCGGGAAGCCGTCGTTGCCCATGGACGGGAACGTGAAGTCGCCCTGCCCGTTCTGGAGCACGGTCTTGCCGACCTGCCGCGCGAAGATCGCGGGGAAGGCGTTCATCTGGTGACGGTCCACGATGCCGCCGGACTGATAGCCGGCGGAGATGCTCGTGCCCGCGGCGACGTACCGCGTGAAGTCGGCCGTGCCGCTCGTGAGCTGCGGGCCGGTGATGCTGTCGATGGAGTCGCACGGACCCTGGCAGCCGGCCACGAAGGCGGCGAGCAACAGGATCGGCGTGAGTCGCAGATGCTTCTTCATGTGGTCGTATCCTCCCGCGCTCACCAGTGGTAGGCGAGGCTCAGGCCCGTGCCGTTCACGTAGGCCTTGTAAGTGCCGTTGTAGCCGTCGCGCTCCTTGCCCTCGGTGCTGCGGTTCTCCACGAACAGCGCGAGGTTGTAGGCGTCGAGCGTCCACTGCTTCTTCGAACCGAGCGCCCAGCCGAGGCCGAGCGTCACGCCGTGACGCGGCGCGTCCGGCAGCAGGGGCGTCACCGACTCGAGCGGCGCGGCCGCCTGGTCGTAGTAGTAGCCGAAGCGATAGGTGTGCCCGGCGAGCCGGTGCTCGGCGCCGACGCTCACGCGCCACGAGTCCTCGTAGTTCTCGGTGATCACCGAGTTCTTCGACGTCGTCTGCGCGAACGTGATGGGCAGTTCGTTGAAGATGGACCACTTCGTGTGGTTCACGTCGAGCTCCCACGTCCACTGGGGCGTCGGGCTCCACGCGCCGCCGACCGAGACCATCGCCGGGAACTTGAGGGTGGTCGAAACGCCCTGCGCCGGGGGCAGGCCCGCGGCGACGACGGCGTCGAACAGCGTGTCGCCCGTCAGCATCTGCGTGAAGGTCGCGTCACCGTCGGTGATGTCCACTTCGATCTCCGAGCGGTACGCCGCGCCGAACTTCCACTGCGCGTTCGGGCGCCACTGCAGCGCACCGTTGAAGCCGTAACCGGGGGTGAGGCCGCCCTTGAGCTTCACCTGCGCGATGTTCGCGATGCCGCCGCCACCGCCGGGAATCACCTGCGTGGCGATCTGGTTCACCTCGACGCCCGCGAAGAGCGCGTCGAAGCCCGCGCCGACGGACAGCTCCGGCGTGAGCGCGTACGCGAGGCTGAAGTTCGTGTTGATGCCCTGGAGCGTGGCCTTCGTCACGCGGCCGCGGCCGGTGAACGACTCGGGGTTCGCCCAGTTCACGCCGAGACCGAACGGAGCGTTCAGGCCGGCACCGTAAGCGAACTTCGAGCCGAGCCGGTTGGTCCAGTAGACCGTCGGCGGGAAGAAGTTGCCCGTGTTCATCTCCTCGGTGACGCCGAAGCCCGGGTTCGGGTCCACGCCCGCGAAGCTGTTGTGCGTCGAGAGCCACGTGCCGCCGAAGTACGCGCTCTTGCCTTCCAGGGTGACGAGCGCGGCGGGGTTGTAGAACACGGCCGACGCGTCGTGCACGGACGCGGTGCCGGCGCCGGCCATGCCGAGCACGGCCGCGCCCTGTTCGTAGATGGCGTACCCGGCGCCGGAG
>JBGANH010000119.1:0-12458 GCA_044222365.1 Candidatus Eiseniibacteriota bacterium
GGACGAACCCGAGGGCGCGCCGGTCTCGGCGGCCACCGGCTCCTCGACCGCGGGCACCTCGTCGGACTTGCGCAGCCCGCCGTCGGTCACGCGCATGACGCCGAACACGATCAGCGCGAGCAGCACCACGGCGCCGCCGATCAGGGCGGGCAGCGGCGGCGATTTCTTGGCAGACCCGGCGCCTCCGGCGCCGTCTGCTGCGGCCGCCTTGGGGGCTTTGGGCGCCTTCGCGGGTTTTTCGGCCTTCTCGGCCTTCGCGGCGGCGGCCAGGTCGACGACCGTCTGGTCGGCGGGCGCGGGCGGCTTCGAGATCAGCTTCTCGCGCTCGCGCTCGAGCTTCTTCACGTGGTCGCGCGCGGTGTTGTTGTCGGGATCGAGGTGCAGCACGCGGCGGAACTCGAGCAGCGCGTCGTCGATCTTGCCGAGGCCCATGTTCTCGAAGTACAGGCCCTGGTCCATGTGGCGCGACAGGCGCTTCTTGCGCCAGCGGTCGCCGACGGTCTGCGGATCGAGCGCGTAGTCGCGCAGCAGGTCCTTGCCGCGCAACAGCCCGAGCTGCTCGATCACGGCTTCGAGTTCCTGGCGCGCCTGCCCGATCGTCTCGTAGCGCTTGCTCACGTCCTTCTGGAGCATGTTGCGCACGATGACCGCGACTTCCTCGGGCACGAGCGGATTGAAGTGCGTGACCTCGGGCGGCTCGACCGTGAGGATCGCGCGCAACACGGTGCTGTACGAGTCGCCGCTGAACGGACGCTGCCCGCCGAGCAGTTCGTACGCCACGACGCCGGCCGAGAAGATGTCGGAGCGCTCGTCCACCTTTTCGCCCGTCGCCTGCTCGGGCGACATGTACGCGGGCGTGCCCATGACCGAACCGACCATGGTCATCTGCGTGCTCGTCTCGCTGCCGGAGCGCGCGAGCCCGAAGTCCATGATCTTGATGGTGCCGTCGGGCGTCAGCATGATGTTCGCGGGCTTGATGTCGCGATGGATGATGCGGTGGCTGTGCGCGTGTTCGAGGCCGCGGCAGATGTCGCGCATCATGAGCAGCGCCATCTCGATCGGCGGCGCGCCGTGCGCGGCGATCCACTTCTGCAGGTCCATGCCCTCGACGAACTCCATGCAGATGTACGCCACGTCCTCGTGGCGTCCGCAGTCGATGACCTGGATGACGTTCTCGTGCCGCATCATCGCGGCGGCGCGGGCCTCGCGCTCGAAACGCTGCAGGAGCTTCTCGTCCTCGGCGAGGTGCGGATAGAGGATCTTCAGCACCACGGGGCGCTGGAGCGACTTCTGCACGGCGAGGTACACGGACGCCATGCCGCCGCTGCCGATCTTCTCCTTCAGCTCGAACGCACCGAAGTCCTTGTTCATCGCCATGTGTTCAATGCCCTCTCCGTGGGGGTCCGGCGTGCACTCGAACGCGCAGCATGCGGGTGAAGGGCCGCCCGCGCAATGCCGGAGTGCGGGACCCCGTCAGCGGCGTGCTTCGTAGACCAGTTCGAGCTCGTCCCCGATGCGAATGCGATCCTCGTCCGCGAGCGCCCGGCGGCGGACGCGTTCGTCGTTCACGAACGTGCCCTTTTCCGAGTTCGTGTCCACGAGCACGACCTCGCGGCCCTCGCGCTCGAGCACGCAGTGGTTGCGCGAGACGCCCTCGCCCACGAGCAGCACGTCGTTCTGGAGCGCCGAGCCGAGCGTGAGCGGCAGTTCGAACACTTCGAACCAGGTGCCGTCGTCCTCGCCGCCGGAGATCACGAGCAGCCCGATCGGGCGGCGGCGCGACAGGAGCAGGACGGCGGCCGCGGCGGCGAGCGCGACGAGCACGATCACCCACACCCAGACGCTCTTCCACCACGGCGCGTCGGAGACGTCGGAGAGCCGGTAGGCCTGCACGGCCTGCGGGCCGGCGCCGCCGCCGGCGAGCCGCACCTCGATCGAGTGCCGGTCCTCGCCCGCGTCGTACCCGAGCGGCTTGAAGCGCAACTCGTAGCGTCTCGACAGCCCGAGCGCGGCGGTCACGAAGTCCTGCGCGGCCCCGCCCATCGCGGGCGTGCGGCGCAGCAGTCCGTGCGTGACGCCGGCGAGGCGGTCGAGCTTGTCGGCGGCCTTCGCGTCGCCGCCGTCCTCGAGCAGCGCGACGGCCACGGACGTGACGCCCTCGCCCACCGTGCAGCGCGCGAGCACGTCGGCGACGCGCGCACGGCTGCCCTGGTCGGCGCCGCGCGTGATCACCAGCAGCAGCGCGGACGACGCGGTGCGCGAATCGGCCGCCGCGTGCGCACCCTCGGCGAGCGCGTCGAACAGCTTCGCCCCGCCGTCCTGGGCGAGCTTGCGCGGCTCGCCGGGCGAGGCCTTGAGCGAGGCGGCGTTCCACTCGAGCATCGAGACCTTCGGGCCCGCGCTCACGACACGGATGCGGTCGCCCGGGCCGAGCTGGGTCGCGAGCGCCTGCAGCACGCCCTCCACGAACGGCCGCGCGTCGGAGGACGGCTGCAGCAGCGCGCCGTCCACGACCACGGTCACCGTGCGCGGGCCGGCGTCGAACGGTGACTTCACGCGGATCGCGCCCACGCCCTTGCCGTCCACCGTGATCTCGAACTCGCGCTCGAGGCCCTCGACCGCGAGTCCGGCGTCGTCGGTGGCGCGCAACGCGACCACGTGATCGGAGCCGTTCACGAACACGTGATCGATCGCGAGCTGCGACACGGGAGCCGCCCACGCGTGCGGCGCGAGCAGGGCGAACGTCGTCGTGGCGAGCAGGAGTCGGCGCATGGCGTCCTAGAAGCCGAAGCGTTCGGGCGACTCGGCGATCAGCCGGACCGCGAGAATCTTCGGAACGTAGTTGCGGGTTTCCTCGGGCAGGAGCTTGCGCTCCACGAGGTACCAGTACTTGCGGGTGGCGCTGAGCATCGGCTCGTCGACCTTCTGCTTCGCCGACTTGAGCGCGTTGTGCCCGCGGTTGTAGGACGCGAGCACGAGCATGAAGTACTCGGGTCCCTGGTCCTTGAGCATCGTCGAAAGGTAGCGCGCCGCGGCGTCCGTGGACTTGTCCACGTTCGTGCGCTCGTCGCGCGCGGGATCGGCCTCGTTCACCTTGAGGCCGTTCTCCTTCGCCGTCTCGGCCATGAGCTGCCACAGGCCGAGCGCCTTGGCAGGGCTCTGCTTCATGGGATCGAGTTCACTCTCGACCCACGCCACGTAGCTGACCATGGCGGGCAGGCGGTGCTTCGCGAGAATCGCGACCATGCGCGGCTCGATCGCCTTCGAGCGCCGCAGCATGATCCGCATGCCGGCCGGGTAGGCCTGGAACTCCTCGATGTGGTGCCAGACCTGCTCGACGAACTCCGGCGGCAGGTTCGGGTCCTGCCCGAGCTCGGCGCAGTAGCGGCGCAGCTCGTGCTCGACGAACTGGCGCGGCGTGAGCGCGAGCAGCGACTCCTCGTTGCGGCGCAGCGTCTCGGCGTCGTACACGGACGAGAAGTCGAAGTCGCGCTCCTCGCGCGGCAGCTCGTCCGAGATCTCGCGGAACAGGTCGGCGGGCTTGTTCGGGTCGGCGCCCTCCGGCGCGATGCCGGACAGGATGAGCAGGTCCGCCGCGCGCTTGAAGTGGCCGCGCGCGAGGTCGGCGTCGCCGCCCTGCGCCGCGACGACTCCTTCGTGGACGCTCTCGGCCGCCTGTGCGCGGAACTGCTTCGTCACGCGGCGCGCGGATTCCCATTCGAGGACCCGGGTCGCGCCGAACCACGCGACGAGCGCGACCACGAGCAGCGCCACGCCGATGCCGACGGGACCGCGGAAGCGCGACGCCGCGAACACCCGGCGGCGGCCGAGCGTGTACTCGACGTCGCCGAAGCGGATCGTGTCGCCCTCGGCGACCGGGCGGCTCAGCACGCGCTCGCCGTTCACGTACGTGCCGTTGCCGCTCTTGAGGTCGGTCAGCGTGAGCGAGTCGCCTTCGGCGTCGAACCGGGCGTGCACCCGCGAGACGCTTTCGTGCTCGATCACGAGCCCGGCGCCGTCCTCGCGGCCGACCGTGACGCGCGTGCCGATCACGTCGAGTTCGTAGCGGTCGTCCTCGTCGGTGGACACGAGCACCCAGCGCGTCTCCTGCCACCACGCGCCGGCGGTGCCCGGCGTCTTCGCCGCCTTCGCCGGCTTCGCGCCCTTGCGCGCGGGCCTCGCGGCGGGCACGTCGTCGTCCCCGTCGTCCTCGTCGCGGGCCGCGGCTTCCTCGTCCGGTTCGTCCGGCACGTATTCGGCCGGGCCCGCGTCCTCGGGCTCCACGGCGCGCGGCGCTTCGTCGAGCACGAGCGTCAGCGTCGAGACCGGCCCGAGCCGCACGACGTCGCCGTCCTCGAGGCGGGCGCTCTCGACGCGCTCGTCGTTCACGTACGTGCCGTTGCTGCTGTTCAGGTCGCGCACGCTCCAGCCGTCGCGATCGAGGCGCAGTTCCGCATGCTCGCGCGACACACCCGTGCCCGTGACCGTGATGTCGCAGTCGGGCGAGCGGCCGAGCTTCAGCGCGGGTCCCTCGATCTCGACTTCGCGGGGCTCACCCGAGCCGCCGATCCGCAGCCGCGTCATTGCGGCGCGTCCTTCTCGACCAGTTCGACCTTGAAGATCGACTGCCCGGCACGCACCTCGTCGCCCGGGCGCAGCCACGACTCCTCGCACTTCTCCCCGTTGACCGCGGTGCCGTTCGTGGACTTGAGGTCCTGCAGCAGCCAGGCCTCGCCCATCGGCATGAACAGCACGTGCTCACGCGACATGAACGAGTCCTCGAACTTCTCGTGGCGCTGCGCCGGGTCGGCCTTCGGCGCCTTGCCGATGCGCAGCGGACGCGCGCCGGGCAGGAAGCCGAGTTCGAGCCGTTCGCCCTTGCGCGGGCCGGAGGTCACGGCGAGCTCCCAGACCTTGATCTTGGGACGTGCCGGGGGCGGCGGCGCCTCGATCGGCGGCTCGGCCGCGCGCAGCGGTGCCTTGTCCGGAGTGAACATCACCGTCGCGTCCGCGTTGCCGCGGAAGTTGGTGATCAGCTCCGGCTCCTGCCCGGTGCACGTGGGGCACGTGCGCCACGTCATTTCCATCTCGTGGCCTTCGGGGCAGTGCTTGACGACCTTGGGCCGCTTCGTGGTTGGGCTCATCGCGCGGGCAACCTACACCGGCCCCGGAAGGCGCTCAACCATTCGCGAGCAGCGCCGGAAGGACTTCGCCCGCCTTGCCTTCGAGGAAGACGTCCGCGCCGGCGCCGGAACGCTCGAGATTCACCTCGATCACCTTCGCGCCCGCGCCGAGTTTCGCCCGGGCCGCGAGCCCGGCCGCGGGGTGGACGAGCGACGACGTGCCGATCACGAGGAAGACGTCGGCCGCTTCGGCCGCCTCGCACGCGAGCGACCAGGTGCGCTCGGGCAGGGCCTCGCCGAACCACACGACACCGGGCCGCAGGAGCGCGCCGCATGCGGCGCAGCGCGGCGGCAGTTCGCCGAGCGGCACCGTACGGTCCACGTGCTCCGCCCCGCACCCGACGCAGCGCAGCGTCCAGAGGTCGCCGTGCACCTCGAGCGCGCCGCGTGAACCGGCGAGGGTGTGCAGCCCGTCCACGTTCTGCGTCACCAGCGTGATGTCCGGCCGCGCCGCCAGGGCGGCATGCGCGGGGTTGGGCTTCGCCGCGGCGACCAGGCCGCGGCGCCAGTCGTACCACTCCCAGACGAGCTTCGGGTCGCGGGCGAACGCGTGGGGCGTCGCGAGGTCCTCGGCGCGGAACTCGCGCCACAGTCCGCCTGCGCCGCGAAAGGTCGGGATACCGGATTCCGCCGAGATGCCCGCGCCCGTGAGGGCGACGATCCGCCGGGCGTCGCCGAGCCAGTGGCGGGCCTGCTCGAGAGCGCTCATCGGTGATGCTCGCGTGTCGGTCGCATGGTGACCTCCCGTTGCCGCGGAACAAGTTGGCCGTGTGCGATCCGCCGCTCAAGGGCCAAGTGCGGCGACGCGTGACAAAGATTTTGGATTCAGTCCAAGTTCACCTGAAACATTTGTACTCGGTCCAACGTCATACTGCCGCCAGAAATGACCGCAGTCTGCTTCCCTCGCCAACCCGAGAGCACTTCTCATGAGCACACCCGAGCTTTCCCGCCGCGAGCGCAAGAAGGAAGACACGCGGCGCCGGATCTTCGAAGCCGCCGTCTCGCTGTTCCGTGAGAAGGGCTTCGAGGCGACGACCGTGGACGAGATCACCGAGAAGGCCGACGTCGGCCGCGGCACGTTCTTCAACTACTTCCCGAAGAAGGAATCGGTCCTCGCCTTCCTTTCGGAGGAGAAGCTGATCGTCGCCGAAGAGAACCTGCACGAACTGCTGAACGCGCCGAGCAGCGCGCGCGAGAAGCTCATCGGCCTCTACTGCACGGCCGGCGCGGTGTACGAACAGGACCTCGACCTCGCGCGCTACGTCTTCAGCGAATGGCTCAAGCGCGGGTTCGCCCCCACGCAGGACGTCGAGCGCCGCTGGCAGAAGATCACGCTCGACCTGATCCAGCAGGGTCTGTCGAACGGCGAACTGCGCGAGGACGTGGAACCGCTGCGCGCCGAGGCGATCCTCTCGAGCGTGTACGTGGCCGCCATCTTCCAGTACCTGTTCTGCCCCGCCGACTGCGCCCAGAAGGTCGCCGACCTTCGCGACGAGATCGCGGCGCGTTTCGCCATCGTGTTCGACGGCCTGACGCCGCGGACGGAGGTGCGCCCATGAACACGCGCTTCGCCGTGCTCCTTCTCGCGGCGCTCGCCCTCGCGGCGCCCGCCCTCCTGACCGCGGCACCCGTCACCGGCACCGCGGCGCCCGCCGCCGGCACCGCGGCGCCCGTCACCGGCACCGCGGCGCCGGAGGCGCCGCACCTGTCAACAGACACGCTGCGGCTCACCCTCGACGACGCCGTCGCCCGCGCCGTGCAGTACGGCGACGAGGCGCGCGTCGCGCGCGCCGGTGTGAACGTCGCCGAAGGCCAGGTGCGCGAGGCGTTCGCGGCAGCCCTGCCGCAGATCACCGGAAGCGTCACCTACAATCGCAAGTTCGACTCGATCTTCCGCAACCTCGGCGGCGGCGGCGACACGACCGGCATCGCCGACCTGTTCGCGGCCACGCCGTTCGGCGCCGTGCACGGCTGGACCGCGGACGTCACCGCCACGCAGCTGCTCTGGTCGGGTGGCCGCGTCGGCGCCGGGCTCTCCGCCGCGAAGGCCGTGCGCCGCGCCTCGCTCGCCGACCGTGACGAGACGCTCGCCGACGTGCGGCTGAACGCGCGCTCGGCCTATCTCGAAGCGGCCTATGCCGCCGAGGTGCAGCGCATCGCCGAGGAAGGACTCGCGCAGTCGCGCGCGCACCTGAAACAGGTGCAGCTCCTGCGCACGCAGGGCTCGCGTTCGGAATACGACCTGCTGCAGGCGCAGGTGGACGCGGCCAACCAGGAGCCGGCCGTGGTCGCGGCGCGCAACGCCGCCGCGCTGGCGCTGCTCGACCTGCGGCGCGCGCTCAACCTGCCGCTGACGCAGCCGCTCGCGCTGGTCACGCCGCTGTCGTTCGAAGGCGGCAAGGTGCCCGTGCTCGCGAAGCCCGCGGCCGACGGGCGCGATCGTGATGCGATCGTGAGCGCGGACGCCATGGTGCGCGCGCGCCGCGAGGCGCTGCGTGCCGAGAAGGCCGGGCGCTGGCCGCAGCTCTCGGCCTCGGCCACGCTCTCGCACCAGGCCTACCCGCAGGAATGGTGGCCGGAGCGCCGCCAGTTCACCCGCGCCGTGGACGGCGCGCTCAAGCTCGAGTGGCCGCTCTTCCAGGGCTTCCGCACGTTCGGCTCCGTGCAGCGCGCGAACGCCGAGCTGCGCCGCGCCGAGGCGCAGCGCGAGCAGGTGCGCGAGGGCGTCGCCCTGCAGGTCGAGCAGGCGAAACAGGAAGTGTGGCGCACGCAGGCCACACTCGCCGCGCGTCGCGGCACCGCCGCGCTCGCCCGCCGCGCGCATCACCTCGCCACCGTGCGCTGGCAGAACGGGCTCTCGACCCAGCTCGAGGTCTCGGACGCACGGCTGCAGCTGCAGACCGCGGAGGTGAACGAAGCCGCCGCGTTCAAGGACTACCGGCTCGCGCTGCTCCGGCTGGAGCGCGTCACCGGCCACGAACTCGCGATCGAGTTCCGGAACCTCGACGACCTTTCGACGAACCTCCCGACGGACGGAGACCGCTGACATGAAGACGAACCGACTCGGAACGCTCGCCCTCGCGCTGGTCGCCGGCGCACTGCTCGCCGGTTGCGGCGGCAAATCGGAACACGGCGCCACCCACTCCGCGGAAGCGGCGGCCGCGCTTCCCGACACCGCGCTGCTCGCGACGGCGGACGTCGCCACCGTGACGAAGGCGGATCTCGCCGCCGGCGTGCCCGTCTCGGGCAACCTCGCGCCCGGCGCGCGCGCCCGCGTCACCTCGCCACTCGACGAAGTCGTGGACGCCGTGCTCGTGCGCGAAGGCCAAAAGGTCGCGAAGGGCCAGGTACTCGCGCGCTTCCGCATGGACGCGGTCGAGACCGCTGCCGCCAGCGCGCGCGCGCAGCTCAAGAGCGCGCAGGCCGACCTCGAGCGCCAGAAGAACCTGCTGCGCGAAGGCGCGGTGAGCGAGCGCGACCTCGAGAGCGCCGAAGCGGCGTACCGCGCCGCCGCGGCCGCCGACGCCGCCGCCTCGCACCGCTTCCAGGACGCGAGCGTGCGCGCGCCGTTCGCCGGCACCGTGACCGTGCGGTCGGTGCAGGCGGGCGACCGCGTGGGCTTCGGCGATCCGCTGTTCGTCGTCGCGGACACGCGCGAGCTCGAGTTCGAGGCGACCGTGCCGAGCGAGTTCGTGCGCCTCGTGCAGCCCGGCGCCGCGGTCACGCTCAACGTGACCGGGTGGGACGCCGGCGCGATCCACGGCAAGGTCGCGCGCGTGAACGCGACCGCCGACGAGGCGACGCGCCAGGTGAAGGTGTACGTGACCGTGCCGAATCCCGGCGGCCGCATCGTCGGCGACCTGTTCGCCTCGGGCAGCATCGTCACCGACCGCGCGACGGGGGTGCTCGCCGTGCCGGGTGCGGCGGCGCGCCGCAAGGACGGCGACTCGTCCGTGTGGGTCGTCGCGAACGGCAAGCTCGCCAAGCGCGCCGTGAAGTTCGGCGTCGTGGACGAAGCACACGACCGCATCCAGGTGCTGAGCGGCCTCGCCGAGGGCGAGACCGTCGTGACCGGGCCCGTCGAAGGGTTCGCCGACGGACAGGCCGTGCGCGTCACCGGAAAGGACAAGTGAGCCGTGTTCCTCTCCGACCTTTCCATCAAGCGGCCGGTACTGGCCACGATGATGGTGCTGGCGCTCGTCGTGCTGGGCGTCTTCAGCTACCGGCGCCTGAACGTGGACATGTTCCCCGACGTGGACTTCCCGTTCGCGGTGGTGACGACGACCTATCCCGGCGCCTCGCCCGAAGCCGTCGAGCGTGAAGTCACGAAGAAGATCGAACGCGAAGTGAACTCGATCGAGGGCGTGAAGAAGGTGTTCTCGTACTCGAACGAAGGCTACAGCCAGGTCTTCATCGAGTTCCGCCTCAAGACCAAGTCCGCCGACGCCATGGCGGACGTCCGGGCCAAGGTGGACGCGATCCGCGGCGACCTGCCCAAGGACATCGAGCCGCCCGTGATCGGGCGCTTCGATCCCGCGTCGCAGCCCATCATGACCTTCGCCGTCGAAGGCAAGGGCTGGGAACTGCGCAGCCTCACGCGCCTCGCGGAAGAGGACATCAGCCGCCGCCTGCAGAGCATTCCCGGCGTCGGCAGCGTGACCGTGGCCGGCGGCGTGCGGCGCGAGGTGCAGGTGCTGCTCCTGCCCGACCGCATGCGCGCGCTCGGCGTGTCGCCCGACATGGTCGTCGCGGCGCTCGAGCGCGAGAACGCCGACGTGCCCGCGGGCCGCGTCGAACGCGGCACGACCGAGGACCTCGTGCGCGTGAAGGGCCGCATCGTCCGGCCGGAGGACTTCGAGGACGTCGTCGTGCTCGTGCGCGGCGGCTCGAGCGTGCGGCTGTCGCAGGTCGCGCGCGTGGAGGACTCGCAGGAAGAGGAGCGCGACGCCGCGTTCGTGTCCGGCAAGCGCGCCGTGAGCGTCGAGATCCGCAAGGTCTCCGGCGGCAACACGGTGGACATCGCCGACCAGGTGCACGCCGCGGTCGCGAAGCTCAACGAGACGCTGCCCGGCGGCGTGCGGCTCTCGCCCGTGCAGGACAACGCCGTGTGGATCCGCGAGTCCGTGGACGACGTGCAGAAGACGCTCGTCGAGGGCGCGATCCTCACCGTGCTCATCGTGTTCGTGTTCCTGAACTCGTGGCGTTCGACCGTGATCACGGGGCTGACGCTGCCCGTGTCCGTGCTCGCGTCGTTCCTCGCGTTCAACATGTTCGGCTTCACGCTCAACACGATGACGCTCATGGCGCTCTCGCTCGCGATCGGCATCCTGATCGACGACGCGATCGTGGTGCGCGAGAACATCGTGCGGCACGTCGAGGCCGGCGAGGACCACGACACCGCGGCGCGCAACGGCACGGCCGAGATCGGTTTCGCCGTGCTCGCCACGACCATGTCCATCGTCGCCGTGTTCGTGCCCGTCGCGTTCATGGGCGGCATCGTCGGACGGTTCTTCTTCCAGTTCGGCATCGTGATCGCCTTCGCCGTGCTCGTGTCGCTGTTCGTGTCGTTCACGCTCGACCCGATGCTGTCGAGCCGCTGGTACGACCCGCAGGCCGAGGGCGGCTCGTACGAAGGCCCGATCGGGCGCGCGCTCAAGCGCTTCAACGACTCGTTCACCGGGCTCGGGCAGCGCTACCGCGCGATCATCCACTGGGCGCTCGGCCACCGCGTGCTCACGCTCGTGATCGCGGCGGCGTCGCTCGTGATCGCGTTCGCGCTGCCCGCCGTCGGTCTCGTGGGCGGCGAGTTCATGCCGCGCTCGGACTCCGAGGAGACGTCGGTCGCGTTCGAGACGCCCGTCGGCTCGTCGCTCGCCTACACACGCGACAAGGGCCTCGAGCTCGTGCGCTATCTCGAGTCGCGTCCCGAGGTCGAGTACACCTACCTCACCGTCGGCGGCGAGGCGCAGAGCAACGCCGTCAACCGCGGCGCGATCTACGTGAAGATGACGCCGCACTCGGCGCGCAAGCTGAGCCAACAGGAGTTCGAGACCGACATCCGTCCCGTGCTCGCGCGCTTCACCGGCTCGAGCGCGCGCATCCTGCAGATGGGCGCGGTCGGCGGCTCGGCCGCCCCGATCGTGATCAACCTGAACGGCCCCGACCTCGCGACGCTGCAGGCGTTGTCGGACACGGCGATCGCGCGCATCCGCGGCGTGCCCGGCCTCGTCGAGCTGAAGTCCTCGCTCGAGGGCCGCAAGCCCGAGTGGATCGTGGACGTGGACCGCGAACTCGCCGCGAACGTCGGGCTGAGCGTCGGCGCGGTCGGGAGCGCGCTGCGTCCCGTGCTCGCCGGGCAGAAGGCCGGTGACTGGGAGGACGAGACCGGGCTGTCGCACGACGTGCGCGTGCGCATGGCGCCGGAGTTCCGCGAGCCGCGAACGTCGGGCTGAGCGTCGGCGCGGTCGGGAGCGCGCTGCGTCCCGTGCTCGCCGGGCAGAAGGCCGGCGACTGGGAGGACGAGTCCGGGCTGTCGCACGACGTGCGCGTGCGCATGGCGCCGGAGTTCCGCGAGAGCGAGGACGACCTGCTGCGGCTGCCGATCGCGACCGGCCGCATGGACGCCTCCGGCACGCCCGTGATGGTGCCGCTCGGCCAGGTGGCGCGCCTCCAGCGCGGCGCCGCGCCCGCGCAGATCGACCGCCAGCAGCTCGAGCGCGTGGCGACGATCGAAGGCAACTTCCAGGGCCGTGCGCTGACCGCCGTGACGACCGACATCCAGGCGCGGCTGCAGGCGATGGACCTGCCGCCCGGCTACCGCTTCGACTTCGGCGGCGAGCAGGCGGACTTCGTGGAGACCGTCGGCTACATGATGGAGTCGCTCACGCTCGCCGTGATCCTGCTGTACCTGATCCTCGCGAGCCAGTTCGGCTCGTTCCTGAAACCCCTCACGATCATGCTGTCGCTGCCCCTGTCGCTCGTCGGTGTGATGCTCGCGCTCGCGATGACGCGCGGCTCGCTCAACATCATGAGCATGATCGGCATCATCATGCTCATGGGACTCGTGACGAAGAACGCCATCCTGCTCGTGGACTTCGTGAACCAGGCACGCGAGAAGGGCGCGGACCGTGTGACCGCGCTCGTGGACGCCGGCGAGCTGCGCCTGCGCCCGATCGTGATGACCACGCTCGCGATGATCTTCGGCATGCTGCCCACCGCCATCGCGCTCGGCGCCGGCGCCGAGTTCCGCGCGCCGATGGCCCGCGCCGTGATCGG
>JBGANH010000120.1:0-12296 GCA_044222365.1 Candidatus Eiseniibacteriota bacterium
CGCCACCGTGCGCCAGTTCTCCGTGGGCAACGGCTCGAACCCGCACGACATCGCGTTCGCCTCCGCCACGAAGGCGTACGTCACGCGCTACCAGTCGAACGACCTGTGGATCGTGAACCCCGCGACCGGCGCGCACACGGGCACCGTCTCGCTCGCCGCGTTCGCCGACGCCGACGGTTTCTGCGAGATGGACCGGCTGCACGTGGTCGGGCCGCTGCTGTTCGTGTCGCTCGAGCGCATCCGCACCGATCAGGGCTACGCGCCCGACGACAGCGGGCTCGTGGCGGTCGTGGACACGCGCACGGACGCGATCGTGGACTGTGACGCGAACGTGCCGGGCACGCAGGCGATCCTGCTGCCGAAGACGAACCCGTTCACCGCATTCCAGTTCGACGCGGCGACGAGCCGGCTGCTGATCGGCTGCGCCGGCGCGTTCGGCGTGCTCGACGGCGGCATCGTGCGCGTGGACCCCGTGCTGCTGCGCGCGGACGGCGTGGCGATCACCGAGGCGGCGCTCGGCGGCGACGTGAACGACTTCGTGTGGGGCGGACCGCAGAAGTCGTGGGCCGTCACCGCCGATCCCGCGTTCACGACTCACCTCGTCACCTGGAGTGCGCAGACGGGCACCGTGCTGGCGACGCTGTGGACACCCGGCGGCTACGAACTCGCCGACATCGAACGGGCCGGGAACGAACTCTGGGTGTGCAACAACAGCTTCACGACCCCTCGCGTCCGCGTGTTCTCGACCGTCACCGACGGCGTGCTCGGCAGCGACGTCGTGTGCGCGCTGCCGCCGGTGGCGTTGTCGTTCGACCAGGCGAGCGGTCAGGTGGCGGGCGTCGGCGCGGGCGCCGCGCGCGCCGCGTTCTCGGCCGCCGCGCCCAGCCCCGCGCGCCGCGGCACCACGTTCACGCTGACGCTGGCCGAGTCGGCCGAGGCCGAAGTGACCGTGTTCGACGCCGCCGGCCGTCGCGTGCGCACGCTGCTTTCGGGGCCGCAGTCGGCGGGCAGCGTGCCGGTGGGCTGGAACCTCTCCGACGGCACCGGCGCACGGGTCTCGCCCGGGCTCTACCTGGTGCGGGCCGAGACGGCGGGCAGGAACTGGATCCGGCGGGTGATCGTCCTCGACTGAGCTCCCGGCGGGCGCGGGAGCGGGGGAAATGCCCCGTTCCCGCGGCCGGACGGGCAAGTTTCCGCTTGGGGCCGTGTCGGGAGTCCGGCAATAATAGGGAGTACGAATCTTCCACCGGGCCGGTCCGCCGCGCCCGGTGCATGCTGCGCCCGGCGACGCCGGAGCCCGTCAGCCACACACCGCTCGCGAACACCTCCCGGAGGGCTCATGCCGTTCCTCGGACGCCGACTGTCGATCCTGCTGTGCGCGGGTCTCGCGCTCCTCGCCCTGGGTGCCCTGCGCCCGGCGCCGGCGCAGGCCAGCAACGTCATCCTCGAATGGACGGCGCCCGGCGACGACAGCACCTACGGCCGCGCCATGGAATACGACCTGCGCTGGTCGCTCCGCGAGAACCAGTTCCCCAACCGCTTCTATTCGGCCCGCCGCATCGTGACGAACGCGCCCTCGACGCCCGGCTCGGTCGAGCGTGCGGTGGTCTCGGACGTGCCCGAGGGCTCGGCGGTCTACTTCGCGCTCCGCACCCGCGACGAGCGCGGCAACTGGTCGCGGCTCTCGAACGTCGCGGTCACGTACGCCGTCACCGACGTCGCCGACAACGGCATCGCGCTGGACTTCTCACTGCCGTCCGACAATCCCGCGCGCGAGATGACGCAGTTCACGCTCTCAATGCCGCGCCGTGGCAACGCGGTCGTGGACGCGATGGACGTGAGCGGGCGCCGCGTGCGCCGCATCGCCCGCGGCACCATGGACGCGGGACGACACACGATCGCGTGGGACCTGCACGACGAGACCGGCGCGATCGCGCGACCGGGCGTCTACTTCGTGCGCGCCCAGGTCGAAGGCGTGAACTTCGTGCGTCGCGTGGTGGTGCTGAAGTAGCGCCGCGCGACACCCCATCGCCAGCTCAGGCGGTGGAATGTCCCTCGCCGCCGGCACACGAATCCGGCAGCCAGCGCGCGAGCGCACGGGCGAGCGCGGCCTGGGCGAGCGGCTTCTGCAGCACGTCGTTCATGCCGGCCTCACGGCAGTGGCGCACGTCGTCCGCATGACTCGATGCGGTCAGCGCGAGCACGACCAGGTCGCTGCCGCGCGTGCGCCGCTCTCGCAGCGTGCGCGTCGCCTGGAATCCGTCGAGCACCGGCATGTGGCAGTCCATCAGGACCAGGTCGAACTCACCGGTCTCGATGCAGTGGAGTGCCTCGGCCCCGTTTGCCGCCGTGGTCACGGTCGCGCCGAACGACTGGAGCTGCCGTTGCGTCACGAGCCGCAGCACGCGCGTGTCCTCCACGACGAGGATGCGTGCGTGGCAACGGAAGGATTCGGGCACCTCGGTCGCCTCGGCCGCCTCCGGCGCCGCGGTCGTGGAACTCGAAGCCGGCTCGTACTCGATCGTGCGGACCCACGATCCGTCCGCGTCCTGGGCGAGGTCCGGGCCCGCGATCGGGGGCGGCGCGTTCGCGATCCCCGCCGCTCCGCCTCCACCTTCGAACTCGTGCGAGGGTTCGTGCACCTCCGCCTTCAGTCCGCGTTCGTGTGTTCGTGAAGGAAGCAGCCGAACCGCGATGCCACCTTGCCGCGTGCGGGCCAGCGCTTCGCCCACCGCGTCACGGACCGCCCGAACGAACGGCCCCGGATCGCCGAAGCACTCGAGCGGCAAGGAGGGATGAAGGGTGGTCGTGAGCGTGAGCCGGCGTTCGCGCACGAGGGGAGCGAAATCCCGGAGCAGATCGAGCAGCAACTGGCGTGGGTGGAACGCGGGGCACTCGCTCGCGGCGCACGAGGCGGGCTGTTCGGGCAGGGATCGCGGTTCGAGCGCTCCGGTACCGGTGCCTTCGGGCGACTCGATCGGAATCCCCACGGGAGCGTCGGGACGGCTCGGGCCCAGCGCTCGGAGCGCGGCTCGCGCCCGCTCCAATTCCGCCGGATCCGCCAGGTCGTGCGCGGAACCGATGCTGGGGTGACGTGCAGTCTCGCTCATCGGATCGGACGCCTCCGAAGGGCTGCCGGAAGGGCAGCGCCGTGCAAGCAATCGGGGAAGGGCATGTCTCGAGTTTCGGCGCGTGGTGTCGACCCGGTCGGAGTGGCCGGGTGCCCGTACCCGGTAGTCTCGGGAGGGCCGGGCCCGGCTTGAGTGCTCCCGACCCGTTGCGGTCCTCGGGCCGGGCGACGTAGCCTCCCCGGTCCAACCATCGGGGGAGCGATGCGCCGCCAGTTCGGATCACCGTCGTCACGCCAGTTGCTGTTCGCGGTCACGGCCGCCTTCGCCTTCGCCGTCCTGCTCGGCTCCGCGGCGCACGCCGCCGTCGCCGCAGGCGCCGCCGTCGCCGACAGCGCCTCGGGGGCCGCCGCCGCACGCGACTACCTCGCGGAAGCGCGCGCCGGCTTCACGCCCGAGAACCGCGCGTACAGCCAGACGCGCGTGTTCCTGCGCCTCGTCGGCCCGCTCTACGGCATTCTCGCCGGCTTCCTGCTGCTCTTCAGCGGCCTGTCGCGGCGCTTCCGCGACATCGCGCACGGCCTCGGGCACCGGCTCTACGTGCGCGTGCTCGTGTACTTCACGCTCTACGCGACCGCGATCTTCGCGATCAGCCTGCCGCTCGCGTGGTTCGAGGAATACGCGCTCGAGCACCAGTACGGATTGTCCACGCAGAGCTTCGGCGGCTGGCTCGGCGATTCGCTCAAAGGTCACGTGTTCTCGATCGTCGCGGTCGGGGTGATCCCGCTGCTCGCGCTGGCGTGGGGGCGCATCGCCGCGAGCCCGAAGCGCTGGTGGGTGTGGATCGCGGCGGGCACGCTGCCCGTCTCGCTCGTCGCGATCGTGCTGCAGCCGGTCGTGTTCGACCCGCTCTTCAACAAGTTCACGCCGCTGCACGACGCCGCGCTGCGCACGGAGATCCTCGCCCTCGGCTCGCGCGCCGGTATCCCCGGCCGCAACGTGTACGAGGTGGACATGAGCGCGAAGACGCGCAAGATCAACGCGTACGTGAGCGGGTTCGGAGCCTCGCAGCGCATCGTGCTCTGGGACACCGCGCTCCAGGGGCTGAAGCGCGACGAGATCCTGTTCGTCATGGGCCACGAGATGGGGCACTACGTGCTCGGCCACATGTGGAAGTATCTCGCCGTGGTCTCGCTCGGCGCCTTCGCGGCGTTCTGGGCATGTGCGCAGCTCGCGGGGGCGCTCGTGAGGCGGTTCGGCGCGCAGTGGGGTGTCGAAGGCGTGTCCGACCTCGCGGCGATGCCCGTGCTGTTCCTCTCGCTCACGATCGTGACGCTCGCGACGATGCCGGCGATGAACGCGCTCAGCTGCCTGGTCGAGCACGAGAGCGACGTCTACGCGCTCGAGCTCACGCACGACAACGACGCCGGCGCCCGGTCGTTCCTGCAACTCGCGAAGGACAACCGCTCCGATCCCGAGCCACCCACGTGGGTGCGGGTGCTGCTCTACGACCATCCGCCGCTCGGCGAGCGCATCCGCTTCGCGCTCGAGTACCGGCCGTGGGAGAAGGGCGAGCCGAACCGGCTCTACAAGCCGAAGGCGCCGAACCTCGCCGTGAACTGAAGCGGCGCGCCGCGTGGCTCAGGCGCGCGGGCGGTCCTTCCACCACAGCGCGAACATCGCGAGCGCGAACAGCATCTGCGAACGGTCCGCGCGGCCGCTGCGGTGCTCGGCGAACAGCGCCGTGACGGCCTCGGGCTTCAGGGCGCCGGCGTTCTCGGCGCCCGAGTCGCGCCAGAGTTCCTCGGCGTAGCGCCCGAAGTCGCCGCGCACCCAGCGCGCGAGCGGCACCGCGAAACCCTGCTTCGGCCGGTCGAGGATGCCGGGCGGCAGCCACGGTTCGACCGCCTTGCGCAGGATGTACTTGCCGGTCGCGCCGCGCAGCTTGAGCGACACCGGCACGCTCGCGGCGAAGTCCACGAACGTGTGCGCGAGGAACGGCACGCGCACCTCGAGCGAGTGCGCCATGCTCGCGCGGTCCACCTTCGTGAGCATGTCGTCGGGCAGGCGCACGAGCGTGTCGGCGTAGAGCAGGTTTTCGACCGGATCGCGCGACACGGGCTTCGCGAAGTACGCCGCTTCGAGGCGCGCGAGCTCGTCGCCCGTGTCGAGTTGCGCGGTGAACTCGGGCCGGTAGAGCTTCGCGCGCACGTCGCGCGGCGCGAGCTGGTACTTGCTGAAGAAGCGCTGGAACGTGCTCGGCAGCGCCGCGTCGGCGGAAACCTTCGCGAGGCGCTGGCGGAAGTAGTTCCACTTCGGCAGCGGCATCGCCGGCAGGGTGGCGAGCGCGGCGGCCCAGCGGAACAGCGGGCCGTTCTCCTGCACGAGTCGTTCGTTGTAGTGGCGTTCGTAGCCGGCGAACAACTCGTCGCCGCCGTCGCCGGACATCGCCACGATCACCTGCTCGCGCGCGAGGCGCGAGACGTACCACGTGGGAATCGCGCTCGGGTCCGCGAACGGCTCGTCGTAGCAGCGCGCGAGCTGCGGCAGGATCACCGCCGCGTCGTCGAGCTCGACCTTGCGCTCGGTGTGGACGCAGCCGAGGTGCTCGGCCACGTGGCGCGCGTAAGGCGACTCGTCGAACTCGTTCACGTCGAAGCCGATCGTGAACGTGCGCACGGGCTCGTGCATGACCTTGCTCATGGCCGCGACGACCGCGGACGAATCCACACCGCCCGACAGGAACGCGCCGAGCGGCACGTCGGCCTGCAGGTGGCGCTTCGTCACGGCGAGGAACTGCTCGCGGAAGCGCTCGATCCAGTCGCGCTCGCTGCGCTCGGGCGCGGTGCGGTAGCGGAACTCCCAGAAGCGTTCGAGCCGCGGCTCGCCCGCGGCGCTCACGGTGAGTGTGCAGCCCGGCGGCAGCTTGAGCACTTCGTCGTAGATCGTGTGCGGCGCGAGCACGTGCCCGAAGGCGAAGTACTCGTCCATGGACTTCGCGCGCGGCGTGAACGACAGCCCGGGAATCGCGGCGAGCGCCTTGAGCTCGGAGCCCCAGGCGATGCCGCCCTTCTGCAGCGTGTAGAAGAACGGCTTGATGCCGAGGGGATCGCGCGCGAGGTGCACGGTGCGCTCGACGCGGTCCCAGATCGCGATCGCGAACATGCCCTCGAGCTTCGCCCAGATCGCCGGACCCCACGTGACCCAGCCGCGCAGGATGCTCTCGGTGTCGCTATGCCCTCGGAACGTGTGCCCCGCGGCCTCGAGTTCGGCCCGGAGGGCCGGGTGGTTGAAGATCTCGCCGTTGAACGTGATCACGTACCGGCCGCAGTCGCTCGTCATGGGCTGGTGCCCGAGCGGGGAGAGATCCACGATCGCGAGGCGGCGCATGCCGAAGCCGAAGTCGCCGTCCGCGAACGTGCCTTCGTCGTCGGGGCCGCGGTGCACGATGGTCGCGCACATCGCGCGCATGGTGCCCTCGTCCACCGTGCGACCCCCGCGTGCGTACCAGCCGACGATGCCGCACATGACTCAGCGTCCTTTCCGGTGGCGCGCGATCGCGCGCTCGTAGACCTGGAGCACCCGCTGCGCCACGGCTTCGAGCGCGAGCGGCGCGACGCGTTCGCGGCCCGGGCCGCGCGTGCCGGCCGCGAGCACGCGCGCGGTGGCGTCCGTGAACGCCTCGACGGTGCGCGGCACGACCGCCGACGGCGCGCAGTCGCGCAGGCGCTCCTCGCAGTCGCCGACGGGTGCGGCGACGACGGGCAGGTTGCAGCTCATCGCTTCCTTCACGGTGTTCGGCGAGCCCTCGTGGAACGAAGGCAGCAGCAGCACGTCGGCCGCGGACATGGTCAGTGCGACCGCCTCCGGCGGTCTGCCGTAGACCCACTCGAGCCGCACGTCGAGGCCGCGCGATTTCAGCGCGGCCTCGACGCCCTGCGCGAGCGCGTAGTTCTTGCGCGGCTCCTCCGGGTTCGCGGCGAAGAGCAGCACGTGGCCGTCGCGCCGCCAGCCCAGCGCATCCCGCGCCTCGTCGCGCGGCACCGGAGCGAAGCGCGTCATGTTCACGCCGTTCGGGATCACCTGCACGCCTTCGACGTCCGCGATCACGCGGCGCATCTCCTCGCTCTTCACGATCACGCCGTCGGCGCGGCGCGCCGCCCACTTCGACAGGGGAATGAGGGCGCGGCTTTTGAAGGAGAGCCTGCCCGCGTCGTCCGGACGCCCGAGCAGGTCGTCGCCGCAGAACGACACGACGAGCGGCAGCCTCACGTTCGCGCAGGCGGCGCCCGAGTAGCCGTAGTGCGCGTGCACGAGGTCGGCACGGCACTCGCGCGCGACGCCCGGAAGCACACGCAGCGCCTTCACGTACTCGCCCATGCTCTTCCAGCCCTCGATCTCGTGGAGGGTGTTCTCGACGCCGGCGGCGGCGAGCGAGTCGGCCTGCGACTTCACGAACGCGCCCCAGTGCGGGCGCTGCTCGCTCGGCCACATGTTCGTGACGACGAGGACGCGCATCACAGGGGACGCGCGTCGCGCGCGCGCTCGGCGAGGTGGTAGAGGCTCATGGCGAGGTAGCGAGGGTACTCGTTGCGGTCGGCGAGCACGCCGTAGTCGCGGCGCGAGAAGTGCGTGAAGCCGCCGTCCGCGCGCTGGTGCGAGAGCACGAACCGGAACGTGCGGTCGGCGAGCGCGCGGTGATCGGCCCAGCCGTACGCGCTCACCGTGTGCAGCGCCATGCCGACGGCATCGGCGTAGTAGAGGACTTCGGGGTCCGCCTTCAGGCACGACGCGCGCACCGCGCCCGACTCGGTGACGCCGCCCGCGAGATAGCCCGCGAGGCGCACGGCGAGCGCGCGGGCGCGCTCGTCGCGGTGCGCGTGCGCGAACCACGCGAGCTTCATGCACTGGAAGGCGTTGTACTGGTAGCAGAGGTAGTGCTGCTGGAGCCGGTTCTCGTGCACGCTCGGCAGCTCATAGGGCAGCTCGCCCGTCGGCTCCATCACGGCCTCGAGGAAGCCGAGCATCGCCGGCACCTTTTCGAGGAAGCGCGCGTCGCCGGTCGCCGACGCGAAGCGGCCGAGCACCCAGATCCACTCGCACGTGTTGTTGGGCACCATGCCACGCGGTTTCTGGAAGTAGTTCACGCACAGCCCTGCCGGATGCTCCTGGTAGCCGATCTCGCGTTCGAGGTAGTCGTGCCAGCGCAGCGCCGCGCGCAGGAGCGATTCCTCGCCGTCGCGCTCGTAGCCCTCGAGCATGGCGACCGCGCCGAAGTCGCCCTCGACCGTCGCGATCAGGTGCCTGCGCTCGGGCAGGGGATAGGCCCACGCGCCGTCGCCGCGCTGCGTGTCGCGCACGACGCGCGTCGCCGCGCGCGCGGCCTCGTGATACGCCGCGTCGCCGGTGAGGTCGCCGAGCGTCCACGACGCGAGCGCCCAGTACGCCTGCCCCTGCAGGAAGTAGAAGCGCTCGACCGGGCGCAGCGCCGGCAGGTAGCTCTTCACGAACCGCCAGAAGCGGATGTTCCAGCGCACGCCCTGATCGGCGCCCGCGAGCCTGCCGTCGTGCAGGTGGCGCGCACCGAGATGGCCGTGCAGGGCGCGCACGCGCGGCAACAGTGCGATCGGGTTCGGGGCGGGGGAGACGCCGGCTGGGGGATTCACACGCGGACTCGGGATTCCTCGGCTCGTCAGGGCAGGACCACCACGCGCTGGAGTGCTTCCTGGGAACGGGTGCGGAGTCTTACCAGATACAGCCCCGGCGCGACACGGCGCCCGGTGCGGTCGCCGAGGTTCCAGCCCCACTCGAATCGGGTGCCCTCGGCGCCCGCGACGACGCGCTCGGTGCGCGCGTACACGGTGCGCCCCTGCACGTCGAGCACGTCGAGCGTGACGGGGCCGCTTTCGGCCGTCGCGAAGGAGAGGCGCGCGTGCGAGCGCGCGGGGTTCGGGCCGATGGGTGCGAACGTGAGCTTCGAGACGTGCGGCGCGGCGCCGACGGCGACGGGCGCCGGCTGCTGCGCGGGGTCGTAGACGTACACGCGGAGCGAGTCGATCGAGAGCCCGTCGAGCTGCGTGAAGGCGTCCGCGCGCGAACGGAAGCGCAGGCGCACGCTGTCTCCCAGCGCGCCGCCGGCGAAGGCCGAGAGGTCCACGCGGTCCTGCTTCCAGCGCCAGCGCGTGCCTTCGAAGGACGGGATGCCGCCGCCGATCACGTCGCTCGCGTCGCTCGTGGTCGAGCCGTTGCCGGCGAGCGCGGTCCACGTGACGCCGTCGAGGCTGGCCTCGACCGCGCCGCCGTCGTAGTCGCTCTCGTAGCCCCAGCGGTCCTCGAAGAACGCCCACGCGTGCACGCCGCTCGAAAGATCGAGCCGTGACGTGAGCGTCGCGGTCGTGTTCAGGTTGTTCGCGTAGACGCCGTTCGGGCTGTCCGAAAGGTAGGCGCTCGGGTGCAGCGGGTCGTTCGTCCTCACCGCCCAGCCCGCGCCCGCGATCGTCCAGCCGGTCACGGCGTCGCACGCGTGCACGGCGACGACCGTCGGCACGCCGACCACGACCTCGATCGTGTCGCGCGAATGCAGCCCCGCGCCGTCGGTGAAGTCGACGCGGAAGCGCAGCATGCGCCCGGGCGTCACGGTGTCGGCCGCGGCCACGAGGAACGTGGCGCCTCCCGTGGGCGCGGACGACTGGAAGGACGCGAGGTCGGGGAAGAACACCGGGCCGCCGAGCGCTTCGATCTCGTGATCGATCGCCGTGAGCGTGGCCTGCAGCGACGGGCCGGCGGTTCCGCTCGCGCCGAGGTTGCGCGCGCGGATGCTCACGTGCGCGGTGCCACCCGCGGGCAGGGCGCCTTCGACGAGCGAGGCGCTCTCGAGCCTCACCCACGGGCCCGCGATGCCGGCGATCACGAACGCGGTGCGCACGGCCTGGTTCGCGATGGCCTCGAGCCGCGAGGGTGGCGGCCAGAAGCCGTCACCGGGCCCGCCCATCTCGGGCGTGAACGAGAAGCCCTTCGGCTTGAGCAGCGTGTCGCCGTAGACGAAGTCGTTGAAGTCGCCGTTGGTCTCGTAGAGGATCCGCGGCCCGGGGCCGCCCGTGTAGCCGTTCTCGCGCGTGAGTTCGTCGCACCACGTCTGGAACTTCACGGAGTCGGGAGTGCCCGCGGCGGTCCAGCCCCACGGATGCACGAGCAGGTCGCTGTAGGTGTGGAACGACAGCCCGGAAACCGGCTTCAGCTGCGCGACGACGTCGCGCTGCACCTGCGTCTCGGGTTCGGAGTAGGCGCTCGGTCCGCGGTAGGTGTCCGAGCCCGGCGAGCCGCTCGAGCCGACGCTGTTGAGTCCCCACTTCACGCCGAAGTTGCGGTTGAGGTCGATGCCGTCGCCCGCGCCGGTGACGCCGTTGAGGTTGTTGTCGCGGAGGTTCTTCCGCCACATGCCGAACGTGCCGGTGCTGTCCCAGATGCGCTCGTTGTAGAAGTAGCCGTCGGGATTCACGCACGGCACGATGTAGATCCGCCGGTGCTCGAGCAGGTACTTCGCTTCCGGGTCGTCCGGATAGTGCGCGAGCAGCGTGTCCACGAAGGCGAACAGCGCGTGCATGCCGCCGGGTTCGCGCGCGTGCGTGAGCGAGTTGTAGAACGCGACCGGCCGCGTGTCGGGGCCGCTCACGGTCGTGCCGAGGCGCAGGCCCCAGATGGGCCGGTGGTGCAGCGACCAGCCGAGGGTGTCGATCCGGTCCGCGACGATTCCGGCCGCGTCGTTCGCCACGAGCTCGTCGAGCTTCATCTTGATCTCGGCGACGTTCCAGAAGCCGCCGAGCGAACCTTCGCCGGCGGGCGGCAGCACCTCGGCGCGGAAGGCGCCGTCCCCGCGCGCGGCACTCCACACGCGAGTCGCCGTACCGCCCGGCCGCGAGGCGAGTTCACGCCGGGCGCGCTCGGCCGCGGTGCGGCCGGGGTGCTCGTCCACGACGCGCACGTCCGCGCGGAGTCGCGCGAGTGTGGCGTCGTCGCCGGGCCATTCGAGAAGGTCCACGCTTTCGCCGTGCACCTCGATCACGTCGAGCCCGGCTTCGAGCAGCGTCCGCAGCGTGACCGCCGGGCCGAGCCGTACGCGCACCTGGCGTGGAGCCTGGGCGAGCGCGGTGGAGGCGAGCAGGACGGCGGCGAGAAGCAGGACGAGCGAGGTGGCGATCCGGCGCATGGCGCTCCCGGGGCAGGGGTCGAGTGGTGGGCAATTCTAGCGCGCGCCGCGTGGACCGGGCCACAGGGAACTGGGCGCGCCGTGGGCCGTGGGGCGCCCGGCCGGCCCCGGCTGCATGGACGCGCGGGCGAAACGCCCGGTAGCGTGTCGTCCTCATGCAAACTTCACGCACTTCACTGGTCTGGCTGTTCGACGTGGACGGCACCCTGCTCCTGACCGAGGGCGCGGGCCGCGAGGCGATCAGCCGCGCGCTTTTCGAGCGCTACGAGATCCGCGACGACCTCCGTCACATCCCGATGGCGGGCCGCACCGATCCGCTCATCGTCGGCGACATGGCGCGTCATCACGGTCTCGAACTGGCCCCGGGCACGCCGGAGCATCACGAGTTCTGGGAGAGCACGTACCGCCACATGCGCGAGCTCATGACTCCTCCGCGCGGCGGCCTGCTGCCGGGCGTACGCAACGTGCTGGACGCGGTGGCGGCCGAGCCGACGTGGGTGAGCGCATTGCTGACGGGCAACGTGCCGGTGATGGCGGAACTGAAGCTTTCGGCGTTCGGTGTGTGGGATCGTTTCGAGTTCGGCGCGTTCGGTTCGGAGGCGCCGGACCGGAACGCGCTCGCGCGCGTCGCGGTGGCGCGTGCTTCGGAGCGTCACGGCGTGCCGCCGTCGCGCTGCGTGGTGGTCGGCGACACGGAGCACGACATCGCCTGCGCACGCGCGGCGGGCGCACACGCGGTCGCCGTCGCGACCGGCGGCCGCACGCGCGCGCAGCTCGCGGAGCACGCGCCGGACCTGCTGCTCGACGACCTGTCGTCACCGCGGTTGCTGCTCGACTGGGCGAAGCGTCTGTAGCTCGCCTTCCTGGCTGACGGGCGCGAGTCGTGAGCTTTCGTCGACCGCCAACGACGGTGAAGTCCGTGCTCGGCAGTCGCTGCCGGGGCGGAATCCGCAGGCGGGGACGTTCGCTCCGGCCATCCTGGCCTGCGCTCACTCACTCTCGGCGCGCTCCGCCATTCCATG
>JBGANH010000121.1:0-12233 GCA_044222365.1 Candidatus Eiseniibacteriota bacterium
GCGCTGCGCCTCGACTGGCTCCGCTGGGAAGCGAAGCACGGCCGTCCCGCGCGCGCCGTGCTCGCCGACGACGGTGCGCGCCGTGCGCTGCTCGTGCTGCGCCACGAGAAGCAGGGCTGGCATTGCGGTTGGCCGTGGCGCACGCAGGTGGCCTTCGAGCGCGGGGGCGCCGAGGACGCGGAAGCGCCCATGGGCCTCGATCGCGACGCCGCGGACTGGGCGTTCGAGCAGGCGCAGCGCGCCGGATCCGGCGACCGCGTGCGCGTGTTCCTGCCCGCCTCGACGCTCGGGCGCGGCGCGCTCACGCGCGGCACGACGATCGTGAAGGCGCTCGACCTCGACGACGAGAAGCTGCTCGCGACGTTCGACTCCGACAAGCGGCGGGTGATCCGCAAGCTCGAGAAGGCCGGCTGGGAAGTGATCGAGGGGACGACCGCCGAGCACTTCCGCGCGTTCCGCCAGCTGCAGCACGACAACGACGTGCGGCTCGGTCACGGCACTCCGGCGCCGATCGTGGAGCGCCCCGGTCCCGGCGAGGACTGGCGCGAATGGGAGCTGCCCTGGCAGTGGCTGCTGCTCGCCGTGCACGAAGGTGTGGTGCACGCCGGGTCCGGGTATGGTCGCGCACCGTCCGGCACGGTGGACTACCGTGCGAACGCCTCGACTCCCGAAGGCCGCAAGGCGGGAGCGAACGCGCTCGTCGCGTGGGCGGCGCTGCGGCGAGCCCGTGACGGCGGCTGGACGTACATGAACTGGGGCGGCAACACGACCTTCAAGAAGCAGCTCGGCGGCGAGACCGTCGTGATGTCGGACCGCCTCGGCGGGGGCCCGCTGTGGGCGGCGCCGAACGCGGTCGAAGTGGCGGTGGGACGCACGCGGGCGAATCTGGCGAAGTGGGTGAAGGCGCGGCGCGAGAAGCCGGGCGCGAAGGGCGCGAAGTCGTGAGCGGCGGCAGCGGCGCGGAACGCGCGAGCACCGGGAGGACGAGATGAACGGAACGAGCGGAACGGCGCGCGAGCGCTTCGAACGGTTCGTGCGCTGGACGATCGAGAAGGAATACGGCCCGGTGCAGTCGCGCCTGCCCGACGGGGAGCGCGAGGCGTTCGCGGACTACTACAAGAAACTGCCGAAGCCGGGCGACGAAGCCGCCATCGCGCGTTACCTGCGCGGCTTCTGGCGTTCGGAGGCCGGCTGGACCGCGCGCTGGATCGTCAATCGCGGCAAGGCGATCGGCGGCACTCCTCGCGTGATGGATGCGGGTTCGGGCTTCGGCACCTACTCGATGCTCTACGCCTCCGTCGGCGCCGAGGTCGTGGGCGCCGACCTGCGCCCGGACCGGCTCGATGCGGCCGAGAAGCGCCTCGCCTTCCACGCCGAGCAGACGAAGGAAAAGCTGCCGGTGAAGTACGTGCGCGCGGACCTCACGCGCGAGTGGGACGCGGACTACGACCTCGTCTGGGTCTACAACGCGCTCTCGCACATCGACCCGCTCGAGGCGTTCCTCGCGCAGACGCGCAAGCACCTCAAGAAGGGCGGCGTGCTCGTGGTCGGCGACATCAACGGCGCGCATCCCGAGCACGTGCAGCGGCTGAACGAACTGCGTGGCGACGCCGTGCACCAGGAGTACGTCGCACCCGACGGCGAGCGGCACGCGTACGCGGTCGAGAGGCCATTCCCGCCGACCGAGATCCGCCAGATCTTCGAGAGCAACGGCCTGAAGATGGTGCATCACGAGCTGTACTGGGGCGGGCTCGGCGCGCTGCCGGAGCCGGTGTACCAGACGTTCATGGCGCCGCTGCAGAGCCAGTGGCAGCTCGGGCACTCGGTCGCGAGGCGCCAGCTCGTGGTGGCGACCGCGGCGTAAGGGGTCATGGCGAAGGAACGCTTGTCCGTCCTGTTCGTGACGCAGTACTACCCGCCCGAGACCGGGGCGGCGCCCGCGCGCGCGTGGCACTTCGCTCGCGCCCTGCGCCGCGCCGGGCACGAGGTGCGGGTCGTGACCGGACTGCCGAACCATCCGAGCGGCGTCATCCGGCCCGAGTACGCAGGCATCAAGCGCCGTCGCGAGACGCACGACGGATTGCCGGTGGATCGCGTGTGGCTCTACGCGACGCCGAAGAAGACCCCGCTCACGCGGCTGTGGAACCACCTCAGCTTCGCGCTCTCGGCGATGCCCGCGATGTTCGGCGGCGAGCGCCCCGACGTCGTCGTCGCGACCACGCCGCCGCTCTTCCACGGCGTCACCGCGTGGCTCGCGGCGAAGTGGCACGGCGCGGCGTTCGTGAACGACTGCCGCGACGACTGGCCGCACGCCGCGATCGCGCTCGGCGAGATGCGCCCGGGGCTCGTCGCGCGCGTGCTCGACGGCGTGTCGCGGTTCTTCCAGTCGCGCGCCGCGCGCATCCTCGTGGTCACGCCCGGCATGCGGCGCCAGCTCGCCTCGCGCGGGTTTCCCGAGCGCAAGCTCGTCTTCCTGCCGAACGGTGCGGACACCGAGCTGTTCCATCCGCGCGAAGCCCCGCGGGACGCCGCGGTCGCGGGCCGGCCGTTCACCGTGCTCTACGCGGGCACGCACGGCCTCGTGCACGGCATGGACGCGATCGTCGAGGCGGCCGACCTGCTCCGCCAGGAATCCGTGCGCTTCCGCTTCGTGGGCGACGGCGTCGCACGCGAAGGGCTCGAGCGTCGCGTGAAGCAGCTGGGTCTCACGAACTGCACGTTCGAGGAGAGCGTGCCTCCCGAGCAGCTCGTGGCCCTGCTGCACGAGGCGGACGCGGCGATCGCCACCACGCGCGGCAGCGAGTTCGCCGGCGAGACGATTCCCGTGAAGCTGTTCGACTATCTCGCGACCGGGTGCCCGGTCGTCGCCGCCGTGCGCGGGGACGCCGCGCGCGTGGTCGAGGAATCGGGCGGCGGCCTCGTCGCCGAGCCCGAGAACGCCGCCTCCATCGCCGCCGCCGTGCGCCGGCTCGCGACCGAGCCCGCGCTGCGAGCGCAGCTCGCCTCCGGCGGCCCGGCGTTCGTCGAGCGCGAGCACTCGCGCCGCGCGCTCGGGGCGAAGCTCGTCGAGACGCTCGCCGAGGCGGTGGTCGAGACGAAGGGGCGCGCGATCCCGCCGCGGCCCACGGGGCTGCACGCCTTCGCGAAGCGCGCGCTCGACGTGCTGCTGTCCGCGTTCGCGCTGATCGTGTTCTCGCCGGTCATGCTCGCGGTCGCGATCGCGATCAAGCTCGAGTCCGAAGGGCCCGTGCTCTTCACCCAGCGCCGCAGCGGACGGGGCAGCTCCGAGTTCGTGCTGTACAAGTTCCGCAGCATGGCCGTGGGCACGCCCGACCTCGCCACGCACCTCGTGCAGCCGGGCGTGGTGCGCGTCACGAAGGTGGGCGCGTTCATCCGCCGCACCTCGCTCGACGAGCTGCCGCAGCTCTGGAACATCCTGAGGGGCGACATGACGCTGGTCGGGCCGCGCCCGGCGTTGTACAACCAGCACGACCTCATCGCGATGCGGCAGGAGCGGGGCGTGGACGCGCTGCTGCCCGGCCTCACGGGATGGGCGCAGATCAACGGGCGCGACGAGATCCCGATGGAGCGCAAGGTGGCGCTCGACCGCGAGTACCTCGACCGGCTCTCGATCGCCTTCGACCTGGAGATTCTCGTGCGCACCGGACTGACGCTCTTCACGATGCGAGGCACGCGATGAGCGCCGACGTCTCGATGCCGCGTGCCTCCGGCACGCCCCGCGAGCTCGCATGGGCGCAGGCGCTCGCGCTGTTCGCGGCCGCTGTGGTCATGTACCACCGCACGGGCGCCGGTCTCTGGGAGACGTGGTCCACGAACGACAACTACTCGCACGGTCCGCTCGTGCCGCTCACCTCGGCGGCGCTCGTGTGGTTGCGCTGGGACAAGCTGCGCAGGCTCGAGGTGAAACCGTTCGCGCCGGGGCTCGCGCTCGTGGCGCTCGGCTGCCTCATGCAGGTGTTCGGCACGCGCGCGGACCTGTTCGCGCTGCAGGGCTGGTCGCTCCTGCCGCTGCTGTTCGGGTTGTCGCTCACGTTCTTCGGGCGCGCGATCACGCACATGCTCGCGTTCCCGCTCGGCTACCTGGGTTTCATGCTCACGTTTCCGCCGGTGGTCATGAACACGCTCAGCTACGGGCTCAAGGAACTCGCGGTGCAGGCGTCGGTCGCCGGAGCGAAACTCGCGGGCGCGCACGTCACGCGCTCGGGCATGTCGCTGTTCCTGCCCACGGGCGAACTGCGGGTCGAGAACCCGTGCAGCGGGCTGCGCAGCCTGCTCGCGCTCGTCGCGACCGGAACGCTGTTCGCCTACTTCCAGAGCGGCGGCACCTGGCGCCGCTGGGCGGTGATGCTCGCGGCGGTGCCGATCGCGCTCGCCGGCAACATCGCGCGGCTCACGCTGCTCGTGATCGCCGCCGACCGGACGAGCGTCGAGCAGGCGACCGGCAAGTTCCACGACGCCTCGGGCTACGTGATGTACGCGGTTTCGCTCGCCCTGCTGCTCGCGATGCGCCGCGTGCTCACGCCGAAGGAGGCGAAGCGATGATGCGCTTCGTCACGGCGTTCGTGCTCATGGCGGTCACGGCCGCGGTCGTGGTGCTCAACCCGCCCGAGAACCTCGCGCTCGGCCGCGGCGTGCTCAAGCAGGTGCCGGCGTCGTTCGGGCCGTGGAGCGGCACCGAACTGTCGTTCGAGGATGCGGTCGTCGAGGAGCTGCAGGCGGACGACATCCTGATCCGCCGCTACGAGAACGGCAGCCAGCCGGTGTGGCTGTGCATCGTGTACCACCAGAACCGCCGCTACGGCGCGCACGACCCGCTGCTCTGCTACGAGTCGCAGGGCTTCGTGATCGAGCGCGAGGGCCGCGCGCGCATCGCCGACGGCTCGCCCGGCGGGCTCGAGGTGAACACGTTCCAGACCGAGCGCCAGAAGCAGAAGCGCGTCGTCTGGTACTGGTGGACGACGAACGGCCTGTCCACGAGCGACGTCGGCGCGTTCCGCCGCCGCATGGCGTTCACGGGCGCGCTCGACAACCGCTCGTGGGGCGCGTTCGTGCGCGTCGAGTCCGTGGCGCCGGACGGCGACCTCGCGGCGGCGCGCGCGCGGGTCGAGGACTTCGCCACGCGCGTGGCGCGCGAGATGCCGGGCGTGTTCGCGCGCGCGGCCGCGGCGCCCACGCCGGGCGCGGCGCTTCCGGTGCCGTCCGCCGACTCGGCCGCGTCCCCGGGCCACCCCGCCGCGCGATGAACTTCTTCGAGCAGCTCGCGCTGGGCGCGCAGTGCCCGTGGCGCACGCTGTGCGAAGCCTGGCGCGCGGAACTCTGGCGGCCGTGGGCGCGTTACCTGCTCGCGTGCGTCGTCGTGCTGCTCGCGATCGGATTCGCGCCGCACCCGGCGGTCTCGTGGTTCATGGCGCCGCTCGTGCGCTGGGCCTCCGGCGACGACGCGCTGCGCTACCCCGAGCTGTACTCGCGCCTGCCGGGCCTGTGGAAGTGGGCGCAGCTCGTGCTCGACGCGGCGGTCGCGCCGTTCGCGGCCGGCGTCGCCGCGCTGCTGTGGTCGGAACGCTTCCGCGGCGCGCCGCTGCACGCGCGTGAGGCGCGCTCGCTCATGCTGCGCCACTGGCTCGCGCTGTTGGCCGCGTCCGCGCCCGTGACGCTCGTCGCCGTGCTCGGCCACGTCGGGCTCGGCGCACTCGGGCAGGTGCGGCTCTCCGGGCTCTCGCGCGCGCTCGCGCCGCAGGCGCTCGCGGCGCTCGTGTTCCTCGTGAAGGCCGCGTGCTTCTACGCGGTGCCCATGGTCATGCTCGACCCGCGTGGTTCGCGGCGCGCGCTGCTCGCGCTCCCGCGCACGTGGGCGCACGGCCTGCTGCCCGCGCTGGTGGCGAGCGCGCTGCTCGCGGCGGCGTCGCTGCCGCTGCAGTTCCTGCTCTCGCAGCCCGCGACGCTGCTCGCGGTGCTGCCCGAGGGCGTGCTGCTCGTCGCGGTCGTGAACGCCGCCGTGCGCGTCGGCGTGCTCGGGCTCGCGGCCGGGGCCGGGACGCTGCTCTACCTGAGCGCGCTGGTGCCGGGGGAGGACGACCGGTGAGAGCCCGCCTCCGAGCGCTTCACACCGTGCTCGCGGCGGTGTCGCTCGCCGCGCTCGCGTGCGGCACGAGCGGATGCGGCGACCCGGTGCTGTGGGACCGCTGGCAGGCGGAACGCGCCCTCTGGCACGCGCGCGCCGAGGCGGCGAGGCTGCCGGCGAAGCAGGCCGAGGCCGCGCGCGTCGAGCACGTGGCGCGCGAGGCGGAAAAGGTCCGGCTCGCGTACCCCGCGGCACGCTGGGCGAACCCGCCGGCGGCGGCCGGTGCCGCGCGGCACGTCGCGCTCGCCTCGGGCGGTGCGGCGCTGCTCTGGGCGGAGTTGCCCGAGCGCCACGGCGCGGACGAGACGGCCGCGACGCGGCTCGCGACCGTGCTCGAGGAGTACGCGGCGCTGAGCGCCATCACCATTCCCGCGCACCTGTCGCGCGCCGCCGCGCTCCAGCGGCTCGGCCGCTTCGACGAGGCGCTCGCCGAGCGCATGGCCGTCGCCGCGATGGACCCGATGACGGACGACGATCTGCGCGGTCCCGCGCCCGAGGTGGTCGAGTCGGCGTTGCAGGTGGCGCACGAACTCGAGCGCCGCGGCGAACCCGAGCGTGCCGGGGCGCAGCTCGCCGCCACCGCGGCGCGCTACGCGGAATCGGCGGCGCGTGCGCGCGGCCGCGACTCGCTCGCGCTGTGCGACGCGCTGGCGCTGCTGCACGTGCGCCGCGGGCGGGCGGACGAGGCGCTGGCGGTCGGCCGCGCCGCGCTCGCGCAGTCGCCGCCGGGCGAGCGTGCCGCGCGCGTGCTCGTGATGGCGCAGGGCGCGCTCGACGCCGGCGCGCCGGACTCGGCGGTCGTGTACGCACGCTGGGCGGCGCGGATCGGCTCGAGCCGCCGCGTGGTCGGCAGCGCGCTCTTCGCCGCCGCTCAGGCGTGGGAGCGGCTCGGCCGCGCCGACTCGGCGATCACCGCGTACGACGCCGTGCTCCGGCGCTGGGTGGATCCCGGAGCGCTCGGCGCGCCGGCGCACTTCGAGCGTGCGCGCCTGCTCGAGCGGCGCGGCGACTGGATCAACGCCCGGGCCGAGTACCTCGCGCTCTCGGCGTCGCAGCCCACGCACCCGCTCGCGTTCCGCGCCGTGCAGCGGCTCGTGCAGCACCCCTTCGAACAGGGCGAGGCCGAGCTCGCGCGCGTGCAGGGGCAGCAGGAGATCGAGAAGCTCGGCTACCTCGTCGCCACGAACTTCGATCCCCAGGTGCGGCGCCAGGCCGGGCTGGTGCGCGCGGAACTGCTCCTCGTCACCGGGCAGCTGGCCTCGGCGGAGTCGTCCTTCGTGGCGTTGTGGCGGCAGTTCCCGGGGGATTCCGCGACGGAGGAAGCGGCATTGCGCGGCGCGCGGTTGGGGGCGCATCTTCCCGGCGGTGCCGCCCGCGCCCGCGAGGTTCTCGAACAGCTCTCGCGGCGCGCGCTCGATCCCGTGGTGCGGCGCGCGGCGGCGGAAGAACTGCGCGGGACGGCCGAGAGGTGACCGTGGGAGGCATGCCCTTGGAGTGGAGCTGGCACGCATCGCCGATCCAGGCGGCGATCGTCACGGCGAGCGCGTTGCTGCTCGCGGCGATCGGCCTGCTCGTGCTGCTGCGCCGCGGCCACTGGCTGACGACGTTGCTCTTCGCCTCGGCGTTCCTGTCACTCGCCGCGTTCCAGGCCGGCACGCTCGGCATGGTGAACGCCGCGGACGCCCTCTCCGGGCGCACGTGGGCGACCTATCTCGCGCGCAACTCGGCGCTCGTCTCGTGGCTGTGGCTGACGCTGAGCGTCGTGCTCGGGCGCGCCGAGCCGCGCCATCAGATCCGCAACGCGGGCGCCTACCTGTCGCTCTCGCTGCTCGGCTGCGTGGTGCTCACGGCGGCCGCCGGCACGCCGTTCGTCGTCGAATCGGTGCAGGGGCACGGGCCGGAGGCCGTGGTCGTGTTCGGGCCGATCGGCAAGCTCTACCTCATCTACCTCGTGGTCGCGATGGTCGCCGTGCTCATGAACCTCGAGAGCATGCTGCGCACCTCGCCCGCGGACGGCCAGAAGCGGCTGCGTCCGCTCTTCCTCGCGATCCTCACCGCCATTCTCTCGGAACTGCTCGTGGTCTCGGCCGGGCTGCTGTACGGCGGCCTGCGCGTGAGCTGGCTCGTGTCCACGGCGCCGCTCATGTTCGTCGCCGGCTCGGCCGCGGCCATGGCGCTCGCGAAGCGGCGGCTCTCGGACATGAGCATTCCGGTCGCGCGGCCGGTCATCTACTACTCGTCCGTTTCGCTCACGCTCGCCGGCGCATTCATGCTGAGCATGCTCGTACTGAGCCGCGTGCTGCCCGTGCTCTCGCCGCAGTGGAAGCTCGGTGTCACGGTCGCGTTCCTGCTGTTCGTGGGTGGAGGCGGGCTCGTGCTCATGGTGAGCCCGGCGACGAGCCGGCGCATCCGGCGATTCGTGGACCGCAACTTCTACGCGAACCGCTACGACTACCGCCGTGAATGGGAGCGCGTCAGTTCCGCGCTCTCGCCGAGCGCCCGCCCGGAGCAGGTCGCGGCGCAGATCGAGTCGGTCGTCGGCGGCGTGTTCGAGGCTTCGCGCGTGGCCGTGCACGTGCGCGACACCGCCGGTGACGCACTCCGGCGCCTGCACGGCGGGGACGGCGTGGACGCCCAGCTCGCGGCGGACAACCCGCTCGTCGAACGGCTCGAGCGTACGCAGTGGCCGGTCGTCTTCCGCGAGCTCGAGGGCGATCTCGACCTCATTCCCATGCTCGTCGAGAACCGCGGCACGATCGAGGCGCTGCGCGCCGCCGTGTGCGCGCCGCTCGTCGTGGACGGCACGCTGTTCGGGGTGCTGTGGGTGTCCGAGAAGCGTGAAGGGGACGAATGGACGCTCGAGGACGTCGAGTTCCTCGCCGCGATGTCGCGCCAGCTCGGCGCGGCGCTCTGGTTCTCGCGCCAGGCGGAACTCATGGTCGAGGCGCGCCAGCTCGAATCGCTGAACCGGCTCTCGAGCTTCGTGCTGCACGACATCAAGAACCAGGTCTCGGGGCTCTCGCTCGTCGTCGAGAACGCCAAGCGCCATCTCGGCAACCCCGAGTTCCAGCGCGACGCGATGTCGGTCGTCGAGCGCACGGTGAAGTCCCTGCGTGAGCTCATGAGCCAGGTCTCGAGCGTGTCGCGCTCGCTGCACCTGCAGCTCGCCCCGTGCGCGCTCAGCGAACTCGTGGACGAGGCGCTGTCGCAGGCCGGATTGGCGCTCGGCGCCGCGCCGGGCGTGCGCCTCTCGGTCGAGCTGCACGAGACGGGCGAGGTGGTCGTGGACCGCGAGCAGATGGTGCGGGTCCTCGTGAACCTGCTGACGAACGCGCGCGAGGCCATGAGCGGGCCCGGCGAAATCGCGATCACGGCCGCGGTGACCGGTGCGGGCAGCGGCCGCGCCATGCTCGAGCTGAGCGTGCGCGACGAGGGCCGCGGCATGACCGACGAGTTCCTCCGCTCGCGGCTCTTCCGGCCGTTCTCGACGACCAAGCCCAACGGACTGGGCATCGGACTGGCGCAATGCCGGACCATCGTGGAAGCTCACGGCGGCCGCATTCTCGTGCACAGCCGTCCCGGCGCGGGCACGACCTTCACCCTGCGTGTGCCCGTGGGCCTCGAGAGCGGCGCACGCGAACCGGTAGCGAGCGGGACCCCCGAGTCATGAGCCTCGAAAAGATCCTCATCGTCGACGACGAAGATTCCATCCGGAACCAGCTGCGCTGGGGCCTCGCGGACGAGTACGAGGTGCACACCGCGGGCACGGCGGCCGAGACACGGCAGGCCATGCGCGAGGTGAAGCCGGGCATCGTCACGCTCGACGTCACGCTCGGACCCGCGGGCGGCCAGCCGGAAGGGCTCGACCTGCTCGACGAGATCATCGAGGAATATCCGGCGACCAAGGTCGTCATGGTGACGGGCAACGACAGCCGCGAGAACGCGCTCGCCGCGATCCGCCGCGGCGCCGTGGACTGGTACGCGAAGCCGATCCAGCTCGAGGAGCTGCGCGTCATCCTGCGCCGCGCGGTGCACATCCGCGACATCGAGCTCGCGCAGTCGCCCGACGCACCGATCGCCCGCAAGCGCTACCACCGTCTGGTGGGCGAGTCGGAAGCCATGCGCCGCGTGTTCGGGCTGATCCAGCGCGTCGCGCCCACGGACGCCACGGTGCTCGTCGTCGGCGAGAACGGCACGGGCAAGGAACTCGTCGCGCACGCGATGCACCAGGCCAGCCAGCGCCGCGAGGAGCCGTTCGTGCCGATCAACTGCGGCGCCATTCCCGAGGCGCTGCTCGAGAGCGAACTGTTCGGGCACGAACGCGGCGCGTTCACGGACGCCTATCGCACGCGCGAGGGCAAGTTCGAACTGGCGGACAAGGGCACGCTGTTCCTCGACGAAATCGGCGACCTGCCGACGCATCTCCAGGTGAAACTGCTGCGCTTCCTGCAGGACCACGTGGTCGAGCGAGTCGGCGGCCGCGACCCCATGACCGTGGACGCGCGCGTCGTCGCGGCGACGAACCGCGACCTGCGCGAGATGCGGGCGAGTGGCAACTTCCGCGAGGACCTCTTCTACCGTCTGAGCGTCGTGAGCATCCTGGTGCCGCCGTTGCGTGAGCGCGGCGACGACCTGCGGCTGCTCGCCGAGTACTTCCTCGAGTTCTACGGTCGCCAGCACAAGCGCAAGCTCAAGGGCTTCACGCAGGCGGCGCTCCGTGCGATGGCCGCGCACCCGTGGCCGGGCAACGTGCGCGAACTCGAGAACCGCGTGCAGCGCGCCGCGATCCTGTCGCAGGACTCGTACCTGCGCCCGGAGGACCTCGAACTCGAGCCCGCCGGCGGCACGCAGGAGGGGCTGCCCACACTGCAGGCCGCTCGCGACGAGGTCGAGCGGCGGCTGCTCGTCGAGGCCCTCACGCGCAACGCCGGCAACATCACGCGCGCGGCGAAGGACGTGGACGTCAGCCGGCCGACGCTGCACGACCTGATGCGCAAGCACGGTATCGATGCCGCGCGTTTCCGGCGCCCCGAACTGCCCGGCGACGCGGACGAAGAAGCCTGAAGCGCGGTCTTGCACTCGCGCTCGCGCGCCGATAGCGTGCGAGCACCGCGGCGCCGAAAGCGAAACCCCGCCCGGGAATCCCGAGCGGGGTTCGTCATGAAACGGGGGGGTCGTTCTCGGAGTCGCGGGCCGCACGCGAGTTTCTTCGAACTCGCCCCCCAAACTTTGTGTACTGCGATAGACGCTCGAACCGGTGCTGCGGTTCCGGTTTTTTTCTTCCGCCCTCGCGACGCCCGAACTATGGCACTCGGCCCCGGCGCAAAGGTTTTGGAAGTGTCACTTCTCGGCAGGATGACGACATGGACGTGCAAACCGCCGTTTCACGCGAGGGTGTCGCGAGCCCGGGATTCTTCCTCGCGATCGCCGGGAACATCGGGGTGGGCAAGACCGAACTGACCACGCGGCTGAGCCAGGAACTGGGCTGGGTGGCGTACTACGAGCCGGTCATCCAGAACCCGTACCTCGACCCGTTCTACAAGGACATGCCGCGGTGGAGCTTCCATCTCCAGATCTACTTCCTGAGCGAGCGTTTCAAGGCCCAGGTCGAGATCAGCAAGGGCTCGCTGCCGTTCATCCAGGACCGCACGATCTACGAGGACGCGGAAATCTTCGCCCGCGTGCTGCACGCGCAGGGCTCGATGACGCAGGTCGATTACGAGAACTACACCTCGCTGTTCGGCGTCATGGTGGATTTTCTCCGGAAGCCCGACGTCATCCTCTACCTGAAGGCCAGCCCCGAGACGCTCATGGGCCGCATCGCGCAGCGCGGCCGGGAGAGCGAGAAGGGCATCGGTATCGACTACATCCGCCGGTTGAGCGATGCCTACGACGCCTGGATGGTGCGGGCGCGGGCCTACACCGAGGTCATGGAGATCGACACCGACGCCGTGCCGCTGCAGGGTGAGACCCCGGCGTTCCGCAAGGTGGTCGTGGACCTCATGCGCCGCTACCCGCGCCTGGTCGAACTTCCGCTCGATCAGGGCTGAGGCGGCCGCTGGCCGCCACGCACGAAGCAGCCCCGCGTTCC
>JBGANH010000122.1:0-12183 GCA_044222365.1 Candidatus Eiseniibacteriota bacterium
TCTCCTGCGCCGCGGTCCCGTTCCGACATCGAGATCCGGCCGACGGGCCTCGCACACCGTGCCCTTCGGGCACCGCCGTCGAAGCCGGAGGAGTGACACCTCCCAACGGAGCCTTGCAATCGCGGCTCCGGCTATGGTGATTTTCACTCGACCTCACGAATGCATCGTCGCGCTTTCGGCCCCTCTCCGAGGAGTGTTTCATGAGCCCGAAGTTCGTGCGCCGCGCATGCTTCGCCGCGCTGCTGTTGTCCGCGATGCTCGCCGTGCCCGCGCTGGCCGCACCGGCACGCGTGCGCCTCGTGGATCCGGCACCCGGCGCGAAGCTCGCCCGGCGCGAGACGTCCGTGCTGCTGCGCTTCGATCGCGCGCTCACGACGGCCGAGGCGGCGCCGTCGTTCCTCGTCACCGGCAGCGTCAGCGGAGTGCATCCGGGCGCGATCGTGCGCGCCGATGGCGGCTTCGCGCTGCTGTTCCGGCCGGCGACGCCGTTCACCGCCGGCGAACGCGTGCGCGTGCAGTGCGTGCCGGGCGCGGCCGTCTCTCCGGGCCGCGCCGCGGACTTCTCGTTCGACGTCTCGCCGCTCACGGAAGCGGCGCCCTCCGCGTGGGCGGACGCCTCCGACGACCCGATGATGCGCCGCTACGCGCTCGGCTCGCCGTCCGCCCACGAAACCGACGCCGACTCGCTGCCGGGCTTCCCGAACATCGTCTTCCAGACCGACGGGCTCCCCGCGCCGGGCCGGCTGCTCATCGCCACACTCCCGTTCGTGGGTGGCGCCACGCCGTGGATCGCGATGCTCGACGAGAACGGTGCTCCGACGGTCGCCGAACCGGGCATGGGCTACGACTTCAAGCAGCAGCCGAACGGCACGTACACGTACTTCTCGGCCGCGGCTGGGAAGTTCTACGCGGTGGACGCCGCGCTCGCGGTGGTGGACAGCTTCGCGTGCGGCAACGGCTACACGACCGACGTGCACGAACTGCGCGTGCTCGACGACGGCCACGCGCTGCTCATGAGCTACGACCCGCAGCCGGTGGACATGAGCGCGATCGTGCCGGGCGGTAACCCGGCCGCGACCGTGATCGGGCTCGTCGTCCAGGAACTCGACGCCGCCAAGAACGTGGTCTTCCAGTGGCGCAGCTGGGATCACATCCCGATCACGGACGCGACGCACGAGAACCTGCTCGCGGCGAACATCGATTACGCGCACGGCAACGCCATCGAGCGCGATTTCGACGGCCACCTGCTCGTGTCCTCGCGCCACCTCGACGAGATCACGAAGATCGACCGGCAGACCGGCGCGATCCTGTGGCGCTGGGGCGGCAAGCAGAACATGTTCACGTTCGTCGGAGACACGCTGCCGTTCTCGCACCAGCACCACATCCGGCGCCTCGCGAACGGGCACTACACGCTGTTCGACAACGGCAACTTCCACACGCCGCACTTCTCGCGTGCGGTCGAATACGCGCTCGACCAGAACGCCATGACCGCGGAAGCCGTCTGGGAATACCGCCGGACGCCCGACACCTACGGCAACGCGATGGGCAGCGTCCAGCGCCTGCCGAACGGCTCGACGCTCGTGGCGTGGGGCACGGGCAAGCCCGACGTCACCGAGGTGAACGCGCAGGGCCTGGAGGTGCTCACGCTGGAACTGCCGGCGGGTACGTTCACCTATCGCGCGTTCCACGAGCGGCTCGCCGACGGACTCGACGTGGACGCAGCCGGTACGAGCGCGGGGCTCGCGCTCGCGCCGGCCGGACCGAACCCCTTCGGCGCCCGCAGCGCACTGCGGTACACGCTGCCGGCCGCGGCCCCGGTCTCGCTGCGGCTCTACGACACGCAGGGACGGCTCGTGCGCACGCTGCTCGACGGTGCTCCGGCGACGGCCGGGAGTCACGTGGTCCCGCTCGAACTCGCCGGCGAACCTTCGGGCGTCTACTTCGCGCGGCTGGACGCGGGAGGGACGTCGGTCACGCGGAGGCTCGTGCACCTGTATGGAACCGCCGGGATGCGCTAGCGTGCCCGGTTCATGACCACTACCGGATTCCCACCGCTGGGCCTGTCGCCCGAACTGCTCGCCGCGCTCGGCAAGATGAAGATCACCGAACCCACCCCGATCCAGGCCGAGGCGCTCCCCGTGCTGCTGAAGGGCGAGAGCGCCGTGCTGCACGCGGAGACGGGCACGGGCAAGACGCTCGCGTACGTGCTGCCGATCTTCATGCGGCTCGACGTCGCGGCCGGCGGCACGCAGGCGATCGTGCTCGCGCCGACGCACGAACTCGCTCTGCAGATCCACCGCCAGTGCACCGACCTCGCGCAGTTCTCCGGCCTCGCGGTCAAGGCGCTGCTGCTCATCGGCGGCACGGCGATCGACCGGCAGGTGGACAAGCTCAAGGGCCGCCCGCACGTGGTCGTGGGTTCGCCCGGACGCGTGCTCGACCTCATCAAGGCCGGCAAGCTCAAGGCCGAGCGCGCCACGATCCTCGTGCTCGACGAATCCGACCGGCTGCTCGGCGGCGACACGCTCCCGACCGTGAAGGCGATCCGCAAGGCGATGCCGAAGCACGTGCAGCTCGTGTGCGCCTCGGCGACCGAGCAGCCCGAGGAGACCGCGGTCATCGACCACATGGCGCCCGGCACGGTGCGCATCGAGCCGCGACAGGCCGCGGTCAACCCGAACATCCGCCACCTCTACATGGAGTGCGAGGCGCGCGACCGCGTCGAGCTGCTGCGCAAGCTGCTGCGCGTGCTGCAACCGCCGCGCGTGCTCGTGTTCTCGGCGGACGACCAGCTCGCCGAGCGCGCGACGCGCGAACTCGACTACTGGCAGATGCCGGTCGTCGAGCTGCACCCGGACTTCGACAAGCTCGACCGCAAGCAGGCGATGGACGACTTCCGCTCGGGCCGCGCGCTCGTGATGGTGGCGTCCGACATGGCCGCCCGCGGACTCGACTTCCCGAACGTCACGCACGTCGTCAACCTCGACGCGCCCATGCAACCGCGCGCGTACCTGCACCGCGTCGGCCGCACCGGCCGCGCGGGGGCGAAGGGCGACGCGATCACCATGATCACGCACGACCAGCTGCGGCTGCTGCGCCGCTACGAGCACGACCTGGGCATCCAGCTCAGCCGCGCCCGGCTGCGCGAGGGGCGGTTCGTGGTGGCGGGTGGTCCGGAAGGACCGGGGGTGCCGATGGACGACCCGTCCTGAGTTATCCTGCGCCCGTTCCCGCGGGCCGGCCGCGCCCGCTCACCGAAGACACCTTCCTCACGAGCCGATCATGTCCAGCCACGCTCTCGAAGGACTCGAGCCCGCGCTTCTCTGGGATTACTTCTCGCAGCTGTCGCGCATCCCGCGCGAATCGAAGAAGGAACGCGCCGCCGGCGATTTCGTCGTGAAGGTGGCCCAATCGCTCGGACTCGAAAGCATGCGTGACAAGGTGGGCAACGTCGTCGTGCGCAAGCCGGCCTCGCCGGGACACGAGGACCGGCCGAGCCTCTGCCTGCAGAGCCACCTCGACATGGTGTGCGTGAAGCGCAACGACAAGAAGCACGACTTCGCGCGCGACCCGATCACGCTCGTGCACGAGGACGGCTGGGTGAAGGCCGACGGCACGACGCTCGGCGCCGACAACGGCATCGCCGTCGCGACGAACCTCGCGATCATGGCGGACCGTTCGCTCGAACACGGGCCTCTGGAGCTCCTGTTCACGATCGACGAGGAGACCGGGCTCACGGGCGCCAAGGCGCTCGAACCCGCGATGGTCCGCAGCCGCATCCTGATCAACCTCGACTCCGAGGACGAGGGCGTGCTCACGGTCGGCTGCGCCGGCGGCGCCGACACGGTCGCCACCTGGGCACTGGCCACGGATGCCGCGAAGGCCGGTTCGGTCGCGCTCGACGTGCGTGTGACCGGACTGCTCGGCGGGCACTCCGGCGTCGAGATCCACACGCAGCGCGGCAACGCGATCAAGATGCTCACCCGCGTGCTCGTGGCGCTCGAGTCGTTCGACGCGCGGATCGCGAAGTTCGAGGGCGGCTCGAAGCGCAACGCGATCCCGGCCGAGGCCGTCGCCCGCGTCGTCCTGCCCAAGGCCAAGGTGGAGGAGGCGAAGGCGGCCGTGCTCGTCCTGCGCGCCGTGCTGCTCGACGAGATCCGCGCCATCGAGCCGAACGTGGACGTGGTGGTCGAGCCGGTGAAGGGCAAGGTGTCACGCGTCTGGAAGCGCCCCTTCCAGAGGAACGTGCTGCGCGCCCTGCAGGGCCTGCCGCACGGCGTGCTCAAGATGAGCGCCGCCATTCCCGGGCTGGTCGAGACCAGCACGAACGTCGCCGTGCTCACGCAGTCGCCGAAGACCCTGACGCTCGCGACCAGCCAGCGCAGCCTGGTCGAGACCGAGCGCGACGACGCCGCGGATTCGGCTCGCGTGATTCTGGAGCTGGCCGGCGCAAACGTGCGCCCCAGTGATCCTTACCCCGGCTGGGCGCCGGACATGCAGTCTCGCATCCTCGCCCTCTCGAAGCGCGTGCACGCGGAGGTCTACGGCTTCGAGCCGAAGGTCGAAGCCATCCACGCGGGCCTCGAGTGCGGCATCCTCGGCAAGAAGATCCCGGGCATGGACATGGTCTCGCTCGGGCCGACGATCAAGGGCGCCCACTCGCCCGATGAGCGCGTGGACGTGGGCACGGTCGAGCGCTACTGGAACTACCTGCTGACGATCCTGCGCAACGTCGCCTGACCGTTCGGTATAGTGCCGGGCCTCGCGGGAGCATTCCCCGCGGGGCCCTTTCGCCTTTTCGTCCCGGAGGTCGCCTCATGCGACGCCTGCTCGTTCTGCTCTCGCTGTTCGCCGCCACCTCAGCCCTGGCCAAGCCGACCATGCCCGATTCGCTCGCCGCCAACCCGCTCGTCGCCGACTGGACCACGCCGTTCGGGGTGCCGCCCTTCGACCAGATCAAGGAGCCGCACTACCTGCCGGCGTTCCGGTTCGCCTTCGCCGAGCATTCGCGCGAAGTCGAGGCGATCGCCTCGAACAAGGCGGCGCCGACCTTCGAGAACACGATCGTCGCGCTCGACGAAGCGGGAGCGCTGCTCAATCGCGTGAGCGCGGTCTTCGGCGGGCTCTCGGGCGCCGAGACCACGCCGGGCCTGCAGGCGATCGGCAAGGAGATCGCGCCCCTGCAGGCGGCGCACCGCGACGACATCATGCTGAACGCGGCGCTGTTCGCGCGCGTGCACGCGGTGTGGGAGAAGCGCGCGGCGCTGAAGCTCGCGCCCGACCAGCTCACGCTGCTCGAGCGCACGCACCGCGAGTTCGTGCGCGGCGGCGCCATGCTGAACGACGCGCAGAAGCAGCGCTTCCGCGAGATCAACGGCGAGCTGGCGGCGCTGTCGGTCAAGTTCCGCGACAACCTGCTGCACGACACGAACGCGTTCCAGCTGCTGCTCTCGAGCCCCGAGGAACTCGCGGGCCTGCCCGAGCGCGTGAAGGCCGGCGCCGCGGACGCCGCGAAGGCGGCCGGCAAACCCGGTCAGTACCTGTTCACGCTGCAGGCGCCGAGCTACGGCCCGTTCATGCAGTACGCGGCCAACCGCGACCTGCGCAAAAAGATGTTCGACGCGTACACGACCCGCGCCGACCACGGCGACGCGTGGGACAACAAGCCGGTGCTCGCGAAGATCGTCACGCTGCGCGCCGAGCGCGCGAAGCTGCTCGGCTACGCGACACACGCGGACTTCGTGCTCGCCGAGAACATGGCGCACACGCCGGCCGAGGTGGACGAACTGCTGCAGCGCCTGTGGAAGCCCGCGCTCAAGGTCGCGGCGCGCGAAGCGGCCGACCTCCAGGCGGCCGCCAAGGCGGACGGCCAGTCGTTCGCGATCGAGCCGTGGGACTGGGCGTACTACACCGAGAAGATCCGCCGGCAGCGCTTCGACATGGACGAGTCCGCGCTGCGCGCCTACTTCACGCTCGACAACGTGCGCGAGGGCGTGTTCCGCACCGCGAACCGGCTCTACGGGCTGACGTTCACCGAGCGCAAGGACCTGCCGGTCTACCACCCGGAAGTGCGCGCGTTCGAGGTGAAGGACGAGAAGGGCGAACATCTCGCGGTCTTCTACTGCGACTACCACCCGCGCGCGGGCAAGCGTGGCGGCGCGTGGTCGGGCACCTATCGCGGCACGAGCGTGCGCGGCGGCAAGTCCGTCCGCCCGGTGATCGTGAACGTCTGCAACTTCTCGCGCCCCGTGGGCTCCGACCCGGCATTGCTGTCGGTCGAAGAGACCGAGACGCTCTTCCACGAGTTCGGGCACGCACTGCACTCGATGCTCTCGCAGGTGCGCTACGAGGGCGTGGCGCGCACGCCGCAGGACTTCGTCGAGCTGCCCTCGCAGGTGATGGAGAACTGGACGCACGAGCGCGCGGTGCTGCAGGAGTTCGCCAAGCACTACCGCACGGGCGAGGTCATCCCGGCCGCGATGCTCGAGAAGCTCGAGGCCGCCGGCCGCTTCAACCAGGGTTTCGCGACGACCGAGTACCTCGCCGCGTGCCTGCTCGACATGAAGTGGCACACGCTGGCCGCGCCGGTGGGCACGCTCGATCCGACGGCGTTCGAGCGCGACGCGATGACGGCGGCGGGCCTGCCGTCCACGATCGTCCCGCGCTACCGCAGCACGTACTTCCAGCACGTGTTCGCGGGCGGCTACTCGAGCGGCTACTACAGCTACGTGTGGGCCGAGGTGCTCGACGCCGACGCGTTCGAGGCGTTCCGACGCGTTCGAGGCGTTCCAGGAGACGGGCATCTTCGACCCGGCCACGGCGCGGGCGTTCCGCACGAACATCCTCGAGAAGGGCGGGAGCGAGGACGTGATGACGCTGTACGAGCGCTTCCGCGGACGGAAGCCGTCGGTCGAACCGCTTCTCGTGCGGCGCGGACTCCAGTGAGAGGAGCGCACACGGCATGAAGATCGCGATCATCGGAGCCGGTAACGTCGGCGCGGCGCTGGGCAAGGGCTGGAGCGCGAAGGGCCACCACGTGACGTACGGCGTGCGCGGCGAGGGCAGCAAGCGCCCGGACGATCCCGCGGCGCGCACGGCGCCGCCCGCTGAGGCGGCGCGCGGGGCCGAGGTCGTCGTGCTCACCGTGCCCTACGGCGCGCTCGAGCCGGCCATCGGCTCGCTCGGGGACCTCACGGGCAAGATCGTCTTCGACTGCACGAACCCCGTCGGGCCGGGCTTCCGCTCGAGCGCTCCCGCGGGATCGTCCGCCGCGCAGCAGGTCGCCCAGTGGGCGAAGGGCGCTCGCGTCGTGAAGGTGTTCAACACGACGGGGTTCAACGTCATGCTCGATCCGAAGTTCGGGGCCGAGTCCGCGACGATGTTCTTCTGTGGTGACGACACGGCGGCGAAGGGCGTGGCGGCGGCGCTGTCGGCCGACCTCGGGTTCGAACCGTTCGACGCGGGGCCGCTCGCGCAGGCGAACCTGCTCGAACACCTCGCGCTGCTGTGGATCTCGTGCGCGATCGCGCACGGCCACGGGCGCGACATGGCGTTCCGGATGCTGAAGCGCTGATCAGCGGCGACGGGCGGTGCGCGCCGGGCGCGCGGCACGAGCCGCGCGCCGTGCCGGCGCCGTGAACATCTCTTCGCGAGCCGCGCTCGTGATGGCCGCGACGGCCGGGTGCGTCAGCCGGCGCTCGGCGCTCACGGCGTAGAACTTCTGGCGGCAGTCCTCCGCACGGCCGAGCCGCACGAGCGAGTAGCGTTCGATCGCCTCGTGCTCGGCCACCGTGGGCACCGGCAGCACGCCGAGGCCGTCGGCCGCGGCGATCTTGAGCAGCGCGGCGTCGTCGAACTCGGCCACCACGTTCGGTGTGAGTGCGTGCGCGAGCAGCCACTGGTCCAGCGAGCGTCGCAGCGCGGTGCCGTGGGTGGGCAGCAGCAACGGCGCGCCCTCGAGCCGGCTCGGGAACTTCCCAGCGAGTTTCGCGGCGAGCTTCGGCTCGGCGAGGAACGACACGCCGCAGCCGCCGAGTTCGTGATTGAACGCCCGCAGGTTGGGGGTGCTCGGTGCGGGCTCGTCGGCGAGCACGACGTCGAGCCGGTGGGCCGCGAGCTGCACGAGCAGGTCCGCGACGGAAGCCTCGGTGACGATCGCCTTCACCGGACGGTCGAGGTGGAAGACCGGGCGCATGATCGCGAAGCCGACGAGCTTCGGCAGCGAATCCGTCACGCCGATCGCCACGCGCAGCGGGCGCAGCGCACCCTCGGTCGCCGACGACGCCACGAGCTCGTCGCCGAGCGCGAAAATCTGCTCGGCGTACTCGAACACACGGCGGCCCGCTTCGGTGAGCGCGAGCCCACGGCCGTCGCGGCGCGTGAGCTTCTCGCCGAGCTGGTCCTCGAGCGCCTTCACCTGGGCCGAGATCGTGGGCTGGGAGACGTGCAGTCGTTCGGAGGCGCGGCGCAGGCCGCCCTCACTCGCCACCATCCAGAAGTAGCGCAGCCAGTGGTAGTTCAAGGTCGTCGCCATGGCGGGGGAGTCTATTCGGTCTGACCGAAGAATGCATTCGAAACGTCGTCATATTCAGAAGGGCCGGGATCCCCGATGTTCTTCCCGTCGCGGCGAGGCACGGGAAGGCCCCGGCCCTGGAACCGCGAGCACGGGCCGCAAAGGAGGATTCCACGATGAAGCTCGATGTCCGTCTCAAGGGCTGGAAGAGCGATGCGCGTATCCGCCGGTTCGTCGAAGACCAGCTCCAGTGCCTGCCGAACCTGGGCTTCGTGAGCGACGCCCAGGTCGTCCTGGTGCGCGCCAGCTCGGGCGGCCCCGCCTGGACCGCGAAGGCTCACCTCGCCGTCCCCGGGCCGGACCTCAAGGCCGAGGGTCGCGACCACACGTTCGAGGCGGCCTGGCGGAAGGTGATGGACGCGTTGCACGGCCAGCTCGCCGATCGCGCCGCGCGCCGCCGGCACCGCCACGACGATCGCCGCTCCAGTCGCTTCCCGGGGCGCGCGGCGTGACGCCGCGGGACCCCGACAGCCTCGCTCATCCCACCCCGACAGCCTCGCTCATCCCACGCCCACCCGAGGAGTCACCACATGCAGGCTCTCACGATGAAATGCCCGCGCTGCACCGCCGCCGACCTGGTGGTGAGCGAGCGCAACGCGATCGAGATCGACGTCTGTCCGTCCTGCCGCGGGGTCTGGCTCGACCGCGGCGAGCTCGACAAGCTGATCGAGCGCTCGTTGCAGTGGCGCTCCTCGAGCCGCCACGACGACGAGGACGACGACCACCACGACCGTCGCGAACGCTACGACCGCCGCGATCGCGACGACAGCGACCACGGGAAGCACCGACGAAAGAAGTCGTGGCTCAGCGAGCTGTTCGACTGATGCCACGCCCGACCACACCGACGACCACCCCTGAACGCCGAGGTACCACGTGCTGACCGTTCCCCCCATTGCCTGGATCGGATTCGGAATCTTCTTCCTGGTGATGCTCGCGCTGGACCTCGGCGTGTTTCACCGCCGCAGCCATACCGTCTCGTTTCGCGAATCGCTCGCGTGGACGCTCACGTGGGTGACGCTCGCGCTGCTCTTCGGTGCCGGCGTCTGGAAGCTCGCCGGCCACGACAAGGGCGTCGAGTTCCTGACCGGCTACCTGCTCGAGCTGTCGCTGAGCGCGGACAACGTGTTCGTGATCGCGATGCTCTTCACGTACTTCGGCGTGCCCGACAAGTACCAGCACAAGGTGCTCATCTGGGGCGTGATCGGCGCCGTCGTGATGCGCTTCGTCATGATCCTCGGCGGCACGGCGCTCGTGAAGGAGGCGGCCTGGGTGCTGTACGCCTTCGGCGGCCTGCTGATCGTGGCCGGCGTCAAGATGCTCGCGAACAAGGTCGAGGAAGTGGAGCCCGAGAAGAACCCGCTCGTGCGGATCTTCCGCAAGCTCATGCCGATCACGAAGGACTTCCGGGGCGACCGCTTCTTCGTGAAAGAGGGTGCGCGCTGGGCGGCCACGCCGCTGTTCGTGACGCTGCTCTGCGTCGAAGCCGCGGACCTCGTGTTCGCGATCGACTCGATCCCGGCCATCTTCTCGGTCACGCTCGATCCGTTCATCGTCTTCACGTCGAACGTGTTCGCCATCCTCGGCCTGCGCTCGCTGTACTTCCTGCTCGCCAAGGCGGTGCACTCGTTCCGCTACCTGAAGCCGGCGCTCGGCCTCGTGCTCGCGTTCGCCGGCGTCAAGATGCTCGTGGCGCACACGGCGTGGAAGATCGACAACGTCGTCGCGCTCGGCGTGGTCGCGCTGACGCTGGCGGGCGGCGTGATCGCCTCGCTGGTGCACCGTGCCCCGGCGGCCGCCCCGGCGACGGAGCCCGCGCCGTCGGTGGATTGAACAGGACCGGCGCCGGTCGTTAGAGTGCGCGCATGAACACGCGCATCGTCTACTCGACCGGCGCCGGGCGCATGTGCCCGGACTGCGGCTGGCCCGCCAAGGACTGCAAGTGCTCGAAGCCGGGCGCGCAGAACGAAGCGGTGCCCGATCGCATCGTCGCGAAGCTGCGCATGGAGCGCTCGGGCCGCGGCGGCAAGACCGTCACCGTGGTGGACGGCCTGCCGAAGAACGACGCGTTCCTCGAGGAACTGGCGGCCGCGCTCAAGAAGTCCTGCGGCACCGGTGGCACGGTGCGCGAGGGCTGCGTCGAACTCGCGGGCGACGTGCGCGATCGCGTGCGGCCGCTGCTCGTGAAGCGCGGCTGGACGGTGAAGGGCTGAAACGCGCGACGCCGCCGTCACCCGAAGGGGACGGCGGCGTCTTTCGTGAGTGACCCCGCTACCGCGCGACGACGACTCGCTGCGTCGCCTCCGCGCCGTCGCAGCGCAGCCGGGCGAGATACACGCCTTCGCCGAGCGAGCGCGCGTCGAGCGTGACCTCGTGCGCGCCCGCGCTCATCGGGCGGGCGTCGGCCAGCGTGCGCACGCGGCGGCCGGCGACGTCGAACAGCTCGAGCGACACCGCACCGGCGGTCGGCAGCGTGAAGCGCAGCTGCGTCGTGGCACGCGCCGGGTGCGGCGAGGGCGCCGCGAACGCGAGCGATGCGGCCGCGCCGCCGTCGTCCACGCCCGAGCTGGTCGGCAGCGCGATGCGGGCGAGCCCCATGGTGGACTCGCCGTTCAGCGAGACGATCTGCCCGCCGACGATCAGCGACGTGCCGTCCACGATCAGGCACTGCACGTTGCCGAGGAAGTCGGGATTCCACGTGAGGTCGACCGCGCCGCCGGTCGCATCCACGGCCGCGAGCTTCGAGCGCGACTCGGCGCCCATCGTGTTGAACGAGCCACCCGCGTACACGCGCGAACCGTCCACGCACAGCGCGCTCACGAACGAACCGGCATTCGGGTCCCACGCGCCGAGCACGCCGGTCCCCTTGGCGGCGGCCGCGAGGCGATTGCGCGTCTGTCCGCCCGAGACCGTGAAGGAGCCGCCCATGAGGATCTCCGAGCCGCGCGGCGCGAGCGCGAATACCGCCGCGACCGAGCCGCCGGGATTGAACGCGCCGATCGCGTGCGTCGCGATGTCCATCGACGCCACGTTCAGCCGCGACTGCCCCATGAAGGTCACGAACTGCCCGCCGGCGTAGAGCAGGCCGCCGTCCACGAGCAGCGAGTACACGATGTTGCTCGGGTTGGGGGCCCACGTCGAGGCGTTCCCGGTCGTGGCGTCGATCTCGGCGAGATTGCTGCGAGCCTGCCCGCCGATGTTCGTGAAGAGCCCCCCGACGTAGACGTTCGAGCCCGACACCGCGAGGGAACGGACCTGGTTGTTGCAGTTCGGATTCCACGTCGTGGCGGCGCCGGTCAACGTGCTCAGCGCCGCGATGCGGTTGCGCGCCTGCCCGCCGATCGTCGTGAACGTGCCGCCCGCGTACAGCGTCGAGCCGTTGAGCAGGAGCGTGTACACGATGTCGCTCGCGTCGGGATTGAACGACGTCGGAGCGCCGGTCGCGAGGTTGATCGCGGCGATGCGATTGCGCACGACACGTCCCACCGAGCTGAACTGCCCGCCGACGCCGGTGGACGAACCGCTGCGGGTGACCGCGTACACGATGCCGTTGGGCCCGGGATCCCATGTGGTCGCGGTCCCCGTCGTCGCGTCGATCGCCGCTAGATTGGGCC
>JBGANH010000123.1:0-12843 GCA_044222365.1 Candidatus Eiseniibacteriota bacterium
CGACGTGACCGGTCACATCGGCCGCGGCACGCCGAGCCTCGGCGTCGGCTTCCTCTACAACCTCATGGGCCACCCGCGTACGTACCTGCGCCTGCAGGCGCGCGACATCATGTTCCGCGAGCGCGGCGCACTCGAGTTCAGCCATCACATCGCCGCGACCGCCGGGCTGCAGTACGCGTTCCGTGGCAAGTACAAGGACCGGGATCTCGACGGCGTCCGCAACTGGCTCGACATGGAGCCGGCGACGCCGATCGGCGCGAAGGTGGACGCGAAGGGCGTGCACCTCGACACCGATCGCGACGGCGTCTTCGACGGTCTCGACAAGTGCGAAGGCACGCCGCAGGGCTGCAAGGTGGACGCGAAGGGCTGCATCGTGGATGCCGACGGCGACGGCGTGTGCGACGGACTCGACCAGTGCCCCGAAACGCCGAAGGGCGCCAAGGTGGACGCGAAGGGTTGCCCGATCGACACCGACGGCGACGGCGTCTTCGACGGCCTCGACGAGTGCGAGAACAGCCCGAAGGGCGCGCAGGTGGACGCGAAGGGCTGCCCGACGGACGCGGACGGCGACGGCGTGTTCGACGGCCTCGACCAGTGCGCGGCCACTCCGGCCGGCCTGAAGGTGGACCCGAACGGCTGCCCGATCGAAGTGAGCGAGCGCGAGACCGAGCTGCTCGACACGGGCACGATCCGTCTCCAGGGCATCCAGTTCGACGTGAACAAGGCCACGATCAAGCCGGAGTCCTTCCCGATTCTCGACGAGGTCGCCGCGATCCTGCAGCAGTACCCGGCGCTCACGATCGAGATCGGCGGCCACACCGACAACACCGGCGTGAAGGCCAAGAACATGACGCTGTCCGAGGCTCGCGCCCTGGCGGTGCTCACCTACATCACGCAGAAGTACCCGATGCTCGACGCGTCGCACTTCTCCGTGAAGGGCTACGGTCCGACGATGCCGGTCGCGCCGAACACGACCGCGCTCGGCAAGGCGAAGAACCGTCGCGTCGAGTTCAAGGTCACGAACACCGAAGCGCTCAAGATCGAGCGTGAGAAGCGCCGGTTCGTCCCGAAGGACGCGGCGGCGCCGGAGGGCGGCGCGAAGTAATCGCGCGCGCTTCGTCGTTCGCGAAAGCGCCCCGGGAGAGCGATCTCCCGGGGCGCTTCGTGCTTCGGGCGATCACGCCGCCTTCGGCAGACCTGCCGCCGGCGCCGAGGCCGTGGCCGCCGTTCCGCCGACGCGGAAGACGGTCGTGTTCCCGGCCTTCACCGGCACCCACTCGGGATCCAGGTTGATGGTCGTTTCGGCGGTCCCGAGGAAGAGCGATCCGTGCGGAAGCAGCACGGTCTTCATGCGCTTGAGGATGCCCTGCTTGGTCGCGGTGTCGAAATAGATGAGCACGTTGCGGATGAAGATGAGGTCGAACGGCTGCATCATCGGCCACGGCGTCGTCAGGTTCATCGCGCGGAACTCGCACATCTTGCGCAGGTCTTCCTTGATCACCCAGCGTCCGTCCACCTTGTCGAAGTACTTGATCAGCATCGGGGCCGGCAACCCGCGGTTCACTTCGAGCTGGGAGTAGCTGCCGCTCTTCGCCTGGTCGAGCACGGTCGTCGAGAGGTCGGTGCCGAGGATGCGCACGTTCCAGCTCGCGATCTGCGGGAACTGGTCGCGGATGAGCATCGCGAGGCTGTACGCCTCCTGCCCGGTGCTCGACGCCGCAGACCAGATGCTCAGCTTGCGGACCGCTTTTCGCGACTCGATGAGCTGCGGAAGGATGTCCTTCTTGAGCGCTTCGAAGGGATGGTGGTCGCGGAAGAACAGCGTCTCGTTCGTCGTGAGCGCGTCCACGATCTGGTAGAAGAGCGGGCTCGATTTCGGCGCGGTGCGGATGTGCTCGAGAAACGCGTCGAGCGTCGGGAAGCCGTTCTTTCGCGCGACGGGAGCGAGGCGTGACTCGACGAGGTACTCCTTGCCGGCTTCGAGCACGATCGCCGCTTCGCGGCGCACGAGTTCCGAAACGAACTGGAAGGCCTGTGTCGTCAGCGCCATGGCGAGACCTCGGCGCACGAAGGACGGCACGTCGCACGATGGATCATGCCGCCCTCCTGCGGGAATCGAGCGTGCGACGATGCAGCTCGAACGGAATCTTCGAAAGCGGCAGCACGGCGTCGGCGAGGCCGGCTTCGACCAGCGTTCCGGGCATGCCCCAGACGACGCTCGTCGCCTGGTCCTGCGCGAGGATCACGGCGCCCTTCTCGCGCAGCACGGCCGCGCCGCGGGTGCCGTCGGCGCCCATGCCGGTGAGGATCGTGCCCAGCACGTGGCCGCCGTACACGTTCGCGATGCTGCGGAACATCACGTCCACGGCAGGCCGGCACGAGTTCTCGGGCGGTTCCTCGTTGAGGTGGAGCCGCACGGCGGTGCCTTCGCGTTTCACGATCATGTGGTAGCCGCCGGGCGCCAGATAGGCGTTGCCGGGGAGCACGGTCATGCCCTGCTTGCCCTCGTGCACGCGCACCGGGCCGCAACGGCTCAGGCGTTCCGCGAGGAACGCGGTGAAGAGCGGCGGCATGTGCTGCGTGACGAACATCGGCACCGGCGGTGCGGAAGGCAGCGCGGTGAAGAGGTCGTTGAGCGCATTGGGACCGCCGGTGGAACAGCCGATCGCGATCGCTTCGACCGGCCCGGCGACCGGCGGGCGGGGCACGGCGCGCGGAACGGGGGTGCCGAGCGCGGCGCGTGCGGCGGGCGCGGCGGACGGCGCGGGCCCCCGCGCGGCCGGACCCATGATCGCCTTGATCTTGGGCACGAGCTGGTCGCGCATGAGCTCGAGCCCCTCGAGCACGCTGCCCACGTTCGCGGGCTTCGTCACGTAGTCGGTGGCTCCGGCGCTGAGCGCCTCGATCGTCGTGGCGGCGCCCTTGGCCGTCAACGTGCTGCACATCACGACGGGCAGCCGCGGATGGGTCTTGCGGAGCTCGCGCAGCGTCGCGATGCCGTCCATTTCGGGCATCTCGACGTCGAGCGTGAGGATGTCGGGATTGCACTGCGTGATCTTCTGGAGCGCGATCTTGCCGTTCGCGGCCACGCCGGCGACTTCGAGCGCTTCGTCCTGCTCGATCACCTGCGTGAGCATGCGGCGCAGCACCACCGCGTCGTCCACGATCAACACCCGGATCTTGGGCATGGTTCCTTCACGCCGTCAGGCGACGAGTCCGAGGATGCGGAACTTGTCTTCGATCATCTCCGAAGACACGGGCTTCATGAGGTAGTCGTCGGCGCCCGACGTGAGGGCTTCCATGATGTCGTCCGGGTTCACATGGGCCGTGACCATGACGAGCTTCATGTTCTGCCAGCGCGGGTCCTGCTTCACGTGACGGACGAACTCCATGCCGTTCATCCGCGGCATGTCCCAGTCCACGAGCGCGACTTCGAACTCGCCCTCGCGTTCCAGCACTTCCACGGCGTCCTGGCCGTCCACCGCCACGCTCGGGGTGACCTGCAGCCCTTGCACGTACGCGGCGAGCATCCGCCGCATGGCCATGGAGTCGTCGATGATCAATGCGCGCATGTCGTCGAGCGGGCCCGCCCGGATGGACGGGCCCGCCTCCCTTGTCAGTGAACGTCGGCCTTCTCGACCAGCATCATGAGGTCGCCGGCCAGCTTCGACAGTTCCTGCGCGGCCGTCAGCGTGTTGCTCGCGCCTTCGGTCGTGCTGTGCGCCGCTTCGGAGACGTTCGCGATGTTGCGCGAGATCTCGGTGCTGCCCGTGGCGGCTTCGCTCGCGTTGCGGGCGATCTCGTTCGTCGTCGCGCTCTGCTCCTCGACCGCGCTGGCGATCGTGTTCTGGATGTCGTTGATCTGCGAGATGATCCCGCTGATCTCCTCGATCGCGGACACGGCGCCGCGGGTGTCGTTCTGGATCGCGTCGATCTTGCGGCTGATGTCTTCCGTCGCCGCGGCGGTCTGCTTGGCGAGTTCCTTCACTTCGTTCGCCACGACCGCGAAGCCCTTGCCGGCCTCGCCGGCGCGCGCCGCCTCGATGGTGGCATTGAGCGCGAGCAGGTTGGTCTGCTCCGCGATGGACGTGATGACCTTGATGACCTGGCCGATCTCGATGCTGCTCTCACCGAGCTTCGCCACGGTGCGGTTCGTCTCGTCCGCGACGCGCACGGCCTGCGCCGCGACACGCGCCGCTTCGGACGTGTTCTTCGCGATCTCCGTGACGCTCGCGCTCATCTCCTCCGCGCTCGTCGCCACGGTCTCGACGTTCTTGCTCACCTGTTCCGACGCCGCCGCGACGACGTTCGTCTGCGCGGCAGTCTCCTCGGCGTTGGCGCTCATCTGCTGGCTCACCGCCGTGAGTTCCTCGGCGGAGCTGGCGAGCGTCTGGGCGTTGTGTGCGACCGCCGACATCGTGTGCTTGAGGCTCTCGGTGAGGCGCGCCGCTTCCCGCTGCTTCTCGCCGACCTGGTTCCAGTCGACGTGGTCCTCGTTGAAGACCGCGTAGAGGCCCGAACGCGCGGCGTTGAACGAACGCGCCATCTCGCCGACTTCGTCCCTCGTCGAAACGGGGACGTCCTGACCGATGTCGCCGTTCGCGAGGCCGGTGATCGCGTTCTTCACCGTGCCGACCGAGCCGACGACCTGGTGCACGACCTTCCACAGCACGAACGCGCCGAGCAGCGTACCGAGCAGCGACGCGAGGATCGCCGCCCACGTGAGGAAGTTCACGTGCGCCATCAGTTCGTCGCCGTTCACGCGGAGGAGCGTGGCGTAGCCGCTGCCGACGTAACCGAGCACCGGCACGCTGCGGGCGTAGCCGCCGGCCTGGTGCGAGTCGTGGCCCTTCTCACCCTTCTCGGCGTCCTGGCGGAAGAAGCCGTGCTCCTGGGCCGGGGCGCCGTTCGCGAACGCCATCGCCGCGAGCTTGTCGCCGTCCTTGATGAGATTCTCGGTGAGGACGCCCGTGAGGATCGGCTTGTCACTGCCGCTGCCCACCGGGTCGATGTTCACGAGCATGCGGCCCTGGCGGTCGACGATCGAGAACTCGGCGCTGCGGAGTCCTTCGTCCTCGAGCGCGTGGTACATGTCCTGGACGATCGGCTCGAGCATCGCGTGTGCGTCGAAGTAGTTCTGCACGTAACCGCGGACCGCGTGGGAGTCGTCGTCGATGATCGGGGCCGTGAAGGTCGCGTTCCACGCCGGGGCGTGGTCGCCGTACAGCTCCGCGACGAGCGCGCTCTTCTCGGGCTCGCCGACGAACGTGCCGGTGATGGCGCCGCTCTCGCCGCTCGTCGTGAACTTGCCCGCCGCCGCGTTGCGGTAGCCCTCGTCGTGCGACCAGTCGAGGCCCACGAGCCGTTCGGCGCCCGGGAGTTCCTTGCCGCTCGCGTCCTTCGTGTTGACCGCGACGATGCGCCCGTCCCGATCGAGGATCAGGATGAGGTCGTAGCAGCCGTAGGTGGCGGCGTAGTTGTTCAGGAGGCTCGTGATCGAGTGGCGCGATTCGGAACCGATGTTCGAGAGGTCCTGATGGAACTCGTCGTTCAAGCCGAACGCCTGCGCGTCGCCGTACCGCTCGAACATCACGCGGTCGATCTTGTTCTGCGTGTGGGAGGCGGTCCACTCGATGGAGTGCAGACTCTCCGTCTGCATCGCGCGGGACGCCCACATCACCGAGCCGATGACCGCGAGTGCGGTCAGGATCATCGCGCCGACCGCGGGCGCGAGGATCTTGTTGCGAAGGCTCGTGTCGAAACGATCACGCCAGGACATGGCTCCTCCAGAACGGTGGGACTCGTGAGCGCGGGCCACGGACACGGGGGCGTTCGTTGTGGCCGGTGAGGATGACTGCGGGTTCGTGTACATGGCCGTACTTTCGAGTGGGTTGCGGGTGAAGAGTGCTTCGTGAATGTCGTGGTGGCCGCCGAGCGCCGGGCCGTCAGGCGGCCGCACGCTCCGTCTCGGGTTCGGCCGAACGGCGGGCCGTGCCGGTGGGCGCCTGCAGCGCCTTGGCGAGGTCGAGGATCAGGAGCAGCCGGCCGTCGAGCTTGTAGACGCCGGTGGTGAGTTCGCGGGCGACGCCCTTCACGTTCTCGGGCGGAGCCTCGAACGTGGCTTCGTCGACGTTCACGACGTCGCCGATCTCGTCCACGAGCAGGCTGACGAGCGAGTCCTCGTCGCGCACGACGACGTTCATGGGCGCGCGATCGGCCGGAAGCGGCGGGAGGGCGAGGCGCCGGCGCAGGTCGAGCGCCGTCACGATCTGTCCGCGCAGGTTGATCAGCCCGCGGACCGTGTTCGCCGCGAGCGGCACGCGCGTCATCTGCTGGCCGAGCAGCACTTCCTGGATCTGGAACACCTCGATCCCGAAGAACAGGCCGTCGAGGTGGAAGGTGCAGTACTGGCGGGATTCGTTCATGTCGTCCTCAGGCGGCGATCGCCGCGTCCGAAACGTCCGGACCGGCCATGGCGAGAATGGCGTTCACGTCCAGCACGTCGGTGACGCGGCCCTGCAGCACGACCGACCCGGAGATGCCGGACTCGGACGACGGGCGCTCGATCTCGATGCGCTCGTCCACGATGTCTTCGATCTGGTTCGCCACGAGTCCCACGCTCACGCCCTGGTGCGAGTACACGACGACGCGCACGAGGTCGGGCCATGCGGAGACGGTCTCGCCGCCCGCGATGTAGTCCTCGATGCGCAGCAGCGGCAGCAGGCGGCCGCGGTACTGCACGACGGCGCGCGTGCCGGCGTGCTCGACGTTCTTCGCCTCGATCTCCTCGAGGCGAGCGACGGCGGACAGTTCGACCGCCACGCGGCGCTTCTCGCCGACACGCAGCACGACGAGCCGGCGGCGGTCGTCGGCCGCGGCGGACTTCGCGTCGGCCCGGTCGAGCAGCGCCTGCTCGCGAACCTCGCTGATGACGCCGGAGGCCTGCGCGAGTCCGAGCACGTCGAGGATGAGCGCGACCTGACCGTCGCCCATGATCGTGGCGCCGGCGAAGTGCGACAGGTTCTTGAGCTGCTTGCCGAGCGGCTTCACCACGATTTCCGCGGTGTCGCTCACGCGCTCGACCACCAGGCCGAAGGGGCGACCGTCGGCCTGCAGCACGACGATGTTCACCGGCGCTTCGGGGTCCGGCCGCGCGTTCACCTCGAGCGCGCGATCCAGGTGGACGAGCGGCAGCAATTCGCCACGCAGGCGATAGACCGGCGCGTCGCAGATCATCTCGATCGCCGTGCGCGCCTGTTCGGCCTCGAGCCGCACGAGTTCGAGCAGGCTCACCTGCGGGATCGCGAAGCGCTCGGGACCACTGCTCACGATGAGCGCGGGGATGATCGCGAGCGTGAGCGGGATCTTGATGCGGATCGTGGTGCCGCGGCCGGCCTCGCTGTTCACGTCCACGGAGCCGCCGATCTTCTCGATGTTCGTCTTGACGACGTCCATGCCGACGCCGCGGCCGGAGACGTTCGTGACCTTCTCGGCGGTCGAGAAGCCGGGCGCGAAGATGAGCCCGAACGCGTCACGGGGGCTGAGTCGGGCGGCGCGGTCGGCGGTGAGCACACCGCGCTCCACGGCCTTCTTCACGACCTTGTCGACCTGGATGCCGCGGCCGTCGTCCACGATCTCGATGATGACCTGGCCGCCCTCGTGGAAGGCGCGCATGAGGAGCGAGCCGTGCGGGTTCTTACCGGCCTGCTTGCGGGCGTCCGGGGTCTCGATGCCGTGGTCCACCGAGTTGCGCACGATGTGCGTGAGCGGGTCCTTGATCGCTTCGATGATGGTGCGGTCGAGCTCGGTCTCGTTGCCTTCCATCACGAAGTGGATGTCCTTGCCGAGTTCGCTCGCGAGGTCGCGCACGATGCGAGGGAACTTCGACCAGACGTTGCCGATCGGCTGCATGCGCGTCTTCATGACGCTCTCCTGCAGCTCGGTCGTGATGATGTTGAGGCGCTGCGACGCCTTGGCGAGGCCGTCGCTGGACCGGTCGCTCGAGTGCTGGACGATCTGGTTGCGGGCGAGCACGAGCTCCCCGACGAGGTTCATGAGCCGGTCGAGCTGGCCCACGTCCACGCGGATCGCGGAATCCGCGACCGACCCGCGGGCGGGTGCGCGGACGGCGTCGCCGGCCGGTGCCGCGGCGGTCGCCGGCGCTTCCGGCGCGGGCTCGGACGAGGACGCGGAAGCGGCCGAGATCGGGGTGATGGTCGCGAGCACGGGCGCTTCGGTCGCCGGCGCCGCCGGCGCGCGTCCGCGCTCTCCGTGCTCACCGGCGGCGCGGCCAGTTCCTCGTCGTCGTCGAACAGGCCCCAGTTGCTGCCGCGCGTCTCGTCCAGGAACACGGCGTCGGGGTCCTGGAGTTTCGTGAGCAGGTCCTTGAGTTCGCCGTAGTCCGTCGTGCCTTCGTTGCCGTCGCGCTCGAGCGTGCGCAGCATCTCGCGCAGTCCGTCCGAGAGGCGCAGCAGCGCGGTGATCATCATGGGCTTGACGGTGAGCTTGCCGTCGCGCAGGAGGCTCAGCAGGTTCTCGCCGACGTGCGCCAGCTTCTCGATCCGCGTGAGCGCGATGCATCCGCTCGTGCCCTTGATCGTGTGAATGACGCGGAAGATGCCGTTGAGCGTCTCGGAGCCGCCGTCACCCTTCTCCAGATCGAGCAGGTACTGATCGAACCGATCCAGTCCTTCGAAGCTCTCGATGAGCAGGTCGTTGATGAGCTGCTTCTGGAGATCCTCGTTCATGCCCATGACACCCGTCCTCGTGTGCGTCGCGCGTCGCGGCAGCGGAGGACGTGACCCGAAGGCCGCGCCGGCCCTGACGAAATCGTTGTTGCGGGTGCGGTACGCGCGGGGCGGACGGCGGCCGCCTCCCGTTCGCACGGGCGACGGCATTCCGAGGGGGGAATGGGGGGGGGGCAACGGCGCCTGCCGGCCGTTGTTCCTCCGTTGCTGGGTTCGGTAGACCCCTGCGGAACTTGAGGAATCCCGCACGCGCAGGTGTATCGGTGGGTGGCCGGCTCGTGCGAACTGCAACGCAGGCGTCATCGCCCGCTCGACGCGCGACCGGCTCCCCGGGTGAGTGCCCGCGAAGCCGGTCGTCGAGACCACCTGAACCTCCGTGCCATTACACGGCGACCCCGAGCACCGCGCCGAGGATCGCGTGAAGCGCCTCCTCGCGGACCGGCTTCGCGACGAAGTCGTCCATCCCCGCGGCGAGGCAGCGTTCGCGGTCGCTCGGCAGCGCATTGGCCGTGAGCGCCACGATCGGCGTGCGCCGCGCCGTGTCCGATTCGCGCCGGCGGATCTCGCGAGTGGCGTCGAAGCCGTTCATCACGGGCATCTCGCAGTCCATGAACACCGCGTCGTAGGCCTGCCGGCTCCAGTGCTGGACCGCCTCGGCGCCGTTCGCCGCGACGTCCACCACGCAGCCGAGATCCTCGAGCATGCGCCTGCCGACCTTCTGGTTGATCGAGTTGTCCTCGACGAGCAGGACGCGACGGTCGGCGAAGGCGCGCGGGCCCGTCACGCGGGGCGCGGCGGGGCGTGCCACGAGCGCGAGCCGCGGCGAACCGCGCCGCTTCGAGCGCACGAGCGCGGTGAGGGCGTCCTGGAGCTCCGAGGGACGAATGGGCTTCACGAAATAGCCGTCGAAGCCCGCGCGCGCGAACTTCTTCATCTCCTCGCGATCCACGGTGGCGGTGAAGAGCATCATCGCCACGCCCGAGATCGCGGCGTCGGCACGCACCGCGCGGCCCGTCTGTTCACCCGACATGCCGGGCATGTTCTGGTCCACGAGCATCACGCGGAACGGGTCCCCAGCAGCCGCGGCTTCGCGCGCCATCTGCAGGGCGGTGTCCCCGTCGGGCGCCGTTTCGACGCGCATGCCGAAGCCCGTCATCTGGCGCTGCATGACCATGCGGTGCAGCGACACGTCGTCCACGACGAGCGCGTGCACGTTCGCGAGCGGCCCGGCGGCGGGTGCCTCCGTGCCTTCGGCCATGCGGCCGAGGCGCAGCGTGATCGTGAACGTCGAGCCCTCGCCGACGTGGCTCGCGGCGAGAATCGTGCCGCCCATGCGTTCGGCGAGCTGGCGCGCGACCGCGAGGCCCGACCCCGCCGCGCGCGCACCCGCTCGGTGCGTGGCGGCGTGATCGTAGCGGTTGAAGACGAGCGGCAGCCGGTCCGGCGCGATGCCGCAGCCGGTGTCCTGGACGACGATGCGCGCGAGGAGATCGCTCTCGGTCGCGACCGGCGCGTCCACGGCGACGAGCACCGAGCCCCGCGCCGTGAACTTCACGGCGTTGTCCACGACCTGCAGCAGCAGGCTGCGCACGAGCTCGTCGTCGCCGATCACGTGGCGCGGCGCCTCTTCGGCGTACTGGACGATCAGCTCGATGCCCTGGCGGCGCGTCCGCTCGACGAAGCGGGACGCCACGTCCTCGACGGTGCGGCGCAGGTCGAAGGGCACCGGCTCGGAGAGCCGCTTCACGGGCTCGTTCGAGGCGAAGTCCACGAGGTCGTTGACGATCGCGAGCAGCGAGTTGCTGGACGACTGCGCCGTCTCGGCGAGGTCGGCGGCCTCACCGCCCAGTCCCGAGTTCACGAGCAGGTCGAGCGTGCCGACCAGGCCCTGCATGGGCGTACGGATCTCGTGGCTCACCGTGGCGAGGAACTCGCTCTTCGCCCGGCTCGCAGCCTCGGCGACGTCGCGTGCGAACGCGAGCTCGCGGTTGAGCTGGGTGAGTGCCTCGATCTGCCGGCGCAACGACTCCTCGAGCGCGGCGGTCTCCACGCGGGCCGGAAGGACGGCCGGCGCCTTGGCCGCGACGGACGCCGTGGTCGCGGCGGACGGCGGAGTGACGGTGGCTGCGGCGGAAACGGTCGCGGTGGCCGCGGTGCGCCTGGCGCGGCGCGGGCGGGGTTCGTTCATGACGAGTTCGACCTCGGGTCGGGGACGCGTGGATGCACATCACCTGCGGCGCCGGCGTTCGAGGGAAACGGGCGTCATCACCGTGGTCGTATCGGACGGAGGGGGGCGGCGCTGAAGCGCCCGGCCCGGGAAATCCCGGCGAGCACGCGAAGGCCGGGGGCGACCGGAGGCCGCCCGCGCTCACGTCTTCTGCTTCTTCTTCTCCGCGGCCGGGAACAGCACGTTGTTCAGCACGAGGCGATATCCCGGCGAATGCGGGAACTGGTCGAGCTTGGTCTCGGGGTCGCCCACCATGTGCTGGTAATCCTCGGGGTCGTGCCCGCCGAGGAACGTGAAAGTCCCGCGACCGAACTGGCCGTGCAGGTATTTCACCTCGTCGGTGCCCTCGACCTCGGCCAGGACCATGACGCCGGGCTTCAGGCGCGAGCGGCGGAAGCCGGTGCTCTGGCCCAGGAACTCGGGCACGGCGTTCACGTGGTTCTGCGTGAGCATCGCCGCGACCGGATCGTTCTTCGCCGAGAAGTCGAACAGCGTGAACACCGTGTTCGGCCCACGCTGGTTCGCCTCGAGCGTCACGTCGATGTCCGAGAAGCGGTACAGGTAGGGGTCCATCTCGAGGCGGAAGTCGCGGAACGCGAGCGTGCGCGAGTAGTCGAGCTTGCGCGGAGCGTTCGGGTCCGCCGGATCGCCGTCGTAGATGGCGTCCGCGATGTCGAGGCCGGCGGCCGCCAGCGCGATGTCGTACGTGTCCGTCGCCGAGCACATGCCGAACATGAAGCCGCCGCGCCCGACGTAGTCGCGGATGCCCATCGCGACCGCGGCCTTGAGCTGCGTGACCTTGGCGAAGCCGAGCTTGGCCGCCATCGCCTTCTGGACGGCCTCTTCCTCGATGTACCACGGCATCGTGTGATACGAGGTCCAGAACTTGCCGTGCTGACCGGTGAAGTCCTCGTGGTGCAGGTGCAGCCAGTCGTACTTGGCGAGATCGCCGCGCAGCACTTCCTCGTCCCAGACGCGCGTGTACGGGATGTCGGCGTACTGCAGCGCGAGCGTCACGGCGTCGTCCCACGGCGGCGTGTTCGGCGGGATGTACACGGCGACCAGCGGCGCCTTCTCGAGCGCGACCGACTCCATGTTCGCGTCGGCGATCTCCGCGCGGATCTGCGCCTCGGCGGCGGGAGAGACGTTCTCGAACGCCACCCCGCGGATGTTCGCCTCGCGTTCCGTCGCCGCGCCACCCGGCAGCAGGAACGATCCTCCGCGATAGTTCAGCAGCCACTCGCTCCGCTCGCCCTGCTGCAGCGACCAGAACACGAGGCCGTACGCTTTCAGGTGGTTCGTCTGCGTGTCGTCCATGGGCACGAGCATCTTCGCGAACGCCGCGCCGGGCGTGAGCGCGGCGAGCGCGAGCGACGCCGCGAGCAGCAGCGGCCACGCTTCGACCACTTCCGCGTACGACGACTTCCCACCGTCCTTCGCGCGCGGCGGGGGACCGCTCGCGACGTGCGCCTCTCCGCCGTCCTCGTTCGCGACCGCGGGATCGCCCGTCGGCGGCGCCGGACCCGGCCCGGGCATCGGCCCGGGCATCGGCCCGCCGAACGTGAACGTGCGCACCTGCCCCTTCGCACCGCGCGCGAAGAGCAGCGCGAACATCAACGTGACGAGCCCGATCAGCAGCAGCGGGATCGCCGCGACGAGCGCGACGGCACTGCCGACGGGGCCGAGCGTGCGCACGACCGGACCGCCGGAAGGACGGCCGGGAGGGCGTGAACCACCGAGCAACGGCATGACGATCTCTTCCCGCGGCCTAGAGCCGCGTGTCCTTGCGCAGCCGCTCCACGCGGCGGCGCACTTCGGGGGCGTTCCAGGCGCGCGGATAGCGCGCGAGGCATTCCTCGAACTGGGCGA
>JBGANH010000124.1:0-12802 GCA_044222365.1 Candidatus Eiseniibacteriota bacterium
GCAGTTCGAAAGGTCCACCGACGAGCCGAGCAGCTCGAACACGGTCTTGCGCGCGTGGCGCACGCGCTCGGAGTCCGTGCTCACGACCATGCCCTCTTCCGCCTTGCGCGAGCACGAGGGCACGAGCGTGCGCGCGCCCTGCAGTTCGACGACGCACACGCGGCAGGCAGTGACGGGCGTGAGGTTCTCGAGGAAGCACAGCGTGGGCGTGTCCACGCCGTGCGCGCGCAGCGCCTCGAGCAGCGTGGCGCCTTCGCACACCTGCACGCTCGCGCCGTCCACCGTGATCGTCAGCATCTTCGCCGCGCTCACTTGGCCACCTCGCCGAAGAGCTTCAGCTTGCGCAGCGCCGACTGCACCGCGACCGCGGCGGTGTGGCCGAGGCCGCAGATGGACGCGTCGCGCATGGCGCGGTCGAGGTCGTCGAGGAGCACCACGTCCGCGTCGTGCCCACCGTTGGCGCCGCGGGCGCACATCCGCGCGAGCGCCTCCTCCTGGCGCACGGTGCCGACGCGGCACGGCACGCACTGGCCGCACGACTCGTCGCGGAAGAACCTCGCGATGCGCCGAACGATCGCGCGCATGTCCACCGTGTCGTCGAACGCCATGACCACGCCGGAGCCGAGCGACGCGCCGATCGCGCGCGTGCCTTCGAACGTGAGCGGCACGTCCAGTTCGTCGGCCGTCACGAACGAGCCCGCCGCGCCGCCGAGCAGCACGGCCTGCAGCGCTCGTCCGCCGCTCACGCCGCCCGCGAGCGCGAGCAGTTCGCGCAGGGTGGCGCCGAATGGCAGCTCGTAGAGGCCCGGCTTCTCGACGCAGCCCGCGACGCAGAAGAGCTTCGGGCCGCGCGAGCCTTCGGTGCCCATCGCCGCGTAGACGGCGGAGCCGTCGCGCACGATCTCGAGCGCGTTGACCAGCGTCTCGACGTTGTTGATCGCGGTCGGCTTGCCGAAGAGCCCCTCGTGCACCGGGAAAGGCGGCTTGTTGCGCGGCTCGCCGCGGTAGCCTTCGATCGAGTTGAAGAGCGCCGTCTCCTCGCCGCAGATGTACGCGCCCGCGCCCTTGCGCAGTTCGATGTCGAACGAGAAGCCCTGCTGTCCCATGACGCGCGAGCCCAGGAAACCGGCGCGGCGGCATTCGGCGATCGCATGCGCGAGCGCGTCGTGCGCCTCGGGGTACTCGCCGCGCACGTACAGCCAGCCCTGCGCGGCCCCGGTCGCATAGCCCGCGAGCGTCAGCGCCTCGATCACCGCGAACGGGTCCTCTTCCATGAGCACGCGGTCCTTGAACGTGCCCGGCTCGGACTCGTCGGCGTTGCAGACGACGTGGTGCGGCAGCGCGTGCGCCTGCAGCACCGCGCCCCACTTCACGCCGGTCGGGAACGCGGCGCCGCCGCGGCCGACGAGCTTCGCGTCGGTCACTTCGCGCACGACGCCCTCGGGCCCGATCGTGAAGGCGCGCGCGAGCGCCGCGAAGCCGCCGTGACTCTGGTAGTCGTGCAGGCTGGCCGGGTTCACCACGCCGACGCGCGCGAGCAGCCGCAGGTGGGGCTGGCCCTTCTGCGGCACGGAGTCCATCACGCGCGCGGCGGCCGGCTCGCCCTGCAGTTCGGCGGCGACGCCGGCGGCCGTCGCGGGCGCGATCGTCGCGTCGGCGCGGCCCTGGCCCGCTCGGCGCACGAGCACCGCCGGCGCCTTCTCGCAAAGCCCGAGGCACGGGCTGCGCTTCCAGGCGCCGCGGCCGTTCGCGCACGGCGCGCCCTCGGGGCCGCACTCGCGTTCGAGCGAGGCGATCAGTTCGTCCGCACCGCGCGCCATGCAGCCGACGTCGTCGCAGACGTGCGCGACCGTGGCGGGCGCGGGCGACATCTCGAAGAGCGCATGTAGAACGACGCGACGCCGTAGATCTCGGCGGGCGCGCCGTGGAGTGGAGCGCGATGTAATCCACCGCGCCGCGGCCTTCGGGTGGCCGACCGCGTCCTGCACGGCGTGCAGCGCGGGCAGCAGCAGGTGGCGCCGCGCGCGCGCTTCGTGCCCGCCTCGCGCGACCCGTCCGTCGAAGGCATCGCCGCGGTCACCGCCCTCCCAGCGTGAGCCGGGCGCGCCGAACAGCGCATCCACGGCGGCACGTTCGGCGGCGGTGGCTTCGGCGCCCGCGAGTTTCAGGTCCACGCGTCAGATCCTCCCGCCACGACGGGCGAGCATTTCTCGACGCGGATCGCCGACGCCTTGAACTCGGCGGTGCCGGCCTTCGGATCGGTGGCGTCGATGGTGAGCACGTTGGCGTCGGCCTTGTCGGGCGCGTGCAACGTCATGAACGCGAGCCCTGGCGCAGGCCGGGATCCACCGCGATCTCGGTCTCGATCGAGCCGCGCCGGCTGGTGACGCGCACGCGATCGCCCTCGGCGAGCGACAGCGCCGCCGCGTCCTCGGGCGAGAGGTAGAGCGGATGGTCGCGGCGGATCGGCGACGCGTACGCGCGCGTCGAGACGCCGGTGTTGTACGAGTCGAGCCGGCGCGGTCGTGAGCAGCAGCGGGTACTCGGGCGTGATCTCGTCCACCGGACCCGCGTGCTCCAGCACGCTGAACGGCGCGAGCACTCCGCGCTTCGCGGGATCGTCGTCCCACAGCCGCGCGTGCAGGTAGCTGCTGCCCACGCTCGTCTCGCTACTCGATGCCGCCGAGTTCCTCGAGGCGCTTCCAGCCCATGCCCGCGCATGGGCGACAACGTGCAGCAGTTCGGTCCCAGAGCTCGGCGACCAGCCCCAGTCGAAGCCCAAGGCCGCGCTGGCGTCGGCGATGATGTCGATGTCATCCCGCGCTTCCCGCCGGCGCGTCGAGCGCCTTGCGGTGCCGCACGCCGCCGCCGATGCAATCGCGCCTGGTCTCGCACCACGCCGCGCTCGCGGGAACACCACGTCCGGCGAGCCTCGCCGTCGCCGTCATCACCATCGCCGACACCAGCGTGTCGAGGCCCGGAGAGCAGCTTGCGGCAGCGCTGGCCGTCGGCCTCCGACTGCGCGGGGTTTTCGCCGATCACCCACACGCACTTCATCGTGCCGTGCTCCATGGCCTCGAACATCTGCGTGAGCGTGAAGCCGTAGTGCGGGCGGATCGGCACGCCGTAGGCGGCTCCTCGAACTTCGCGCGCGCGGCCGCGTCCTTCTCGATGTCCTGGAAGCCGGTCAGCTTGTTCGGGATCGCGCCCATGTCGCCGCCGCCCTGGACGTTGTTCTGCCCGCGCAGCGGCTGGATGCCGGCGTCGGGGCGGCCCACGTGCCCGCCGAGCAGCGCGAGGTTGATGAGCGAGAGCACGTTGTCCACGGCGTTGTGGTGCTCGGTGATGCCGAGCGTCCAGCACATCTGGCCGTGCTTCGCGTTGCCCCACGCGTGCGCGAGCTCGCGGATCGTCGCCGCCGGCACGCCGGTGACCTTCTCGCCGCGCTCGAGCGTCCACGGCTCGACCGACTCGCGGTACGCGTCGAAGCCGCTCGTGCCCTTCGCGATGAACTCGCGGTGCACGAGCCCGGAGGCGATCATCTCGCGCGCGATCGTGTTCGAGAGCGCGATGTCGGTGCCCACGTCGAGGCCGACCCACAGGTCGGCCCACTGGGCCGACGTCGTGAGCCGGGGATCCACCACGTAGAGCTTCGCGCCGTTGCGAAGGCCCTTCAGGACATGGTGAAAGAAGATGGGGTGCGCTTCGCGCGCGTTGGAACCCCACAGCAGGATGACGTCCGCATTTTCGACTTCACGGTACGAGCTGGTGCCCCCGCCCGCACGAACACCGTCGCCAGACCGACGACGCTGGGCGCGTGTCAGGTCCGGTTGCACGAATCGATGTGGTTCGTGCCCATCACCTGCCGTGCGAACTTCTGCGCGGCGTAGTTCATCTCGTTCGTCGCCTTGGAGCAGCTGAACACCCGAAAGCGTCCGGCCCGCTCTCCCGCGCGGCGCGGAAACCGGCGGCGGCCCGTTCGAGCGCTTCTTCCCAGCTCGCGGGGCGCAGCTGCCCGTTCTCGCGCACGTACGGCGTGGTGAGACGTGCGTGACGCATCCCGATCACCTCCCTTCCGTGTGGTGGCTGATTCGGGAGGGAATGTAGCGTGCGGGTTCGGCGTGTGGCCAGCGGGAAGCGCGCCGGCCACACGCCGAGCGGGCGTCAGTCGAGCTTGACGATCCGCGACGTGCCTGCGTGCGGGCCCGCGCTCCAGCGCGCGAGGTAGACGCCCGGTCGCGCCGGGGCGCCGTCGGCGCCGCGGCCGTCCCACACGAGCACGCTCTCGCCCGGGGCGAGTCCGCGGCGCTCGAGCACGCGCACCACACGGCCCTGCACGTCGTGGATGCTCACGCACGTCGCCACCGGCGGCAGCTGCGCCGCGAAGCCGAGCGAGCCGTGGAAGGGATTGGGCCACGCCGCGAGCACGCGCGGGCCGGTCGCGCCCGCCGAGGGGAGCGAGCCCTCGATCGCCTCGAGCGAGAGGCGCCGCGTGCCGGGCGTGGCCGCGACGGTCACGCGATCGCCCGGCGCACGATGCGCGACCAGCCGAGCGCGGGATCGCGCAGTTCGAGCGTGAGGCCGGCGGGCAGGTCGAACGCCTGCACGTCGAGCACGACCTCGCCCGGCGCTTCGGCGCCCGCGAGTTCGAGCGTCGAGCGCCTGGCGCTCGCGCCGACGAACGTCCTGTTCGCGCGCGGAGGGTGGCCGCGGCGTCCGCGACGCTCAGCCGCAGCCCACCCGCGGGCGAGTCCGGCGGCGACTCGCGGCGCAGCGGCGTGCTCGCGGCCGCGCCGCGCCACGGCGCCGAGCGTGACGGCGGACGTGCGCGCGTCGCCTTGCGAAGCGGCGATCGCGATCGCCCAGTCGGCATCCTCCGGCCGCGCGGGAGCGGGCGGGACGGTTCGCGTGCTCGTGAGCCCGGGGAACACGATCGCGACGGGGTCGGCCGTGCGCTTGCGCACCCAGTAGGCCACGAACGGCTGCAACGTGTGCACCGGCGCGTAGCTCGAGCCGCCCGTCCACTCCCAGACCGTCGAGTCCACGAAGGTGTTCGCCGGTTCGATCAGTCCGGCGACCGTGGCGCCCGAAACCACGCGCAGCGCGGTGTCGGCGACCGGGAACCGGTACGGATTCGCGATCTGGTTCCAGCCGCTGGTCGCATCGCCCGCGAGCGCCACGCTCGTGGAGGACTGCCACACGGGACGGCCCGGCACGGCCACGGTGCGCGCGCCCTTGCTCGCGAGCCAGTAGCCCACGCCGGGGCGGATGCGCGTCAGCGTGTCCGTCGCGTACGCGTACGCGCCCGAGGCCGGATCCCAGTGCGCGAGGCGCCAGCGCCGATCGTCGCTCGGCCAGACTTCGTCGAGCAGCGTGCTCACGCTGTCCTTGGCGTACGTCATGGGCCAGGCGAGCGACGCGTAGGTGCCCGCCGCGAGGTCGGTCGAGACCGTGACGAGGTTGTTCGTCCAGGTCGCATTCAACGCGACGTCCTGCACGACGTCGCGCAGCACGTGATTGGGCGCCGGCCCGAGCGAAACACCGTTCGCGGTCACGTCGGTGACCGACTGCCCGACGTACGAAGGGAACCGGAACTCGATGCGGTCGAGTGGCGTCATGTCGAGCGTCGAGAGGTAGTTGTACGGCGTCCAGTAGATGCTGAGGCTGTCGGGCACGAGCACGTAGCCACCGCTCGTCCCCGACTGCGTGGTCGTGACGCGGTGCGTCCCTCCCGGCGGAATGCGGCGCGCGTAGACGTCGCGTTCGCGCGCGTGCGTGGTGCCGAGGCGGAACTCGTCCCAGCCCACGAACACGTCGTGCGTGACGGGATCGGACGCGTAGCCGTAGCTCGTCACGCCGCGGAACAGGCCCGTGATCCACATGCTCGGGGAAGGCCAGCCGGCATGCACCGCGCCGTTCGCGTCGAGACGCTGCGCGAAGAGGCCGTTGTCGCCGGAGCCGGCGCTTTCCCACAGCACGATCGCGCCACCCGCGCCGTCGGCGAACACCTGACGCGCGAGGTCGCTCGCGACGGTGCTCGTCATGGCCTTGCCGTTCACGGCCCAGCGCGAGTCCATCGTGCCCGTGCCCAGCACGTGATGCGCGTACACGTCGAACTGGCTGCCCGCGCGCAGGTCGCTCCACGCGACGAACGCGCCGCCCGCGCCGTCCGGAGCGAGGAAGGGCGTCTGCTGCGAGTTCGGCGCCGCGGACACCGCGAGGCCGGTGTCGGGCCACGAAGCGGCGATCGCGCCCGAGCCGGTCACGCGCTGCGCGCGAATGTCCACGTCGCCGCCCACGACGTGATTCCAGACCACGATCGCGCCGCCCGCGCCGTCCGGGACGACGTTGGGAAAGCTCCCGGTCGAGGTGGGCGTGAGCGTGCGGCCGCCGGCGGGCCACGCGGGGTCCACGACTCCCGTGGCGAGCACCCGCTGCACGAACACGGCGAAGTTCTGTCCGCCGAACGCCACGAACACGCCGCCCGAGCCGTCGGCCGCGATGCTCTCGTAGCGGCCGCCGGTGAAGTTGGCGGTGCCGGCGAGCACCCCGGTGCCGAAGTTCGGATCCAGCACGCCGGCCGAGTTCACGCGCTGCACGCGGTAGTCGGTGCTCGCGTGCAACTGCGGACAGAGCGCGTACACGCCGCCCGCGCCGTCCGGCGCGAGCTGCACTTCCTTGTCGATCCACGACACGTACGCGCCGCCCGCGCCGTCCGGGATCATGCACGGGCGCGACTGGACGTCCGCCTGCGCGCTGACCGCGAGGCCGTCCACGGGCCACGCGGGATCGCGCCGTCCGTCGGCCAGCAGGTGCTGCGCGTAGAGATCGCCCGCCGCCGTGCGGAAGTCGGTCCACGCGAGGTAGCAGCCGCCCGCGCCGTCGGGCGCGACGGCGGGATACTGCTGCGTCGCGGCGAGCGTCGCGACGGGCGCGCCGGTCGGCATCCACTGCGCGTGCGCGTTCGAGGCCAGCACGCACGCGAGCGCGAAGCCTGCGAAGAGCCGCCTCATCGCGCACCTCCCGGCACGCCCGCGGGCGGAGGCGGAGGCGGATCGATGGGCGGCGCCTGCGCGGCGGGCGCGGAGTCGCTGCCGCCACCGGCGAGCGCGACCGCGCCACCCACGGCGAGCGCGGCGAGTCCCACGTACAGCCACGCGCGCTTCGACTTCTTCGGCGTCGCGCCCATGGCCGCGGCGCTCGTCGGCTGAGGCGCGCCTTCGGCGGTCGCGAGCACGGCATGGCGCAGCGCGAAGACGCTGGCGGGCGGCGTGGACACTCCAGCGAGCGCGACGCTCGCCTGCAGCGTGAGCCAGGACGAGAGGCACGCGACGTGGATGGCGCAACGGATCGGGCGACGGAGGGGCATCGGGACCTCGCGAGTGGACGGCCGGATCGCCGCGCGGACACGCGGCCTCCGTCATGGGACGACCCGCGACCGGAGAAATCACAGGGCGGGCCGCCGCGCCCTCTGGTACACCTCCCCGCCATGCATCCTCCCGACTCCGGCATGACGCACGAAACGCCCGCCGCCCGGCGCCGCGCGCAGAACGCCTGGTGCCTGTACGACTGGGCCAACTCGGCGTTCGCCACGAGCGTCGTGTCCGCGATCCTGCCCGTGTACTTCGCGAGCGTGGCCTCGAAGACCATGGCGAAGCACGAGGCGACCGCGCTCTGGGGCTACGCGAGCGCCGCGGCGCTGGCGTTGACCGCGGTGCTCTCGCCCATCGCCGGCGCGCTCGCGGACCAGACGCGGCGGCGCAAGCCGATCCTGCTCGCGTGCGTGCTCGCGGGCGTGGCGGGCACGCTCACGCTCGCGGTCGCGCCGAACGACGCGTGGTGGAGCCTGCTCGCGGCCTTCGGCGTGGCGTTCGTGGCGTTCGCGACCGGCAACGTGCTCTACGACTCGCTGCTGCCCGCGGTCGCCGAGGAGCACGAGATGGACGCGCTCTCCTCGCGCGGCTTCGCGTGGGGCTACCTGGGCGGCGGCCTGCTGCTCGCGGCGCACCTCGCGCTCGTGCTGATGCCGAAGAAGTTCGGCCTGCCCGACGCGGGCGCCGCGACGCGCGTGGCGTTCGCGAGCGTGGCGGTGTGGTGGCTCGCGTTCTCGCTGCCGCTCTTCCGCGACGTGCCCGAGCCGCAGGCCGCGGCCGCGCGCGTGCCGGTGGGCGCGCTGCTGCGCAACACGATCGCGCAGCTGCTGCGCACGACCGCGCACCTGCGCGAGCGGCGCGACCTGTTCACGTTCCTCGTCGCGTTCTGGCTCTACTCGGACGGCATCGGCACGATCATCAAGATGGCGACGATCTACGGCGCCGAGGTCGGCATCGGGCAGAAGGACCTGATCGGCGCGCTGCTCATGGTGCAGATCCTCGCGGCGCCCGCGGCGCTGCTGTTCGGGCGGCTCGCGAAGCCGCTCGGACCGAAGCGCGCGGTGATGATCGGCATCGCGGGCTACACGGGCATCAGCGTGTTCGCGTACTTCCTCGCGACGCCGGTGCACTTCTGGATCCTCGCGGGCATGGTCGCGATGTTCCAGGGCGGCACGCAGGCGCTGTCGCGTTCGATGTTCGCCTCGCTCGTGCCGCGCGAGCAGACGGGCGAGCTGTTCGGGTTCTACTCGGTGAGCGAAAAGCTCGCGGGTGTCGTGGGCCCCATCCTGTTCGGCGTCGTCACGCAGCTTTCGGGCGGCGGACGGCTCGCCACGCTCACGCTGCTGCCGCTCTTCCTCGGCGGCGCGTGGATGCTGTCGCGCGTGGACCTGGCCCGCGGCAAGCGCGAGGCCGGAGGCGCCGCGTGAAGGAGATGTCGTGAAAGCTCGTGCATGGCTGCTGTGCCTGGCGCTCTCGTGCGTGGCTCTTGCCGCGCACGCGACGGAGCCGGGCGACATTCCCAATCCGCTGCAGGCGCGGAACTCGTTCGTCGCGGACCAGGCACGGCTGCTCGACGAGGCGTCCATCGCGCAGATCGACGCGCGCGTGCACGCGCTCGAGGTGGCGACCGGCGCGCAGATCGCGGTCGTGACGCTCGACACCTTGACCGGGTACGAACCGAAGCCGTTCGCGACCGCGCTCTTCGCCGAGTGGGGCATCGGCAAGCGCGGCAAGGACGACGGCGTGCTCGTGCTGGTGACGATGGTGCCGCGCCGCATCGAGGTCGAGACCGGCTACGGCGCCGAAGGCTCGCTGCCCGACGGACTCGTCGGCCGCATCCTCGATCGCGACGTGATGCCGAAGCTGCGCGCGGGAGAATACGGCCCGGCGCTCGTCGCGGGCGTGAACGCGTTCGCGGACGTGCTCGAGCGCAAGCCCGTCGAAGGCGGCGGGAGCGGCGGCGCGGGTCGCTCGAACTTCCCGATCGGCGCGTGGCTCGTGGGCGCGGCCAGTGCGATCGCGTCGCTCGTCGGCGGGTTGCGCTGGTGGGGAAGGCGGCGCTTCTGCCCGCAGTGCAAGAAGCGCATGCGCTGGGTGCCGGACAAGGTCGAGCTGCCGTTCCTGAACGAAGACGAGGCGCTCGAGGAGAAGCTCTCGAGCGTGGATCACCGCGTGTGGCGTTGCGACGCCTGCGACGTGACGCACGTGGAGCACGCGAACCGCTTCTTCAGCCTCTACCGCGCGTGCCCCAAGTGCGAACGCCGCACGCTCGGCACGCGCTCGGTCACGCTGGTCGCTGCGACGACGCACTCGACCGGCACGCGGCGCGTCACGCGCGAGTGCGTGCGGCCCGGCTGCGGGTACTCGAAGGTCTCGACGGAGACCATTCCCCGCATCGAGACCAGCTCGAGCAGTTCGTCCGGCGGCAGCCATTCGAGTGGTGGCGGCAGCTCGTTCGGCGGCGGCAGTTCCGGCGGTGGCGGCGCGGGCCGAAGCTGGTAGTTTGCCGCGCGGCGCCCCACTCCCTTCTCCCCATCCTTCGAAGGAGCAGTCCATGCGTGTGAATGGTTTCGTCGTGGCCGGCGCGTGCGCGCTGGCGATCGCCTGCGCCGGCGGGAGTGGCGCTTCGGCCGCGGCCGCCGCCAAGGGCAAGAGCGCGGGGCAGTCCGGGGGCTTCGTGGTGCGCCTCGGCGCCGACACCGTGAGCGTCGAGCGCTGGACGCGCACCGGCAACAAGCTGGTCGTGGACCAGGTCGGGCGCGCGCCGCGCGTGATGAAGCGGCACTTCGAGTACGAGTACGACGCCGCGGGCGCGTTGACCCGGTTCACGCTGCGCGTGAACGCGGGTGCCGCGGCCGCCGACGCGCCGCCGACGCAGGAGATCTTCGGCACGTGCACCGCCGACTCGGTGATCGCGGACATCCGCATTCCCGGGCGCCCGCAGCCGCCCGTGCGCGTGGCGCTGCCCGCGGGCTCGATCGTGCTGTTCAGCAGCAGCCCGTGGACGCAGTACCAGCATCTCGTGCAGCGGCTCGGCTCCGGCAAGTCCGACACCGTGCGCGCCGGCGTGTGGTTCGTGGGCGCGCCGAGTCCCGGCTGGCAGCGCGCGCAGCGGCTCGGGCGCGACTCCGTGCGGATCGAGAACGACCACGCCGACGTGTTCCACCTGAAGGTGGACCGCGCCGGCCGCGTGATGCACGCGCGCCCCGTGAGCGGCACCGGCAAGGTGACCGTGGACCGCGCGCTGCCCGACCTGGCCGCCGTGTCCGCGCAGTGGCTCGCCGCCGAGAAGGCGAGCGGTGCGGTGGGCACGCTCTCGGTCGCCGACAGCGTGAAGGTGGAGGCCGGTGGGGCGAACGTGCGCGTGGACTACAGCCGTCCCGCGAAGCGCGGCCGCGTCGTGTTCGGCGAGGTCGTGCCCTACGGCGAGATCTGGCGGACCGGCGCGAACGCCGCGACATTGCTGGCCACCGACAAGGCGCTCGACTTCGGCGGCGTCGTGGTGCCCGCGGGCAAGTACAGCGTGTGGACGCTGCCGGCGAAGAGCGGCTGGACGCTGATCCTGAACGGCCAGACCGGCCAGTGGGGCACCGAGCACGACGCGAGCAAGGACCTCTACAAGATCGCGCTCGCCGTGGAGGCACTGCCCGACGTTGTCGAGCGCTTCACGATCAACGTGCTCCCGCGCGACACCGGCGGCGTGCTGCAGTTGGACTGGGACCCGACGCGCGCGTCGGTGGGATTTGCGGTGAAGTAGAGCGGCGGCGCGCAGCGAACGTCGGCCCCGTGCGGACGGTGATCCGCGCGGGGCCGAGGCATGTTCGGCGACTGACGCAGCCGAGCTCGGCCGATATTCCACGTACCCCGCCGACGGAGCGACAGCTCCCCGGCTCCCCCGTGGTTGCGGCCCGGGGGATTTTTCTTGCCTGCTACTGCGCCAAGTTCCCTGAGCCAGTGCGAACCCAACTTCGGCGTTGACTCGCCAGCTGAGCTCGGCCGATATTGTCCGCAATCATCCCCGTTGGGGCTCCGGCTCCACGGCCCCCCCCGGGTTACGATCCGGGGGTTTTTCTTTGCCTCGCCCCCGCTGTTCGGACCGATGAACCGAACCGCGTTCCTGGTGGACGGATTCAACCTCTACCACTCCCTGCGCGCGGCCAGCTCCAGTCTCGATGGGGCAGGAACGCGCTGGCTGGACCTGGCCGCATTCTGCCGGTCGATCCTCGTACTGCTCGGTGAGGACGCGAGGCTCGAGAGTGTCACCTACTTCTCCGCACTCGCACGCCATCTGGAGCTTCGCGCTCCGGAGACCATTCGCAGGCACGAGGACTATCTGGACTGCCTGCGGGACCGCGGAGTGGCCGTACAGCTTTCTCACTTCAAGCTGAAGGTGATCCGCTGCCTCGAGTGCTCGGCGAAGCTCCATCGACACGAAGAGAAGGAGACCGACGTCGCGATCGCCTCCCTCGCCTTCGAGCTCCTACACACGGATCGATGCGACACGGTCGTCCTGATCTCGGGGGACAGCGACCTCGCCCCGGCGATTCGAACGGGCACCCGCCTCTTCCCCGACAAGCTCTTCGTGTCGGTGTCGCCATTTCACCGCGTGAGCAAGGAACTCCAGAGCGCCGCGGGAGCTCACTTCAAGGTGAGCGCGGCCCATTACGTCCGACATCAGCTCCCGAACCCTTACGTCACGCAAGCCGGCCGCCTCATCCACAAGCCCGCCGGCTGGTAGCCCCTACGGCAGCCCCGCGCCTCTCGCCGCGCGGAGAATCGTGTACCAGTCCTCGCGGGACATCTCGAGCGCGTCGGCGCGCACGGCGTCGCGGATACGGTCGGGGTTCGCGGTGCCGACGAGCGGGACGATGCCGGCGGGGTGCTTGAGCAGCCACGCGAGCGTGACCACCGTGCGGCTCACGCCGTACTGGCGCGCGAAGTGGTCGAGCGTGCCGATCAGCTCGCGCAGTGTGTGCGCGCGTGGATGCGAATCGTCCGGCCAGCCGCCGTCGCCCAGCATGCCCCCGGCGAGCGGACTCCACGACACGGGCGTCACGCGCTGCTGCAGGCATTGATCGAGCGTGCCGTCCTCGAAGCAGTCGAGACGGCCCAGATGAACTCGACCTGGTTGCAGACGAGCGGCATCGGGCATGCGTGCTGAACGGCCGCCAGCAGCGACGGCCGGAAGTTGCTGACGCCGAACTCGCGCACCTTGCCCTGCGCCTTCAGCTGAGTGAACGCCGCGGCGATCTCGCTCGGGTCCGCGAGATAGTCGGGCCGGTGCAGCATGTAGAGATCGAGCTGCTCGATGCCGAGGCGCTTAAGCGACTGCTCGCACGACCAGACGATGTGTTCGCGCGAGAAGTCCCAGCGGTGCGGCGCGCTCGGCGTGGGATCGCCCTGCCAGCGGATGCCGCCACTTGCTCCCG
>JBGANH010000125.1:0-12129 GCA_044222365.1 Candidatus Eiseniibacteriota bacterium
GCTCGTCGCCATGCTCGTGTTCATCGCGGTCACGAGCCGGCGCCCCGCGCGCTGAACGCGAGGCGGAACCCGTGCACGCGCGCAGGGTAGGAACGAGGGCGGTCCCGGAAGGGGGCCGCCCTCTCCCATGACCGGCTCCCTGCTCGCACTCTGGCGCTCACCCCGCATCCGCATCGACACGGCGCTCATCGTGTGGTGCGCGCTGCTCGTCGTCGCGCGCGTCTGGCGCGCGGGCGCGCCGGCGTACTTCTTCCTCTGCTGGAACCTGTTCCTCGCGGGGATCCCCGCCGGCGCCGCGGTGCTGTTCGAGCACGAATCCCGCCGCGGCGGCTCGCGCGCGCTCGCGAGCGCCTGGTTCCTGGTCTGGCTCGCGTTCCTGCCGAACGCGCCCTACCTCGTCACCGACTTCGTGCACTTGCACCCGCGCCCGCCGGTGCCGCTGTGGTTCGACATCGCGCTGCTCACGTCGTTCGCCGGAGCCGGTCTGATGCTCGGCTGGGGTTCGGTCGCGACCGTGCACGACACGATCGCACGCGCGGCGGGGCGCGCCGCGGGCTGGGCCGTGGCCACGGGCTCACTGCTGCTCTCGGGCTACGGCATCTACCTCGGACGATTCCTGCGCTGGAACAGCTGGGACGTGCTTTCGAACCCCGGCGCGCTGCTCGACGTCGTGTACGGGCACGCCCGCGGCCACGACGTCGCGCAGCCGGCGTCGGTGACGATCGTCTACGGCGTCGGGCTCGTGCTCGGCTACGTCACGGTACGCACGATCGCGGCGACGCAGCCGGCGCTCAGTGCTGACCTTCGTGACTCTTCCCGATGATCACGAGCATGCGCAGGTTGATCATCACGAAGCGCAGCACCTGCCAGGGCAGGAACGTGCGCATGAACACCGTGCCCGGGGTCGGACGTGTCGCGTAGAACGACTCGCGCAGGTGCGCCGCTTCGGACTTCGTCACGCTCTCGCTCATGCCGTCACTCCGGGATCAGGGTCCAGCCCGGATTCAGCCGGGCTTTGTAGAGGAACATGTGGTGCAGGATGATCTTGATCCAGTGACCGGCGAGACCGATCTCGCCGAACGTGAGATCGAGGTCGCGCCCGTACTCCGGGTACTTGTCGAAGTCCGGCACGATCGGGAACACGGTCATCGAGGCCGCGGTGCCGGTGAACGGATTCGCACCGGCCGAGGCGACGCACGCCGCGCCCATCTCCGCCATGGACGCCGTGTGCGTGGGACGCTCGGCGCCGCGGACGAGGTCCACGATGTTGTGCGCGACCGCCTTGCCGATCATCGCCGACGGCATGCCCGTACGCGGCGGCGCCGGCGCGATGAGCGTGCCTGCGGGATTCTGCCGAGGCCGTGAGATCGCGTGCGGCGGCGCGAACGCGATGCCCGCGGCGAAGACGTTTCGGTGCGTCGCCGACTGGTACGTGCGCGGCCAGTCACGGGCACGCCACTCCTCGTACGGCTTCGCCGTGTAGTCCGCGTCCACGCGCATGAACCCGTTCGGGGCGAACAATCGCGACGTGATGTCCGCGCCGTCGCGGTCGAACGCCTGGAGCCCGACGCCGGAGAACGGCGGCAGCAGCATGGCGAAGTCGAACTCCACGGTCTTCTCCTCGCCTTCGAGCGTCACGTAGTGCGCCTTGCCCGGCTCGACCTTGCGCACCGCGGCGCGGGTGATCCAGCGCAGGCCGCGCTCGGCGAACAGCGACTCCGTGAAGATCTTGCTCGGCGTCACGTACCCGCCCATGCGCACGTGCATGCCGCCCATGCCGAAGTCGCCCATCTCGTACTCGTTCGAGATCCACGTGATGTCCGCGAGGTGACGCACCTTGCGCGCGCGGAGTTCGAACTCGAGATTGACGATGTACTCGAACGCGGCTCCCTGGCAGGTGCAGCCGCCATGGCCGGTGCCGACGAGGAAGCGCTGGCGCTCGCCGCGCTTCATGCGCTCCACGGCGGCATCGAGCGCGCGTGCGGCCTGCTGCGCGTGGCGCTCGGTGCACACGGAGAGGCTGTGCCCCGCGTCCGGTCCGAGCCCCTCGGTCGCGCCGAAGTTCAGCTTCGGTCCCGTGGCGTTCACGAGGTAGTCGTACCGGATCGTCTTGCGTTCGCCTTCCCGCCCCTCGCGCGTGGATTCGATCACCACGTACGGCGCCGGATCGGAGGTGTCGCCGTCGGGATGCAGGGCCACGGCGCGCGCCAGCTCGAAGCCGATGCCCGCGCGCCGGTACACGGGCTCCAGTTCGAACGTCACCTGTTTCGGCTGCATCAGCCCGACGCCGACCCAGATGTTCGACGGAATCCAGTTGTACGTGGGCTTCGGCGAGACGACGACCACTTCGTGGCCCTTGCCGAGCCACTGCTTCAGGAACGCCGCGGCGGTGTGTCCCGAGACACCCGCGCCCAGCACCACGACTCGAGCCATGCGCCCTCCGGATGATCGGGAAACGCGACCGCGCCCCCCGCACGGCTTGGTGCCATGGGGAGGCGCGGAGGATTCACGATTTCTTTTCCCGGACGCCGGCCGGAGAGCGGTCAGACGCGGAAGCGGTCCACCTGCGCCATCACGGCCCGGGTCTGCTCCGTGAGTTCACCGGCCGTACCCGCGAGTTCCGCCGTCTGCGCGGCACTCGCCTGCGTGACCGAGTCCATCTGCGTCACCGCCTGGTTCACCTGCTCGATGCCCGTCGCCTGCTCGCGGCTCGAGGCGGCGATCTCGGCGACGATGTCGGTCACGCGCTTCACGGACTGGACGATCTCCTCGAGCGTCTTGCCCGACTGGTTCACGAGCGTGCTGCCCGACTGCACCTTCTCGACGGAGTCGTGGATGAGCCCCTTGATCTCGCGCGCCGAGGACGCCGAGCGCTGCGCGAGGTTGCGCACCTCGGCGGCGACCACGGCGAAGCCGCGGCCCTGTTCGCCCGCACGAGCGGCTTCGACGGCCGCATTGAGCGCGAGCAGGTTGGTCTGGAACGCGATCTCGTCGATGGCCGTGATGATGTCGCCGATGCGGCGTGACGACTCGTGGATCTCGCCCATCGCGCTCACGGCCGAGCCGACGACGCGCCCGCCCTTCTCCGCGACCTCGCGCGCACCCTGCGCGAGCTGCGCCGCCTGCTGCGCGTTGTCCGCGTTCTGCTTCACCGCCGACGTCATCTCCTCGAGCGACGCCGCGGTTTCCTCGAGCGAAGACGCCTGGCGCTGTGCGCCGTCGGAGATCGCGCCCGCCGCTTCGGACACACGCTGCGCCGCGCTCGCCGTGCCTTCGGCGGACTCGCGCATGCTCGTGAGCGCGGTCTGGAACCCCTGGAGCATGTGGTTCATCGCATTCGCCATGTCCCCGAGTTCGTCCTGCGTGGCGACTTCGGCCCGCGCGGTGAGGTCGCCCTCGGCCGCGCGCTTGACCACGGCGTGCACGGAAAGGAGCGCGCCCGACACGCGCTCGGCGAGCAGGTGCGTGAGCAGCCAGCCCATGAGCCAGGCGAAGAGGACGGCGCCGATGAGGCCCATGCGCTGCTTCCAGATTTCGGCCTGCAACTGGCTCACGTAGATGCCCGAGCCGACGATCCAGCCCCAGTCGGAGATACCCTTCACGTAGGAGATCTTGCCGACCGGCTTCTTCTCGCCCGGCTTCGGCCACTGGTACGCGACGGATCCGGCCCCCTTGTCCTTCACGACGCGCACGAACTCCCGGAAGAGGTACTTGCCCTTCGGGTCGGCCATGCCGGCCAGGTCCTTGCCGTCGAGTTCGGGCTTCATGGGGTGCATGACCATGCGCGGTCCCATGTCGTTGATCCAGAAGTAGCCGTCCGAGCCGTAGCGCAGGTCACGGATCTGGGCGATCGCCTCGGACTGCGCCTGCTCGACGGAGGCCTCGCCGGCCTTCGCGGCGGCCACGTGATGCTCGATCAGCGTGGCGGCCGACTCGACGAGGTTCTGCATGCGCGCGGTCTCGCGCTCGTACATTTCGCGTTCGCTCCGCCATTCGGTGAACACCATGGCGAGCACCGAACAGCCCAGCACCGCGATTCCGACGATGCGGAGTTTCCATCCCAGTTTCATCTTCGCGAGCATGCGACCTCCAAGGGGGCGCCGGGGCGGCATGGCTCCCGGCGTGTGTGTGCCGTCAGAAGCCGACGGCGAGCGGCAGGAATCCCCGGTTCGAGTCCGTTCCACCACCGGTGCGGCGCACGTCGTCGCCCGCCGTGCCCGCCGCACTGCGGCGGAGCGTCGTGCCGGCGTCGTCCCCGCGGACGTCGCGCGCCTGGTCGAGCCCGAGCGCGTGGCCCGCGAAATGGAGGGAATCGAATCGCTGGAACGTGCCGTCCGTCGCGTCCATGAGCGCGCCGTCGGGAACGAACTCGAACGAATCCGGCTCCGCGGGAGGCGCCGACTCGGCACGCACCTCACACGCTCCCGCGATCGCGAGCACCGCGTACATCGCCCGACAGGGGCCGTGCTTCGTGCTGGCGGTGACGAGCCTCTCCTCGCGAACCCTCGTCGAGGAAGCGAGACCGGCGGCCCGCCTCGGTGGGCGCGAACCGCCGGAGGAGGTTCCCCTCCGCGAGGACGCGCCCGCTTCCGATCGCACGGTGGTGCCGTCGTGGCCTCCGGAGCCACGCGACGATTTCCGTGTGTGAGCGGCCGTGCACGCGCACGGCCCGCGGGAGCGATTCGCCGACATGGTTCGCCATCCGATGGGACCGCGGAGGTTCGGCCCGGTTGTGCTGCACACGGCCTTCCCACAGGCGGACACGCGGCGTCCGGGATGGCCCACGAGGGAGGAATCTCGGACGAAGGGAGCCGGGCTTGAGGGCGGGGGTCGCGCGCTCGGAAGCGCCGCTCGCTCCCGGTCGGCGTCCACGGCACCGGCGTTCGCCGTGACTGACGGTGAACGCTCGCGTTGCGCTACGAGGCCGCGAGCCTCTGGCGGCGCAGGCGCATGAGAGAGCGGGCGAGCAGCAGATGGCCGCTGCAGGCGAGCGCACCGGCGACGAAACACGCCGCCCACAACCCCGTGCGCCCGAGGGTCTCGAGCAGCCACGTGCCCGCGACCGGCGCCACGCACACCGCCGCGCCGAACGACATGCTGTACGCCCCCATGTAGCGTCCCCGCAGTTCCGCCGGCGCGAGGTCCGCGGTGAGCGCGTTCGAAACGGGCAGCACCGCCATCTCGCCGAGCGTCCAGACCACCACGGCGGCCGCGTACGCGAGCGGCGTCGCGGCGAACAGGTGCAGGCCGAACCCCGCGCCGATCGTGAGCGCACCGAGCGCGATCACGCGCGAACGGTCGTGCGGGGCGAGCATCGCGCCGAGGAACGGCTGCACGAGCACGATCAGCAGGCCGTTGAGCGCGAGCACGAAGCCGATCTCGGACTTGTCCAGGCCCCGCGCGGACATGTCGAGCGGGAACGTCGAGGCGTTCTGCGTGAACACGGTCGCGACCACGAAGCTGAGCAGGAGGAACGCCACGAAGTGCCGGTCCCGGTACGGCGCCACGAACTCCTTCCACAGCGCCGGGCGCTTCTCGTGCGGCGCGCGCGGCGCCGCGACGGGGCGCGACTCCGGCACGCCCGCCGCCACGAGCAGCCCGAACGCGATCGTCGTCAGTCCGTCCCCCACGAACAGCCAGCGGAACGACACGCTCGCGAGCGCGCCTCCCACCGTGAGCCCGATCGCGTAGCCGAGGTTGATCACCCAGTACACGAGGCCCATCGCGCGCACGCGGTCGGGGCCCGACAACAGGTCGCTCACCGCCGCGTTCATGCCCGGGCGGTACATCTCGGTCAGCGCCGCGACGACGAAGATCGCGGGCGCGAGCCATTCGACGCGCTCGACGAAGCCGAGCGCGATCATGCTCGCGCCACCGCCGAGGAGCGCGAGCAGCATCGTGAAGCGCCGTCCGACGCGGTCGGCGAGGAAGCCGCCGATCGGGGCCGCGGCCGTCGCGCCCGCACCGTAGAGCGCCATGATCAGCCCGGCTTTCGCGACGCTCAGGTGCCGCGCCTGCGTGAGGTAGAGCGCGAGGTACGGCAGCACGAACGCTCCGCAGCGCGTGACGAACATGCCGCCGAAGAGGAACCAGAATGGCCGGGGCAATCCCCCGGCCATCTGCTGGAACCGCGCGGAGAGACTCAAACCGCGAACGCTTCCGCTTCCCACTTCAGTCCGAGCGCGCTCGGCGGCGCCATGAAACCGAGCAGCGCGCTCGAGGCGACGACGCTCGGGCTCGCGAGGAAGCCCTCGCCGCCCAGGCCCATGCGGTTCGTCCAGTTGCGGTTGAACGTCGTGATCGCGCGCTGGCCGGCCGCGAGCTTGTCCGGCCCCTGCCCGAAGCACGGCCCGCACCAGCTCTGGCGGATCTCGCCGCCCGCGGCGCGGAACACCTCGGCGATGCTCTCGCCGCCGAGCCGCGGATCCGGACGCTCGATCTGCTCCTTCACGCCGCCGGAGCCCGGGAAGATCACGAACTCCTTCACCGCCTTGTCGCGGCCGTGCGCGCGCGCGGCCTTGAGCACGAGCGCGGCGCTGAGCAGGTCGTCGTAGCCGCCGTTCGTGCACGAGCCGATCATGGCTTTGTCGAAGCCGATCTTCTCCTTCGCGACTTCGTCGGCGTGGAACGCGTTGCCCGGGCTGAAGGGCTTGGCGATCATGGGCTGCACGTCGCCGAGCACGAGTTCCTCGTCGAGGTCCCACGCGACGTCGGCGCCCGGCGTGATGCGCGGATAGGGCAGGTCCTTCATGCCCTTCGCCGCGAACCAGGCGTACGTGAGGTCGTCCGGCGCGAAGATGCCGTTGTACGACTCGGCCTCGGCCATCATGTTGCAGATGGTGTTGCGGTACGCGACGGGCAGCTGCTGGTCGGCGTCCACGAACTCGACGCTCATGCCCTGCGACTGCTTCGCGCCCCAGCGGCGCAGCAGTTCGAGCACGAGGTCCTTGCCGCTCACCCACGGCTGCAGCTTGCCGCGGAACACGACGCGGCGGCGCTTCGCGACCGTCGAATAGATGTAGCCGGTGCTCCAGCCGAAGCCGAGCGTCGTGCTGCCGACGCCGATGCCGATCGCGCCGTACGCGCCGTACGCGCGCGAGTGCGAGTCGGCGCCCGGGATCATCATGCCGGGGTGCACGAGGCCCTGCTCGGGGAAGTAGAAGTGGAAGATGCCGTCGCCCGGCGTCGCGTAGTACGGCTTCTCGATGCCGTGCCGCTTCGCGAACGCGCGCCCGATGCTCGTCTGCTTGTCGTCCGAGTCCACGCCCGTGAACACGAAGTGGTCGTTCGCGATCGCGAGCTGGCGCGGCCAGATCGTGTCGCCGCCGGTGATCTGGTTGAACGTGTGGATCGAGAACGGCGCCGTGCCGTCGCTCGCCGGCAGCAGGTCGGCGTACACGCGAAGCGTGGCGCCGGGCTTGACCTCGGCGTCCTTGTCCACGCGGTGCGCCCACAGGATCTGCTCGGTCGTCGTGAGCGTGCGCGCGGTCTCGGCGTCCGGCCACACGATCGCGGGCGGGGTCTCGACGCTCTTGCGGAACTCGCGCCGTCCGACCGCGAAGATGCCGCCGGAGCGGCGGATCTCGTCTTCCTTGGCCGTGAGCGGCACCGGCACGTAGGCCTTGCCCTGGGTCACGTTGCGCAGCGCGCGCGAGTCGGGATCGAACTCAAACTCGTCGCCGTCCTGCGCGTCGGCCACCGCGTCGGGCGCCTGGACCACGTGCAATCCGAGGTTGAAGGAGTTGCGGCGGAAGATGTCGCCCATGTTCTGGCCGCACACGATCACCATCTCGAGTCCGGCTTCCTCGGCGACGCCCTTGAGGCCCGCCGGGCTCATCTCGCGCGAGGAGCCGATCGCGAAGCGGTCGCCCGCGATCACGAACGTCTGTCCGGCGTGCACGCGCGCCCGGAAGTCGGGCATGAGGTAGCGGAACGATCCGGCCTTCCAGCGCTCGTCGAGCGTCTCGAGCGATTCGCTCACGCAGTCGGCGGCCGGCGTGATCTGGTCGGTGTCGATCGCATCGAGCTTCTTCCCCGGCACTTTGGCGTCCCAGAAGACCAGCGCCTTGCCGCGAACGGGCTGCGCGCCGGCGTAGGCGTCGCTCGACGCGACGGCGGCGGGCAGCGAGGCGGCGGTGACACCGGGCTTGAGGCGCGCGGGCTGTAGCGAGTGCATGCGGAAACCCCTCACGGGAGGCAGGTGGGTGAGCCGATGGAGGAACCGGATGGGAAAGTGGCGCGGATGCTAGCCGGGCGAGCGCGCGCGAATCAAACGCGACCGCGAATCCGGAAACGCAGTCCCACCTTGCCCCGGGCCGGACCGAAGGCGCATCCTGCCGACCATCCCCCCCTCCCCTCTGGAGGTCGTCGTGTCCACGTTGGCCGGCATCGGACGCAGTACCCGTCGTGATCCCCGGGAAGCGGGCCTCGAAGCGGCGAAGGCGGCTCGCCTTCCGCTCGGGGAGCGGCTCCCCCACCTCCTGCTCGTGTTCGCCGCGTCGGGCTATGAACCCGGGGAACTCTTCGCGGGGCTGCAGGAAGCCGCTCCGGGATGCCGCATCTCGGGGTGTTCGGGCGAAGGCATCATCACGCCCGGGGCCTCCGACGAGGGCGAGCGCGTCGTCGGCGTCATGGCGGTCTGGTCGGACGCGATGCGCTTCGATCCCGTGCTCGCGAGGAACTACTCGTCCGATCCCGCCGCCGCGGGCGCCGAACTCGCGCGCCAGGTGCGTGCGCTCGGGCGCGACGACGCGTTCGCGCTGCTGCTCTTCCCGGACGGACTGAAGGGCAACTGCGCCACGTTGCTCGGCTCGCTGCTGCCGGCCCTGCCGGCCGGCGTCCGCGTCGCGGGCGGCGCGTCGGGGGACGCGCTCACCTTCGAACGCACCTGGCAGTACCTCGACGGTGAGGTCGCAACGGACGCGGTCGCCGGGCTGCTCGTCAGCGGCTCGGGAACGCTCGACATCGAAGTCAGCCACGGCTGCATGCCGATCGGCCTCGAGCGCCACGTGACGAGCGCCGCCGACGGATGGGTGCGCGAGATCGACGGAGAACCCGCCTGGACCGTGTTCCGTCAGTACCTCGACGGCGCACCGGAGGACCTGAACACGGAGGGCTCGATCCATCTTTCGGTCGGCGAGCACGTGCCCGTCGGCGCCGGAAGCCGGGACACGTCCTTCGTGATCCGCACCCCGATGGCGCTCGACAAGGCGACCGGCGCGCTCTTCTTTCCCGGCGGTGGGATCGCCGAGGGCGGCGCGATGCGCCTGACGCGCCGCGACCCGCTCCGCGTGCGCACGAGTGCACGCGAGTGCGCGGAGCAGATCGCCGCGCGCCATGCCGGCCGCTCACCCGCCCTCGTCCTGCAGTTCGACTGCGCCGGCCGCGGCAAGCAGCTGTTCGGTTCGCGCACCGCGGAGGCGATCGTGCAGCCGCTGCAGGACGTGTTCGGCACACACACGCCGTGGCTCGGGTTCCACACGTACGGCGAGATCGCGCCGATCGGCGACAGCACCTACTACCACAACTTCACGGTCGCGCTCTGCGCCCTGTACGAACGGACCGCGGACGGCGCATGACCTCCGACGGCGGTGACCGCATCCGCGACCTCGAGCTCGAGAACGAGGCGCTGAACGAACAGATCAAGCTCCTCGTACAGACGGAACAGCGGCTCTATCGTTCGCAGAACGAAATCGACGCGCAACTCGACCGCATCCGTTCGCTCGCGCGCTTCGCGCTGCAGAGCGAGGACGGCGAGCCGATCCCGAGCATCCTGTCGAGAGCGCTCGAGATCCTGTGGAAGAAGTTCACGCTCGACTGGTGCGGGGTGATCGCGTTCGTGCCCGATCGCGGGCTCGTCGTGGTGAGCGCGCCCGACGAGGTCGAACCGCATTCGGCACCGCTGCCGGTGGACGGCGTGCTGCGCGACTGGATCCTCGCGCGCGTCGAACCGTGGTTCGCCGACGGACTCGACGTCGGCGGCGAGGCGCCGGCGGAGCGGCTCGCGGCGGCGCTCGCCCCCGTGTCCGCGCGCGCATGCCCGCGCGGCGGCCAGACGCAGCTCTCGTGCGTCCCCCTGCGCCGCGTGGACGAACGGCAGGGCGGCTGGCTCGTCACGGTGTCGTTCCAGCGCCGGATCTCCTCGCTCGCGGAAGGCGCGCTCGCGGAGGAGCACCTGCCGTTCCTGCAGCTGCTCGCCAACCACGTGGATCACGCGATCGCGAACGCGCAGCTCACCGAGGACCTGCGCGAGCGCAGCGCGGAGCTCGCGAACAGTCTCGAAAAGCTCGAGCGTACGCAGGCGGACCTCGTGCGTTCGCAGAAGATGGAGGCGGTCGGGCGGCTCGCCGGCGGCGTCGCACACGACTTCAACAACCTGCTCACCGTGATCCTGGGTTACGCCGGCGCCGTCGGCAGCTCCCTGCCGGAAGGATCGCCCCAGCACGGCAACGTGCAGCGCGTGATCGAGGCCGCGAAGCGCGCGGCGGGCATCACGAGCCAGCTGCTCGCGCTCGGCCGCCGGCAGGTGCTGCGGCGCGAAGCGTTCGACCTTTCGGAGCAGACGGCCCGCATCCTCGAGCTGCTGCGCCGGCTCGTCGGCGAGGACGTCCTCGTCGAGGTCGAACTCGACGGCTCGCTCCCGCTCGTGTCCGTGGACCGCTCGCACTTCGAGCAGGTGCTGCTGAACCTCGTCGTGAACGCGCGCGACGCGATGCCTTCCGGCGGAACGATGCGCATCGAGACCCGTCCGGCGACCACGGCGGACGCCGTGCGCGCCGACACGACGTTCGATCCCTCGCGTTTCGCCGTCGTGAGCGTGGCGGACACGGGCGTCGGCATGGACTCCGGCACGCTCACCCGCATCTTCGAACCGTTCTACACGACGAAGGAGCAGGGCAAGGGCACCGGGCTCGGGCTCGCCGTCGTCTACGGAGCCGTCAAGCAGGGCGAAGGTCACGTGCTCGTCGAGAGCGAACCCGGCCGTGGCTCGCGCTTCACGGTGCTGCTCCCGCACGCATCCGAGGCCGAACTCGCGGCGCTCGCCCTGCGCAATGCTCCGCCCACGGCGCCCCCGGCCGCGCAGGGACGCGTGATCCTCGTCGTCGAGGACGAGCAGGCCATCCGTCACGTCGTGCTCCAGCTGCTGCGCCACGCGGGCTACCGCGTCGAGGAATCCGAACACGGTGTCGCGGCGATCGCGCGTCTCGAGTCCGGCCTCGTCGCCGACCTCGTGCTGACCGACGTGATGATGCCGCGCATGGGCGGCGTGCTGCTCGCCGAGGAGATCGAGAAGCGCTGGCCCGGGATGCGCGTCGCGTTCATGTCGGGGTACTCCGAGGACCTCGTGTCCTCCGGCGCGCGTTCGACGCGCCGGATGGCCTTCCTCGCCAAGCCGTTCACGCCCGACGTGCTGCTGCGCTTCGTCGCCGAACAACTCGCGCACGACGCGCGCCGCTGACGAACGCGGCGTCCCGGGAGTTCAACGCCACTCCCCCCGCGCGTCACGCGGCCGGTCCCGCGCTATGCTGGCGCCGATTCGATTCCCCCTCTTCTCTTCGACGGAGTGCTCCCGCATGCCGTGCACGCGCGTCCTCGCCCTCGCGTTCCTCGCGACCACGTTCCTGGCCTCCGCGCCGCCCGTGGCCCCCGCGGCCTCCGGTGCCAATCCGCCGCAGGCTCCCGCCGTGGCGCTTCCCGACACGGGACTGTTCGCACCGGTCGCGCGCCGGTATCGCGCCCTGCTCGGGCGAGACGGTCCGTCCGCTCCGCAGTACACGGCCGCGGGCCGCGTGCACCAGCTGCTCGCGACCGGCCGCACCGACGAAGCCGTGGCGCGCTCGGCCTCGCTCGCCCTCGACACGCCCGTGGCACGCGTCGCGCGCGGCCGGGCGCTGCTCGCGCAGCTCGACTTCGCGGCGCTCGCGACCGTCGAAGCCGCCCTCGGCGCCACGGAAGACGAGCGCGCCCTGCGCCACGCCATCCTGTTCTCGCGCGACGATGCGGCCGCGGTGGACTCGCTGACGCGTGCGGCGGTGGCGGGCACGGACGACGCGGGCGCGCGTCCCGAGCTCGTGTCGGCCGCGCGGCTCGCGTACGAGCAGCTCAAGTACACGCTCGCCGACTCGCTCT
>JBGANH010000126.1:0-11767 GCA_044222365.1 Candidatus Eiseniibacteriota bacterium
GGTGATCCCCACGCGCAACACCACCTGGGGCGCGATCAAGTCCCAGTACCGCTGACGACCGTCCGGGATGCCGGCGCCGGGGAGGACCGGGACTCGGCGCTCCCTCCACGTCCTCGCGCTCGGCCCCGTTCGAGCACGCTCCCGTCCGGTGGCGACGGCTGCGCGGCGGCTGAACTCGTTGCGCCGCAGCGGGAGAGGACGTCGCCCGCGGCCTCGGCCGGGATGGCCCGAGCAGCCCGCGGCGCCGGCCGCACGGCGTTTCCTCGGCCTGAACGGCGCGTTCATCCGGACGTCACAATGCACGACTCGTGCAGGCTGCAACTCGTGTTTTCTCTTACTTTTCCCTTGCTAAGCCCGGCTGCGCGCGTGCTACTGTTTTCACCAGCATGACGTCCCACAGGTGCTCCCGCTGAGCACCACCAACCCCCAGGTGTACCGGAGGCATCCCATGAAGAAGACGCTACTTCTCAGCGCTGCGCTTCTCGCTCTGTCGGCTTCTCTGGCTTCGGCGGCGGGAATCAACTTCGGCTGGAGCGACTGCGGCGGCGGTCCGACCTCGCTGAACAAGACGTTCGCCTGCAACAGCAACACGCTCTCGGGCGCCGTGCTCGTCGGCTCGTACATCCCGCCGGCCGGCAGCTCGGCCATCACGGGCGAAGAAGTGGTCATCGACCTCGTGTCCTCGTCGGCGACGCTGCCGGCGTGGTGGGCGTTCAAGACTGCCGGCTCGTGCCGTCAGACCGCGCTCTCGACGTCCGCTGACTTCACGAGCGGTCCGTTCACGTGTGCCGACTACTGGACGGGTCTCGCCGCCGGTGGCGCCACGGCCTACATCACGCCGTACGCCTCCGCTCCGAACCGCGCTCGCCTGCTGATCATCTACGCGACGGCGATCGCGAACGCCCAGCCGGTCGACGCGGGCACCGAGTACTACGCGTTCAAGGCCACGATCTCGGGCGCGAAGACGGTCGGCGCTGGCGCTTGCGCCGGCTGCGCCGATCCCGTCTGCCTCGTGCTCAACGAGATCAAGCTGACGCAGCCTGCCGGTGTCGGTGACTACCGCATCCAGGCCCCCGCGCAGCGCAACTACGCGACGTGGCAGGGTGGCGTCGTCGGCGGTGGCTGCCCGGCCGTCGTCCCGACCCAGAACCGCACGTGGGGCTCGGTGAAGGCGCTCTACCGCTAAACCGACCTGCAGCAGAAGTTCGATCGAGGCGGTCTTCTTCGGAAGGCCGCCTCGATCTTTTTTCCCCGACCGTGCACATGCGCCGCTTTGCCGTGTGTTCTCCGGCCACAGAACCCATTCGCGGGGATTTACGCTGCAGGGATTCCTCCCACGCGCCGACAATCCCAGCGGCCAGGCACTCGTCGCCACTTCCCGCCATTTTTTCCTTGCGCAATGCGCATCTGCGACTACCCTGTGCCCGACTCTGGAGACCCGGAATGGAAGGCGGCCCCCGCGCCTCTGCGGTGGCCGTGCGGCAGCATCCTGATTGGCCGGTCGCGGTCTCTGCACTGATCTCTGACCTGAGGAAAGGGAGGTTCTTCGTGATGAGCAAGTTGCTTCGACTGGCGACCGTGACTGCAGCCCTGATGCTGGTGGCCTCGATGGCTTCCGCGGCGGGCATCAACTTCATGTGGAACGACTGCGCGCTCGGCGGCGGCGTTTCGAACAAGACGTTCGCCTGCACGTCCAACACGGGCACGAACTCGCTCTACGCTTCGTTCATCCCGCCGGCCGGCATCACGGCCGCGACGGGCGTCGAGACCGTCGTGGACCTGCTCGTCGAGAACACGGCGACGCTGTCCGGCGGTTGGTGGGCCTTCAAGAACGCGAGCACGTGCCGTCAGACGGCGCTCTCCTCGAGCGCGGACTTCACGTCGAACACGGGCTGCACGGACTACTGGCAGGGCCTCGCCGCCGGTGGCGTGACCGCGTACATCCAGTCGTACAGCGGTAACAACAACCGCGCGCGTCTGCTCGCGATCTACGCCACGGCCGTCGCCAACGCGACGTCCATGGACTCGAACCTCGAGTACTACGGCGTGAAGTTCAACATCTCGAACGCGAAGACGGTCGGCACGGGCGCCTGCTCGGGCTGTCTCGACAAGGTCTGCCTCGTGTTCAACTCGATCAAGGTCACGCAGCCTGCCGGCGTCGGCGACTTCGTCATCTCCGACGAAGCGACGGCCCGCACGGCGACGTGGCAGAACGAAGTGGCCGGTACGTGCCTCCCGGTGCCGGTGAAGAACCGCACGTGGGGCGCCGTCAAGTCGCTCTACCGCTAGTCGCAATCGCAGTCGGATCTGCAGGGACCGGGGCTTCCGCATCGCGGATGCCCCGGTTTCGTTTCCGGGAGAAAGGCTTCTCATGCGGTTCGGTCCGGCCCGTCGGAAGTTCGTCAATGCTTCGCGTACCGCGTGGGTGCAGCTCGCGCGGACGGTGGCGAGCGGCGTGCTGCTGGGCGCGCTCGTCGCGAACACCGCCGGCGCGGACGACCTGTCGCTGCGCTGGAACGAGTGCCCCGAAGGCGGCGGACTCGCGCAGCGCACGTCCGCCTGCGGCAATCCGCTCGCGGTCGAGCACCTTCTCGCCTCGCTGCAGCTTTCCACGGCGGTGGACAGCGTCGTGGCGATCGAGATGGTGGTGGACGTCATCTCCGCGAGCGCGACCCTGCCCGACTGGTGGCGGTTCGGCTCGGGCGGCTGCAACTCGGGCGCCCTGACCGCGAGCGCCGACTACAGCGCGCTCGGAGCATGCTCGGATCCGTTCTCGGGAGCCGGAGTGGCCGTCGTGCAGACCTGGTTCGTGACCCAGCCGCGCGGGGGCGCGAACATGGCGCGCATGATCGTGACGACCAGCGTACTCGCCTCCCAGCTCGTCGAGATCGGCGCCGGGGCGCCCTACTACGGCGCCGACGTGCGGCTCTCGCACATCCGTTCCAGCGGGCCCTCGGCCTGCACGGGCTGCCTCACCGACGTCTGCCTGGTCTTCAACTCGGCGCAGCTCGTCCGCCATCCCGCGACCGAACCGGCCGAGGTGACGGTCCTGCCCTCGGGCGGTTCGAATACGGCCGTCTGGCAGGGAAATAGTTCGAACTGTTCGCTGGTCCCCGCGCGTAATACCACGTGGGGTGCGATCAAGAGTCTCTACCGCTGAAGGACCGTCCATGCCCTTTCGACCGAACCCGATTCGAGTCCTCCTGACGGCGGCCGCCGCCGTCGCGCTGGTGTGCGCGCAGGCCGCGTCCTCGCGCGCCAACGGAACCCCGGATGCCGCAGGCGCCGTCGCCCGTCCCGACACCGTTCACCGCGCCGTACGCCCCATGGTCGAGGTCATGACCGAGGCCGACAGCGCCGTGCGCGCCCGTGGCGGCGCGCGGGCCGACCAGGCGCGGCTGCTGCTCAGCTGGCGTGCGCCCTGGGGAAGCAGGCGTGCGACTCAGGAGCTGCGGCCGAACCTCGCCGACACGACGGGCGAGGACACGCTCTACCTGTGCTTCCGGCCCGGCCGCACGAGCCCGACGTTCAACGGCTTCACGGCGACGCTCGAGTTCCACTGCGCTCCCGGTGACACGCTCGGACCCTTCTGGCACTTCGAAAAGACCGGCGCGAACGCCGGCGGCCTCGCGGTGCAGTTCGGGCCCGAGCCGCGCTTTCCCGGCCCGCAGCCGTGGAGCGGCGCGGGAATGGGGCGCCCGGCGTGGGAGCACACGAGCGAGGGCGGCAAACTGAAGCTCGTGTTCGCGGTGCCGTACACGCAGCCGGGCAAGGTGGACTCGGCGGGCGTGTACGCGCTCGGCCGCGTGCTGATCCGTCACAGGCGCTCCGCGCTCGCCGGCGCCCGACAGCCGATCTGCATCGAGTGGAAGGAAGCCTCGCTCGCGTTCGCGCTCAAGGACGAACCGATCGTGCGCCAGGGCGAACGCTTCGTGTCGTGGAACACCGCGCCCGGCGAGGGCTGCGGCCGCTGGAACTCGGCGCGCAAGCCCGAGAGCTGGAAGCCGCCGCAGGCGCGCCGCAAGTCGCGCTGAAACCCGGCGCCGCCGGGCAAGAGAACGGGGGCCTTCCCGCAATGGGAAGGCCCCCGTTCCGTCGCCGGGTGGCGCGTCACTCGTCGAGCGTCGGATCCACGAGCTTCACGCGCTGCAGCAGCTCGTGGCGCGCCGTGATCGGGTAGCGCGCCATGAAGCGGGCGAGCATCGCCTTGAGCATCTCCTCGCCGCGCACGTTCTGCATGTTCTCGTCGATCAGCCCCTCGACCTCTTCGTAGGGCAGGAGGTGGCCGGGATCGAACGCGATGGACTGCATGACCGCGAAGTGGCCGTCGCGGTCCGGGCCCTCGACCGTCACCTGACCCGGGCGCATCTCCTCGAACAGCAGCTTGTGGTAGGGACCGTGTTCGTTCTCGAGCCGCACCTGGATCGAGCCGCGGTGGATGCCGGCGACCGAGTCCGCCGCGAGGATCGCTTCGGCCTTCTCGCCGCCGCGCAGGCGCTTCGCGAGCGCGTCCGCCGCCTCGCGCGAGTTCTCGGCGAACACCGCGAACCGCACGTTGGCGTAGGTCGTGAAGTCCGACGGGTGTTCCTTGTAGTACTTCTGGCGGTCGGCCTTCGAGATCCAGACCTTCGATTCGACCGAGTCCGAGAACATGTGCTTCACGAGCAGCTCTTCACGCTTGCGCTCGATCTGCGCGACGACCTCGGGATCCTTCTCGAGCCCCAGTTCGCGCCCGTACTCGGCCATGTACGGCTCGAGCACGATGGCGTCGATCTGGCCCTGCACCGCCTCGGGCGTGTTCATGACCGGGCGCGACACCGGCGAAAGGTCCGTGTACGCCTTGAGCAGTCCGGCGAGCGACAGCCGGCCGCCGTTGTTCCAGAGGGCGAGCGTGCGCGAGGTGTCCTCGGGCGTGAACGCGGGAATCGTGTCCGCGATCGAGAGCGACGGCGAACCGTTCGGGCCGGTCTCCATGCCCAGGTTGCTGCCGCCGAACCGCGTGCTGACCCACTGCACGGCGGTCGTGTCGTAGCGCATGCCGATGCGTGCGCGCAGGACGACCTGGATCGCCTCGGCGCGCTCGGAGGTGCGCAGACCGCCGATCGTCATGCGGATCAGCGTGCGCATGGACTCGTACGGCGGCACGTTCGTGCGCGGCCGGTGTTCGAGCGACTGGAAGACGTGCCACCACGCGCGGTCCGCGACCGGCTGCGACATCTGCCCGGGCTTGAGCGAATAGACACGCACCGCGACCTCGGGCGGCATGGAGGTCTGCTCGACCCAGCCGAGATCGGTCTTGCCCGCGCCCTTGTGGTGACGCGCGAAGGCGACGTCCCACTTCAGCTTTCCGGATGCGATCTCGTCACGCACGCGCTGCGCGGTGGCGCGATCCGCGAACACGATGTGACGGAAGTGCTGGTCGTACTTCTGCGTCTCGTAGAACGCGCGGATCTCGTCCTCGGTCACCTTCACCGAGTCGAGCACGTAGTGCTGGTACACCGCGTTCGAGAGCGTGCGCTGCGTGTGCGTGCGCATCGCGAGACGATCCTCGAAGCCGAACTCGCGCGACGTGGACAGCGCCGTCATGCCGAGCACGTCCTTCTGGATCATGCTGTTCAGGAAGTCGATGCGGCCGAGGCTGTCGGGGCGCGGGCGGTATTCGGGGTACTGCGCGAAGTACGCGTCCACGTACGAGCGCACGGTCACCTTGCGCGGGCCGATCGTGGCGAGCACCACCGTGTCCGCGAGGAACTGCCCCGTGTCGGCGATGCCGTTCACGTACTCGATCTTCTTGCCCGGCGCTGCAGCGGCCGGAGGAGTCGCGGGCGCGGCGGCGCGCGCCGGGGGCGGCGTCTTGGGCTTGTACGCGGGCGGCCGCGTCTGGGCCGCCGCGGTGACCGCGACGACGAGTAGACCCAGCGGGATCAGGCGCGTCAGCTTCATGCGTTCTCCAGGTGAATGAGCTTCGGGGACAGGTGACGTGGGGTCAGTTGCCGAACAGTTTGCGCAGGAAGGTCATCGTGGTCATGCGTGTCGCGGCCTGGGAAATGTCGTACCCGCGGTCGGCGAACCAGCGCGACTCGAGCTTGGCGCCGGCCTTGCGCAGCGCCGCTTCGTACGCGTGCGCGGCGGCCGCGGGAGCGGTCGTGTCGAGCTCGCCGTGCACGAGCAGCACGGCGCACTTCGGGATCGGCTGGCGCAGCACGGTGCGCGCGCGCAGCGCGGCCGCGTCCCTGCCGGCCTCGGCCGCGATCTCGGCGCGCGCGGGCGCGTCGGCCGACGTGGCCGCCGCGGCGAGGTCGTAGGTGCCCGACTGCACGACCAGCGCCGCCACTTCCGGGTGCCGTGCCGCGAGCAGCGCCGCCGCGGTCGCACCGCGTCCGGCGCCCCAGACCGCGAGGCGGGCCGGGTCCACACCGGGCGTGGCGCGCAGCTTCGCCGCACAGCTTCGCCCAGACGGCTTCGAGCGCGGCGGTGGTCGCCGGCCCGCACCAGTCGGCGGCGCCGCCCGAATGCCCGAACCCGGGCATGCTCACGAGCGCGACCGCGTACCCGCGCAGCGCGAGCATGCGCGCGACGGGCAGCGCGGAGCGGCCGTGGCCGAGTTCGTCGTGCACGAGCAGGAGACCCGGCGCGCGCCCCTCGGGGTTGCCCGGGGGCAGCAGCGTGTACTCGACCTCGCCCTTCGCGGTCCGCAGCCGTTCCGCCGGATAGCCGGTCTCGAACGGGCCGGGCAGCAGCTCGATCGTGTGCGAGAGCGGGGGCACCGGACCGGTGGTCGTGTGGCCGTAGAGCACGAGCGTCATCCGCCCGCGTTCGAAGCGCGCCGGGCAAAAGTACGACGCCTGCAGGCTGTCGTGCCCGGACACCGGCAGGATGCCCTTGGCGAGCGCGTCGATGTTCTCGCGCCAGCGCCGGGCACCGCGCATGACGGCGGTGTCGGTGTTCTCGAAGTCCACGCGGAAGCTGTCGGGGAAGAAGCCCGTGTCGAGCGTGTTCACGATCTGGTAGTCCACGTTCCAGACCAGCTCGCCGTCCGAGCGCACGCTGTCCACGCCGTTCATGAACGGCATTCGCGCGTCGTCGGCCTGCGCGCGCGGGGCGAACCCGGCTGCGGCGAAGCAGGCGGACACGAACGCGATCAGGATCAGGCGCGGCGTCTTCGGCGTCATCGGGCGCTCCGGCGCGGCTGGACCGCGAGGTAGGGCGACTTCTCGTTGAGGAAGATGATCGTGTGCTTGCGCATCTCGTCGAGCGCGCCGCGCATGATGCGTTCCCCTTCGCGTTCGTACCAGTCCTGCTTCACCTGATCGTAGCCCTCCTCGAACGACAGGCGCCGGTCGAGGTTCAGCTTCATGACGCGCAGCACGCGCCAGCCCTGCGAGGTGGAGTCCGGTCCGAGCACGGCGCCCACGCCGCCGTTGCGCACGCGCTTGAAGAGCGCCGAGTCGGCTTCTTCGGCCAGCGTCGCGAGGTAGGGCACGCGCGCACGCGCCGACTGCGTGGCGAGCGTCTCGGCGCGAGCCGCGTCGTGGAGCTGTTCGCCCCAGCTCGCGGCGTCGGCCTGCGTGTCGAACACCATGCGCACGATCTCGGCGGTGGCCTTGGAACGGAACCAGGTCGGGTGCTTGTCGTAGTGCCGGCGCAGGGTGACGGTGTCCATCTTGATCTTCGAATACACGTTCGTGGCCACCCAGCGCTGCACGTCGAGGAACTCGGCCTTTTCGGCGAGCTGGCTCGAGTTCATCTTCATGCGGTCGTAGCCGCGCGCCTCGGCGATCGCGCGCAACTGCGCGTTGAAGACGATGTTGCCCACGAGGTCCACGACACCGCCCTCGTCCTCGATGCGCGGCCGGTACATGGGATTGAGCCGGGCGTATTCGCGCACGACGTCCCCGACCGTGAGCGTGTCGGCGTCGCACTGCACGAGCACCCGGCCGGTGTCGTCGGGGGCCACCACGGGCAGCTTGCCCATGGCTTCGATCTTCTGCATCGCGTTCATGTCGGGCGACTGCTTGGGCAGCGCCGCGAACGCCGCCGCGAGGTGGCGGAGCGACCAGTCGTCGTACTTCGGGTGCAGCTTCGCCATGGCCGTGTCGCGCGCCATGATGCCCAGGGTGCGCATGTCGGGCACCGAATCGCCCCGGTCCATGAATCCCGACGCCGCGGCGAAGAGCGCCTCGTTGAGGGCGGTGTTCAGGAGCAGCTTGTCCCGCAGCTGCTGGTAGTCGGCGCTGTCCCTGGCGGTCCACCGGCGGGGTTCGCGCAGGGCCCGGTCGGCGAGAATGGCCTGGTCGATGAGCACATCGAGGACCTGACGGCGCTCGAGCGGGGTAAGAGCGTTGGGATCCACCCCCAGCTTGCGGCAACCCTTGAGCAGGGCGCTCCAGGTGACGTCACGGGCGCCGTACACCTTGGCCAGCACGGTGTCGGGCATGACCGGGGCGCGCATGGGCATCTTCATGCCGGAGGGCAAGGGAGAGACGGCCGTGGGCTTCGGTGCGCCGGGGCGGGGAGAGGGCCGGGGAGCGGAGGTGGAGCCCGGGGCCGCGAAGGCCAGCAGGGGCAGGAAGGCGAGCGCCAGGAGGGCGAAGGCGGCTCGGAAACGCGGGTGACTCATTCCGGGAGATCTCCTCGTCGACTGCCGATGAAGTGCCGCAGCACCATTTCGGGCCGCGCAGTCTAGCACCTTGTGGTTCTGCGCCAAAAGTCCTCGGCCGGGGGGTGAGCCCCCATTCCGGGACAACGACTTGGCCGGGCCCGAAGGCCCGGCAACATTCTGCGAACCACGAACCTTGACCCCCACTCGGCGGGCTTCCTAGACTCCATCCCACATGCGACTTCCCAAACCAGTACGCGCCCTCGCTGCCGTTCTTCCGCTGCTCGCCCTGCTCGCCCATCCGGCGGCCGCGGCGGGCCTGAAGGTCCTGGCCACCGACTCGCGGGGCGTGACCCTGCAGGTATCGGCCGGAGACTGGTCGCTTTCCGCCCCCAATTCGAAGGGCCGCAGCAAGATCGTCGGCGTGCCCGACGCGCACTCGCTGGCCGACCCCGGGCACGCGCTCCTGCCGGCCTACGCGGCCATGCTCGCGATTCCCAACGACGCGCGTCCGACGGCTCGCGTGCTGCAGGCGGACGCGCCCTCGACGCGCACGGGCGTCAAGCTCGCCATCGCGGGACGCCCCGACTTCATTCCCTCGCCCGACGGTGGGGACGCCGAGCCGGTCATGCTCGAGATGACGCCGCTCGTGGACGGGCCCTGGCCGGTCGAGCCCGTCCGGCTCGGCACGCCGTCGCCGTTCCGCGGCCGCAAGCTCGTCTCGATCGAAGTGCGCCCGTTCCGCTACGACGAACGCGCGGGCTCACTCAGCGCCAACGCGCGCATGATCGTGCGCGTGGACTTCAACCGTCCCGCCGGCGCCGCCGCGCTGTCGGCCGAAGTCGTGCCCGGGACCGAGGACCGTCACTTCGACGACGTGCTCGCCGCGGGCGTGCTCAACTTCGACCAGGCGAAGCCGTGGCGCACGGTGCCGCGCGGCGCGCAGCGGCTGATGGACGGACTCGGCGCGTTCGGCCCGGCGCCGACCGGCGAGACCGAGCCCGAAGTGCGAGTGAAGATCGACAGCACCGCGCTCTACACGCTGCCGTACGCCGAACTGGCCGCGAAGGGCTATCCGGCCGGCACGCCGATCGCGCAGGTCGCGGTGCACCGCCACGAGTACGTCGAAGGGCAGGCGACGCCCTACCAGACCATCGACATCCCGTGCGAAGTCGAGGACGCGAACGCGAACGGCACGTTCGACACCGGCGACCGCGTCTGGGTGTACGTGCGCACGTGGGCGCAGCGCTCGAACGCGAGCCAGTACCAGCGCTACTGGGGCGACGCCGAAGTGATCTACGTGACGCGTGAGGCCGCCGGCGGAGCGCGCATGGACAAGCGCGACGGCTGGCGCAACGCGTCCGTGCCCTCGACGGTGCCGAGCTATCCCTACAAGGAACACTTCGAGAAGAACTTCTCCTCGTACCTCACGTTCGTGCAGCAGCCCACCGACACGATCGTGGACCCGTACCAGTGGAACGAGAACCAGCTCTACTACACGCGGCCGGACACGCTGAAGTTCGGCATCGCCGACATCGACACGAGCCGCACCGTGACCGCGACGATCCAGTGGGTCGGCCTCAACGCGGGCGGCCACTTCATGTGGGCCGCGGTCAAGAACGGCCTCAACCAGGTCAGCTCGCTCGTGGACTCGGTCTACTGGACCAACAAGAGCGCCACGACCGTGACGCGTTCGGTGCGCGGCTCGGCCTTCACGAGCGGGCTCAACTCGTTCCGCGAGTGGGGCAAGTCGTTCAACTCGCCGCCCGACCCCGTGAACAACAACCTCTGCCGCGCCGGACTGAACTGGTTCGACCTCACCTACTGGCGCCGCTTCGCCGCGATCCGTGACTACCTGCCCTTCAACAGCGGTGACGCCGCGGGCGAGTTCCAGATTCACGCGACGGGTTTCTTCGGCGACTCGATCCGGCTCTACGACGTCACCAATCCCGACGCACCGCAGCGCATCCTGCTCGACCCCGCGCACGTCGCGCTGCAGAACAACTACATGGCGTTCGACTTCCAGGACTCGACCGCGTCCGCGAGCCCGAAGTCGTACGTCGCCGCGTTCGTGCAGGACCCGGTGGACCCGGCGTACGGGCCGAAGGTCCCGCCCGCCGCGAACTTCACCGCGGTCACGCGCCGCAACCTGTACGCGAACACCGCGGGCGACTGGCTGCTCGTCGTGCCCGAAGCGTTCCTGCCCGCGATGCAGCCGCTCGTGGACCTGCGAAACGCCAGCGGCCTGCGCACGGTCGTCGCGCCGCTCGAGTCGGTGAACGACGAGTTCAACGGCGGCCGTCACTCCGCCGCGTCCATCCAGCGGTTCACGCGCTGGGCGTACGACCACTGGCAGAGCCGCTTCCTGCTCCTGTTCGGCGACGGCAACATGGACCCGATGAACTACCGCCGCTCCTCGGGCCGCGACTGGGTGCCGACGCTGCCCACGCCCGGCCCGGTGCCGGTGTCCGAATGGGAACTCATCCCGAGCGACAACCGCTATGGCTTCCTCACCGGAAACTCGGACCCGATCTACAACTTCGGGGACGTGATCCCCGAGATGATGGTCGGGCGCATTCCGGTCAACACGCTCGGCGAGGCCGCGGCCGTCGTGAGCAAGCTCGTGAAGTACGAGGATCTCTCGACCGGCGACCAGTCGTGGCGGCGCTCGATGCTGCTCTCGAGCGACGATGCCTACTCGGGCGACAGCTTCTTCGGCGGCGGCGGGAGCACGAGCGGGTACTGCTTCCGCTGGCAGGAGCAGCACTTCGTGGAGCTGAACGCGAAGAGCGCGTCGCTCATCACGCGCGACGCGGGGCTCGCGGAGACGAACATCGACCTCTTCAACCTGCGCTGGTACCTCGCGGACCAGCCCTACACGAACCCGACGCCGAGCGACACGTGCCGCCCCGACCGCGCGGCGACGCGCACGTACACGCACGCGATCGTCACGCCGATCCTCTTCGACAAGATCAACGCCGGCGTGTCGTGGTGGAACTACCAGGGCCACGCGAGCGAGTGGGTGCTCTCGCACGAGGACCTGTACGTCAACGACACGGGCCTCGACGACAAGGTCCGCTTCGCGAACACGGACAAGCCGTTCCTGTTCACGGCGTTCTCCTGCCACGCGAACATGTTCGGCCGCCCGGAGAAGCAGTTCGGCGCGCA
>JBGANH010000127.1:0-12353 GCA_044222365.1 Candidatus Eiseniibacteriota bacterium
CCACGCGCATTAACAACGCCAGCACAATGACAAAGCCGCGCTGCCAGATCGAGTACCCCCAGAATCCGACCACCAAGCCTCCGAACCCGCCTATGAGCACGACGACGACGCACTCGAGGAGCAGCACCCGCACGACTCGGCCGCGCGAGGCGCCGAGCGCGACCCGGAGGCCGATCTCGCGGCGCCGGGTCGCGGCGCGCGCGAGCAGCAGGTTGGCGACGTTGGCGCAGGCGATGAGCAGCACGCACACCACCGCGAGCAGCATGAGGATCATGAACGGCCTCGGGCCCCGGCTCCAGCGTTCCTGCAGTCCGAGCACGTTCAGCCCGGTCTGCTTCATCTCCGGGTGGCTCGCGATCATGCTCTTCCAGATCGCGGCGAGTTCGGCCTCCGCCTGGTCCTTCGAAACACCCGGACGCAGGCGCGCCGCGATCTGGAAGATGCCGTCCATGCGGCTCTGTTCCTTCGCGTCGTAGCCGGCCGGGATCCAGAAGTCCTCGAACTCGGGGAACAACACGCCCGCGGGCATGACGCCGACGATCTCGCGGGTGCGGCCGTTCAGGCGCAGGGTCTTGCCGAGCGCGTCGGGGCGCCCGCCGAAGCGCGACTTCCAGACGCGGTCGCTGATGATGACCTGCGTCCAGTTGCGGCCCCAGATTTCCTCGTCGCGCCGGAAGTTCCGGCCGAGCACGGGCGTGACGCCGAGCGCGGGCAACAGGTCCGACGTGATGCTCGCGCCGTGGAAACGCTCGGGATCGCGGTCGATCGTCACGATCGCCTGATGGTCCCAGAACCCGCCGAACGCCGAGAACGACTTCGAACGCTCGCGCAGTTCGAGGTAGTTCGGCCACGACAGGGACTGGTCGTTGCTCGTGTGCACGAGGTCGCGCTGCTCCACCGCCACGATCCGCTCGGACTGCGGGAGCGGCCACGGACGGATCATGATGCCGTACACCATGCTGAACATGCTCACGTTCACGCCGATGCCGAGCGCCATGACGGCGACGACGACGGCGGTGAAGCCGGGCGTGCGGCGGAGCGAACGCAGGGCGTATCGCAGGTCCTGGATCAAGGTGTCCATCGAGGGTCCCTTTCGTTCAGCGCTCGCGCCGCTCGTCCACGACGCGGCCGTCGAACAGGTGCACCGTGCGCTCGGCGTGGCGCGCGAAGCGCGGGTCGTGCGTGACCATGCAGATCGTCGAGCCGAGACCGTGCAGTTCGTGGAGGAGTTCCATGACCGCCTCGCCGTTCGTCGAATCGAGGTTTCCCGTCGGTTCGTCGGCGAGCAGGATGAGCGGATCGCCCGCGAGCGCCCGCGCGACGGCGACGCGCTGCTGCTGGCCGCCCGAGAGCTGCGCCGGCAGGTGACGCGCGCGGTGCGCCATGCTCACGCGCTCGAGCGCCTCACCCACGAGGCGGCGCCGTTCCGCCGCGCCGATTCCGCGGTAGGTGAGCGGCAGTTCGACGTTCTCGGAGACGGTCAGGTCGCCGATCAGGTTGAAGCTCTGGAACACGAAACCGATCTGCCGGTTCCGGATGCGCGCGCGTTCGGGGAACGTGAGGTTCTCGACCGGTACGCCGTCGAGCAGGTAGCGCCCCGAGGTCGGCGTGTCGAGCAGGCCGAGGATCGAGAGCAGCGTGGACTTGCCGCAGCCCGAGGGCCCGGAGATGGCGACGTACTCGCCCTTGCGGATCTCGAGGTGCACACCGGAAAGCGCGTGCGTCTCGACCTCGTCCGTCGTGAACACCTTGCAGAGATTCTCGAGCTGCAGCAGCGCGCGCGCGCTCTCGCGGGCGGCGCCGTTCGCCGCGGTGGCGGCCGGTGCGGGGCGTTCCTGGGTCGTCACGGTCATCCTTCCTCCTCGGAGCGGGGAGCGCCGGGGTGCTACTTCAGGGTCACTCGCGGCATCGTGTTCCACTGCGACATCTCGCTGAGGATCACGCGGTCGCCTTCGTTCAATCCGCCACGGATCTCGACCACGTCGGCGGCGCCGCGCCCGACGCGCACGGTGACGCGCGTCGCGGTGCGGCCGCCCGGGTCGAGCCGGAAGAGCTGAGTTTCGGCTTCGGTCGAGCCGTCCGCCGGACGGCCCACGTAGAGCGTGTTCGCGATCCGGTCGATCTCGATCGTGCCGTCCACCGACAGGTCGGGACGCGCCGCGCGCGGCAGCGTGCCGTCGAGCGAGACGTCCACCGCGACGGTGCCGCCCTGCACGGCGGGATCCACGCGCGAGACGTGCCCGTCCACGACGCCGTCGCGCGTGTCCACCTTCGCGCGCAGCCCGAGCGCGAGGTCGCGCGCCTGCGACTCCGGCACCATGAGCACGGCCTTGAGCCGGTCCTGGCCCGCGACGCGCGCGAGTTCCTGCCCCGGGTTCACCCACTGGCCGGGCTGGAGCGCGAGCGCCTGCACGACGCCCTTCTGCCCGGCGAGCACCGTCATGGACGAGACGCGCTGGCGCTGGAACGCCGCGATCGAGCGCAGCCGGTCCACTTCGCTGCGGCGCAGCTCGAGCTGCGCGCGCGTCGCCTCTTCGACGACCTGCAGCCGGCGCAGCTCGCTCTCGTGCCGCTCCTTCGCCTCGGTCGCGCGGTCCTGCGCGCGCTCGATGTCCATGCCCGAGGTGAGTCCGTCGGCCGCGAGCCGCTGCGCGACGCGCACCTGGCGCTCGGCCTCGCGCAGTTCGGTGCGTGCCGCGGCGAGCGCGCTGACGACCGCGAGCCGCTGCGTCTCGAGCGAGGCACGCTGCGTGGCGAGTTCGGCTTCCGCCAGCGTGAGCTGCCGCTCGGCGTCGAGCGCCTGCAGCTGCACGTCGGGATTGCTCATCTCGAGCAGCACGCTGCCCGCTTCCACCTCGGTGCCGGGGCGCGCGACGATGCGCTCGATGCGGCCGGCGGTCAGCGCGGAGACGATGCGCAGGTCCTCCGGCACGAGCGTGCCGTTGCCGCGAACGTCGCGCCGCATCTCGCCGCGGCGCACGGTGTCGATGAGCAGCGTGGCCCGTTCGACCGTGGGTCCCGCGGGCTTCAGGCTCGCCAGCCCCGCCGCGAGCAGGGCGAGCACCACCCCTCCTCCGAGCAGGTACGGCCAGCGTGCGCGTCGCTTCTTCTGAATGGGAATGTCCATGGCCCCTCCGTGTGCCGCTTCGACGGAGGCGCGGGGGCCGGGGTTACACGCGGCTGCGCCCGGCCGGCGGACTTTCCTTCAGCGCGTTGCGGCGCAGACGGTTGCGCCGCCGGTCCCGGTCGGGAGCGGCGGCGCGGGGTGTCCGGTTCTGGGACGGCGATTCCCGGGAGCGGTCAGTGCGCGACGGTCGTGGCGCTCGCGGGACCCTTGCCGACGGGCAGTTCGGGACGGCGACTCCAGTCCTCGTAGGCGCCGTCGTAGAAGCGCACGTCGTGGCCCAGCGAGCGGGCCGCGACGTAGGCCGCGCACGCCTGGATCCCGATGTGGCAGTACGTGACGACGGTGTCACCGGGACTCACGCCCGCACGCGCGAACAACCGGCGCAGTTGCTTCGCGTCGCGGAAGCGTCCGAGTTCCCCGGTGAGCCAGGTGAAGGGCACGTTGCCCGCGCCGGGCAGACGGCCCGCGCGCGGCATGTTGCCCGCGGCGAGCCCTTCGAAGAACTTCCGGGCGTGCGCGCGTCCACGATCGCGACGTGGCCGCGCCGGGCCCGCCTCGGACTGTGCACAGCAGCCAGGCGGCGTCCACGATGCGGCCGGTCGCGGGCCGCGGGGTGACGTGACCCGCTCGCGCCGCCGCCGAATCACGCGAGAGCGGCCGGCCCTCGTCGCGCCACGCGTCGATGCCGCCGTCCACGATCGAGGCGCGATCGCCGAGCCCGTACGCGTCGAGCGTCACGAGCAGCCGCGCCACGGTCGTGACCGGTCCGCCGGTGAGCACGATCCGGTCGCCGTCGCGCACGCCGGCCGCCTCGAGCAGCGAATCGAAACGCGCCTCGCCCGGCAGCTCGACGCTCAGGCTGTCGCGCGGCCCGGCGTACGCGCCCCAGGGCACGAAGCGCGCGCCGGGCACGTGCCCGGCGTCGTAGTCCGCGCGCGCCTGGGCGGCGTGCAGCACGACGATCGACGTGTCGGCGAGATGGCGTTGCAGCCAGGCGGTCGAGACGAAGGTCGGTTCGCGCCGGGCGGCGGCAGCCGGCGAGGCGATCGTGAGCGCGACGAACAGGAACGCGAATCGGTGCGTGGACGTCTTCCACATGGGCGTGGTCCTCCGTGCCGGCGAGCGCCGGTGCGACGCGAAACTACGCGACGGCGCCGGGCGCACGAAGGCGGGCCGTCCGAGCGCGGCGAAATCGGCGACCACGGCGCCCACTCACGGCGCAGCGGGGATCGAATCGTCGAGCGGACCTCCGGCCTCGTCCCATGCCCGCGTCGCGAACCACTCGACGAGGTACGTCGCGAAGTCCTCGTCGAGCGCGTGGTCGCCGCCCGTGAGCCGGTCGCGCAGCGCGAGCACGCGCGGCTCCGCCAGAATCGCGCCCGCGACGGCGCCGCGCGCGAGGCCCCGCGTCGGGCGCCACGGGCGATCTCACGCTCGAGCTGCAGCAGTTCGAGCGTGGCCGCGAAGCTTGCGCTCGTCCCGCATGGAGGCGCGCCGTGGCCGGGCACGATCACGCGCGCGTCGAGCGCCGCGAGGTACTGCAGCGTGCGGATCCAGCCGTCCGGGTAGCAGAAGAGCGCGAAGGTGATCGGGTCGATCAGCAGGTCGCCGGTCGCGAGCACGCCCTCGCGCGGCAGCCAGACGAACGCGTCGCCGGGCGTGATCGCGCGGTCGATGTGCAGCACGCGGATTTCGCGCCCGCCCGCGAAGATCGTGAGCGAGTCCGTGAAGGTCACGTTCGGGAGCGTGCGGCGCACGGATCGCTTCTGCTCGAGGAAGAAGCGGTCGCGCGCGGCGTGTGCCGCGAGCCGGGAACGCCGCTCCCCCGTCGCCGTGTCGCGGCGCGATTCGACCGCGTGCACGTGTCCCGGCAGCTGCGTCTCGAGGCCGTCGCGGTTGAACGCCTGCACCGGTCCGTCCATGAGCGCGCGCGTGCGCTCGTGCGCGACGATCTGCAGCCCCGGGAACGAATCGCGGTAGACCTCGGCGCCGTACCAGTGGTCCCAGTGCCAGTGCGACAGCACGAGCCAGCGGACGGGCTGCTTCGTGATCGTGCGCAGCTTCGCGAGCACCGCGCGCGCCGCCGCGGGTGTGCCGTTCGCATCGAGCAGCAGCACGCCTTCGTCGGTGACGACCGCGACCGAGTTGCCGTCGAGCCCGACGTCGCCGTAGGGCTCCGTGCGGAACAGCCACACGCCCGGCGCGGCTTCGCTCACGGTGAGCGGCGGCGGTCCGCCGGACGGTTCCACCGAGCCGGCGCAGGGCGTGGCGAGGCACAGCAGGGCGAGCAGGGCGAGTGCGTGGCGCGGCAAGGCGGCTCCTCGGAGTGTGTGGGCCTCGAGTGTCCCGTCGAGCGTGCTCCCGCCCGCCACGGGCGCTCCACCGCCGCGGCACCGGCGCGGCGCGCACGTCACGCGTGCGGAAGAACTCGCGACGAACGCGCGCGGAACGGCGCACGGACGCAGGCCGGGCGGCGATTTGGTCTCGCATGCCGCGCTCGCCTCGGGCTACGCTGGCGGGAAATGCCGTACTGGCCCGAATCACCGAAGGTCCCGGAGGAAGCATGAGCGTGACGAGCGGCGTGGTTCGCGAGGAACGGGAAGGCCTGTGGAAGCAGCTTTCGCAGCTGCCGCGCGCCTTCTGGATGCTGAACGTGATGGAGATGATCGAACGTCTCGCCTACTACGGCGTGCGCGTCGTGATCCCCATCTACATCGCCCAGGCCGACGAAGTGCACGGCCTGCACTTCACGCAGGCGCAGAAGGGCCAGATCTTCATGCTGTGGGCGCTCGTGCAGACGGGCGTGCCGATCTTCTCGGGCGGGTTCGCCGACCGCTACGGCTACAAGAAGACCATCGCGTTCTCGATCGCGATCAAGATCGCCGGCTACCTGCTCATGGCGACGCAGCGCGACTTCTGGCCGTTCACGATCGGCTGCCTCGTGCTCGCGTTCGGCACCGCCATCTTCAAGCCCGGCGTCTGGGGCTCGCTGCAGACGACGCTCACCGAGCGCACCTCGGGCGTGGGCTGGGGCCTCTTCTACATGCTCGTGAACGTCGGCGCGTTCCTCGGTCCGCCGCTCGCGCACTATCTCTACGGCTGGTCGTGGCCGACCGTGTTCTTCGGCTGCGCGGTGCTCGTGTCGCTCAACTTCGCGATGCTCTTCACCTACCCCGACATCGCGGCCGGGGGCAACCAGAAGGCGAACTTCCTCGAGACCGCGGCACTCACGCTGTCGAACCTCTTCCACCTCCGGCTGCTCGTGTTCATCGCGATCATGTCGGGCTTCTGGCTCATGTTCATGCAGCTGTTCGACCTGCTGCCGAACTTCATCGTGGACTGGGTGGATTCGACCGCGATCGTGAAGTCGCTGCACCTGCCGGCCATGTTCGTCACGCAATCGCCGCGCGGGCCGATGCTCGCGCAGGAATGGATGATCAACCTCGACAGCCTGCTCATCGTGCTGTTCGTCGTGTGGATCTCGCACCTCGTCTCGCGCATGCGCCGCGTGACGAGCATCTTCCTCGGCATCGTGATCTCGTCGGCGGGCCTGCTCGCCGCCGGCTTCACGATGAGCGGAACGGCCTGCCTGCTCGGCATCGCGCTGTTCGCGCTCGGCGAGATGCTCGCGAGCCCGAAGATGAACGAGTACCTGGGCGTGATCGCGCCCGAAGGCAAGAAGGGGCTCTACATGGGCTACGCGAACATGCCGACCGCGATCGGCTGGGCGTACGGCTCGTTCATGGCGGGCGACCTCTACGGCAAGATGGGCGAGAAGGCGGGGCTCGCGTTGCGCTACCTGCAGGAGCACGGCGGCGTGCCCGCGGGCGTGGACCGCACGAACGCGATGGAGGCGCTGCAGCGCGCGACGAACCTCGATCCGTCGGCGGCGACCACGCTGCTGTGGAACACCTACCACCCCTACCAGCTCTGGTACCCCTTCGTGGCCGTGGGCCTCGCCTCGGCCGTGGGCACCTGGCTCTACGCGAAGTGGGTGAAGGCCGCCGAGGGCGACATCTGAGCGCCTGGCACGCGCATGCGAAGGCCCGCCGGACGACGTGTCCGGCGGGCCCTTTCGCTTCACGCGCTCACTTGCCGGCGAGGAAGTCCGCCCAGGCGCGATAGAGCTTCTGCTTGCGGTCCATCCAGGACTGCAGCTTGTTCGCGAGCCGTTCCTGCGCGGCGCCCGCGACCTTGCGCGCCTCGAACCACTGCTGCTCCTGCTTGAAGAGCCCGCCGTCGGAGTCGTTGAGCGCCACGCCCGCGCGCCCGATGAGCGACATCTCGAGCTGCGCCGAACGCACGGCCGCGCGCGCCCACTCGCCGCGCGCCTTGGCCTCTTCCATCGCGGCCTCCTCGACGTCCTCGGTCTTCTGGAAGAACTCGCGCATGGACTCCTGGCGCTTCTTCTCCCCTTCGAAGCTCTGGCGCGTCGGCTCGTCCTTCGCGGTCTTGGCCGCCTTGATGCGCGCCTCGAGCACGTCGATCTCGCGCTTCTTGATCTCGACCGTGGCCTTGGCCTCGGCGCGGCGCTTCTTCGCCGCCGCGAGATCGGCGTCCGCCGCCGAGATCGTCAGCGCGTGCTGGTCGAGTTCCTGCCGGATCGCGCCGTCGGCGCGAGGCGTCATCTGGTGCGGGCGCGTCGGACGCGGCGAGTTCGCGCCGAGCAGGCTGGCGGGAGATTCCGGCGTGGCGGGCGGCGCGGGCGGCGGCGTGGGCGGCAGCGCCACGCTCGAGTCGGGAACCGCCGCAGGCACTTCGGCCGGGGCGGAGGACGAAGTCGAATCGGCGGTGGCGGGCGGGTCGGTCTGCGCGAATGCGACCGACGCCGAGACGAGCGACGCCGCGAGAACGAGCGACGCCGTGAATCCGAGGCGGGACATGCTTCCTCCTTGAGGGGTGTGGTTCGCGCGGGTCGCGAACCTTCGAAGCCGGACTCGTGCTCGCCGCGTCGCAGGGGTGCGCCGGGTACAGCCAGGGTTTCGCAGGAGCTCGGCCTTCGGCGCGCGCATTGTCCACACGCGGGCGGGCGCGCGCAACGCGGCCGGGGGCCATCCGCCGTCCGTGCGGCTGGCCCCCTCCCGTCGTGCCGATTATGGTGCGCGGCATGGAGCTTCTCGCCCTCTTCGCGCAGAACCTGCTGCCCGTGTTCCTCACCGCCGGCACGGGCTGGTTGCTCGCGGCGCGCATGAAGACCGACCCCCGCCCGCTCGCGCAGATCGGGCTCTACGTGCTCGCCCCGGCGCTCATCCTCGACATCATCCTGCAGAACGCGCTCCCGCCCGGAGAACTGCTGCGCATGATGGCCTTCTCGTTCTCGGCGCTCGCGGTGCCGGGACTCGCGGCGTTCGCGATCGCGCGCGCGCTGAACTGGCCGCGCACGCGCACGAGCGCGCTCGTGCTCGCGTGCCTGCTCACGAACGCGGGCAACTACGGCATGTCGGTCAACCTGCTCGCCTTCGGCTCCGGAGCACTGCCTCAGGCGTCACTGTTCTTCCTCGCGTCCGCGATCGTGAGCTACACGGCGGGCATCTTCGTCGCGTCGCTCGGGCGAACGGGCCTGCGCGAGTCGCTCGCGGGACTCGTGCGCGTGCCGACCGTCTGGTCGGTCGTCGTCGCGTTCGCGATGACCGCCGCGAAGCTGCACCTGCCGGGCCCGGTGGCCACATCGGTTCATCTGCTCTCCCAGGCCTGCATTCCCGTGTTCCTGCTCGTGCTCGGCATGCAGTTGCAGGGCGCCCGGCTCACCGGGCCGGTTCGCCCGATGGCGTTCGCGGCGGCGCTGCGCCTCGGCGGCGGGGCCGCCGCGGGCACGCTGCTCGCGCCGCTGTTCGGCTTGACGGGCGTGGCCCGTCAGGCGGGCGTGCTGCAGTCGTCCATGCCCACGGCGGTGCTCGCGGCGATCCTCGCGACGGAGTACGACGTCGAGCCGGGGTTCGTGACCTCGGTGGTGCTGCTCACCACCGTGCTCAGCCCGCTCACGCTCACGCCGATGATCGCCTGGCTGCGGGGCTGATCGCCGCCGCGCACCGTTCTCCGCTGGACGCCGCCCGTGCGCGGGCGCACTGTCGCGGCCGAGCCCGCGCCCGCGGGCCCGACGAGGTCCGAACACCATGCCCGGTCCGTTCGCACGATTTCGACGCACGCTGCTGACCGCCGCGGCGCTCTCGCTGCTGGCGCCCGCCGCCCGTGCCACCGTGGACGACCCGCTGCTGCCGATGATCCGGCGCACCGACCGCTACCTCCAGGAGCACGCGGTGGACGGCGTCACGATGGACTGGCGCTACTCGGTCATTCCGTCCGAGGAGATCCGCCAGACGGTCGTGTGCCAGCTGCTCGCGTACGTCGAGCTCGCGCGCCTCGACGCGCGGCCGCGCCTGCGCACGGAGATCGTCCGCCACGCCGACTTCCTCCTGCCACGGCTCGCGGAGGTGCGTTCGTTCACGCCGTTCGACGGCATGCTCGCGTACGCCTTGCTCGGAGCGTACGAAATCACGCGCGAGTCCCGGTTCCTCGAGGCGGGTACGGGGATCACGAACGATCTGCTCGCGATCCCGACCGGCGAGTGCGTCCTCAACGGCGGCCTCATGGTCGCGATGGCCACCGCCGAGTTCGCGATGCTCACGGGTGATCCGGCCGCGCAGGCCAAGACGCACGACATCGTCGCGCAGCTCGCCCCCTACCAGAACGACGACGGCAGCTTCCCGCACTGGTGCCCGGGTTCGAAGGACATCCACTACACCGGTTGGATGGCGATGGAACTGATGCACATCCGGCGGCTGCAGGAACGCGCCGCGTGCGACGACTACCTTCAGCGCATGTCGTGGTTCCTCGAGGGCCGCATCGACGCGCACGGCCGCTCGGTGTACGAGGAGCCCTGCCCCGGCGTGCCCGGCTGCACGCTGTACTTCTACAGCCGCATGACGGGCTGCTCGTTCGACCTCGACAGCCGCGGCTGGACCGTCGAGCCCGCGTACGAGGCGCTGCTCTTCGATCACATGGGCTCGGGGCAGTACGGCCCCGTGATGGCGTTCCTCGACTCGCTCGAGGACGGCGGCACGATCGCCGACCTGTTCGGCTACTGGCCGCCGCCGGAGGATCCCGAGTACCCGTGGACGATCGCCGACACGTCGGTCGTGTGCATGAGCATCAACCTCTGGGTGCTCGCGACCGCGGTCGCCGACCGCGTCGCACGCGGCGTGCCCGTGGACCTCGTGCTCGACGACGTGACGGAGACGGTGACGGTCACGGAGCCGCCGCGCCGCGCGGGCGCGCTCACGGCGGCCCCGCTCCCCTTCCGCGACGTGTGCACGCTGCGCTTCACGTGCGAACGGAACGCGAGCGGCGTGCTCGAGGTGTACGACGCGGGCGGACGCCGGGTGCGGCGGCTCGCCGCCGGAGTGTTCGGCGCGGGCGCGCACGCGGTGCACTGGGACGGCCGGGACGATCGCGGCCGCCCTTGCGTGCCCGGCGTCTATTTCGTGCGGCTCCGCGGGCCCGGACGGCTCGACGCCGCGCGGCTCGTGCGCGTGCGCTGAGTCGGAGCCGCCCGAAATGCCGAAGCGCCCCGGCCGCGAGGACCGGGGCGCTTCGTGACTCCGTGACTCCGTGACCGCGTGTCTACCGCGCGAACACGATCCGGCGCGTCTCCGACTGCGCGCCCACCTCGATGCGGCAGAAGTACAGGCCCGCCTCGATGCGCGAGCCGGCGTCGTTGCGGCCGTCCCACTCGAGCTGGTGGCTGCCGGCTTCCATCACGCGGCCCGCGGCCAGCGTGCGCACCTCACGGCCCGTGACGTCGTAGATGTGCAGCGACACGCGGTCGTTGCGCGGCAGGTCGAAACCGATCGTCGTGCGGACCGAGAACGGGTTCGGCGAGTTCGGACGCAGGAAGGCGGTGCGGCTCTGGCCCGGCGTGGGCTCGACGCCCGCGACCGAGTTCGAGTCGTAGATGGCCGTCAGGAACTCGGGATGATCGATGAACGGATTGCGGTTGTGCTGGAACGTGTAGATCGCGCCGTTGCGCATGCGCTCCTTCCAGCTCACCGGGTCCAGCGCGTGCCACTGCAGGTACTGCGCGACCGCCCACGGCTTCAGCTGGGCATGCACGGTGGGATCGCCGCCCGGCCACGCCGAGTCCTCGAACAGGTAACGGGTCGCCATGTAGAAGCTGGAGCGGATGCAGTCGCCCTTGAAGGCGTCGATGGGTTCGAACACGTTGCCCGTGAAGCCGGGCGTGGCGCTCGGGCCGCTCTTGCTGCCGTTCAACGAAGTGAAGGTCGGCGTGGCGACGACGCCGTACGCGTCGTTGCTGCGCACGCCGTTCACCTTGCCGTCGGTCGGATAGATGTGGAACGCGTCCGAGACGGGCGGCGAGACCTGGTTGAACCACGACTGCGGCGTCGAGTGCTCGCGGTTGTACGTGACGCCTTCGCTCGACGAGACGTTGCCCGTCTGGCCGAAGGTGAACTCGTACGGCGGCGTGCCGCCCGGGATGTCGGAGTAGATGTCCCACACCTTGCCGTTCGGCTTGATGTCGGTGATCTGGAACCACGTGAGCAGCGACGAGTAGCTCACGACGGTGTGCGCCTTGATGATGTTGTGGAGCTTGATCATCAGCGCCGAGCCCTTCAGGCCCGCGGTGCCGTCGTAGTAACCGGCGGGGATCGTGACGTCCACGTAATTGAACGACTTCGTCGCGCCGATCGTGATGTCGCCCTGCTGGTCGGCCACGCCGTTCACCGTCAGCGTGTTGGTGCCGGCGGTGAGACCGCGGAACGTGACGAGCACCTGGTTCTGGTTGTCGCGGATGGCGTTCACGGCCACCTTGGCGCCGATCGTGTAGTTGCTCGGGAGTTCGGCGCTCGACTGCGCGACGGGCTCGCTGAAGAACACGAGCAGCGTCGAGTCGCTCATCTCGCCGACCGACGTGATGGTCGCCGGCGTGCCGCCGCCACCGCCGCCACCGATCGTGTACGACTGGATGGCGGACTGCGTCGTGGCCGAATCGTCCTCGGCGGTGACGCGGTAGTAGATCACGACACCCGCGGCCTGCCCCGGGATCTGCGAACTGGTGAGGTACGTGTTCCCGGTCGTGTTCACCATGCCGATGATGTTGGTGAGCGTGCCGGCCGTCGTGCCCCACGTCAGCGTGACCGCGTTGATCGGGATGCTGTTCGGGTCGGTCACCGTCGCCTGCACGTCCGTCGGCGTGCCGGCGGTCGGC
>JBGANH010000128.1:0-11903 GCA_044222365.1 Candidatus Eiseniibacteriota bacterium
GGCTTCGCGGTGCATGCCCCGTGGCAGCTCGACGAGCGCTCGCGCGCGCTCGTGCACGCGCTCAAGTACGCGGAGCGGCCCTCCCTCGCCGGCGCGCTCGGTCCGGTGCTGGCGGGCGCGCTGCCGCGTGCCACGCGTCGTCCCGACCTCGTGATGGCGGTGCCGTTGCACGCGGCGCGGCGGCGCGAGCGCGGCTACAACCAGGCCGCGGCCCTGGCGGCGGCGCTCGCGCGGGAACTGGGCGCGCCGCACCTCGAGGGCCTGCTCGTGCGCGTGCGCGCCACGCCCGCGCAGGCGCGGCTCGGGGGCGCGGCGCGCCGCCGCAACCTCGCCGGGGCCTTCGCGGCCGCGGATGCCGCGGTCCTGAAGGGCCGCCGCGTGCTGCTCGTGGACGACGTCGTCACGACCGGCGCGACGCTGGAATCCGCGCTCGGGACGCTGCGCGAGGCGGGGGCCCGGGCGGCCGGTGTGGCGCTCGCGTGGGCTCCGTAGGTAGGCTGCACGCACCGCAATCCCCCCAGGCACATCCCAAGGACTCCCGTGTCCCATCTCCACATCCCCGACGGCGTACTGCCGCCCCTCGTCTGGATCGCCGGACTGCTGCTCGCCCTGGCCGGCGTGCTCGTGTCGGCCGCGTTCACGCGCGGCGCCGGCCCGCAGCGCATCGCGTTCCAGAGCGCGCTCGGCGGGCTCATGCTCGCCGTCATGGCGATCCCCGTGCCCATCACGGCGTTCGACTACTGCATGACGCTCGCGGGACCGGTCGGCATCCTGCTCGGCCCGGCGTCCACCTTCCAGGTGAGCTTCGTCGTCACGGTGATCCTCGCGCTCATGGGGCAGGGAGGGTTCACGGTGATCGGACTCAACGCGCTCGTGCTGGGGTTGGGGGCGATGTCGGCACGCCCGGTGTACGGCGTGCTGGCGGGCCGCATGAAGCGCCCGCAGGCCGTGGCGCTCGCGACGGCGTTCTCGCAGTTGCTGTCGAGCGCGCTGTGGATCGTGGTGCTCGCACTGAGTGTGAAGCTCTCGCCCGCGACGGCGTCCGACGAGGAAGTGCACCACACGCTGCGCTGGCTGCAGGGTGGCGCGCTCGTCGCGCTGCTCGCGCCGTTGCTGCTCGTCGCGGTCGCGGTGGAGTCGCTGCTCGCGCTGGGGCTCGCGCACTTTCTCGACCGCGTGCGGCCGGATTTGCTGCCGGGCGGCGCTTCCGGCGCCTCCGGCGCCGCGGTGCCGGTGGGCGAGGCGGTCGCCCGCGGCGATGGCCGGGGGAGTGAGGCGGACGCCGACTCGGTGACGCCGGAGGCGTCGAGTACACGCAAATGATCAACACCTTCGCCCAGATCGACCAGTACGCGAGCGCCGGGCACACCGCGTGGCACCGCGCGAGCGCGCTCTCGAAGCTGCTCTTCACGCTCGTCACGATCGGTGTGGCCGTGTTCACGCCGTCGTGGGGGCCGCTGCTCGTGTTCCTCGGCGTGGCCGTGCTGCTCGCGCTCACCGCGCGCCTGCCGCTCAAGCTCGTCGCGCTCGCCGCCACGACGCCACTTTTCTTCGCCGCGCTCTGGCTGCTCTCGCGCTGGAACGGCCACCTCGACGAGGTCGCGGTCACCGCCTTGCGGCCCGTCGTCGCCAGCGTCGTCGCGCTCTGGCTCGTGGGCACGACGCCCTACCCGGATCTCTTCGCGCCGATCTCGCGCCTGCTGCCGCGCGTCGTGGGCGACAGCCTGTTCCTGACGTACCGCGCCGTGTTCGTGCTCCTGCAGCGGCTCGAGCGGCTGTGGCGCGCGCTGTTCCTGCGCGGCGCTCTCGGCGGTTCGCTGCGCCGCCGCGGCGAGCGCATGGGCGAAGCGGTCGGCACCGTCGTGCTGCACGGCTTCGAGCGCAGCCAGCGCCTCTACCAGGTCATGCACCTGCGCGGGCATTCCGGCCGCATCTGCGGCTGCCGTCACTGGCGCGACACCCGCGCCGAGGACTTCTGGGTCGTCGCCGCGTTCGCCGCCGTGCTGGCGTCGCGCATCCTGCTGGGGGAGGTGGGCCGTCCATGAGTGAACCGATCGTCCATGTGTCGTGCGTGCGGCACACGTATCCCGATCGCACGAGCGTGCACCTGTGCGGCCTCGACTTCGTGGTCGAGAAGGGCCAGCGCGTCGTCATCCTCGGGCCGAACGGTTGCGGCAAGAGCACGCTCCTCTATCACATCCTCGGGCTGCTCGCGCCGCAGGAAGGCGACGTGCAGGTGTTCGGCGCCGACCCGGCCAAGCACTTCAGCAAGATCCGCGAGCGCGTCGGCGTGCTGCTGCAGAACGCCGACGAGCAGATCATCGCGCCGACCGTGTACGACGACGTCTCGTTCAGCCCGCGCAACTACGGCTACACCGACGCCGAGGTGGGCGAAAAGGTGAGCGTGGCGCTGCGCAAGGTGGGCATCGAGCACCTCGCGCACAAGGTCTGCCACTACCTGTCGGGCGGCGAGAAGCGCAAGGTCGCGCTCGCGGGCGCGCTCGTGCTCGAGCCCGAGCTGCTCGTGCTCGACGAGCCGTTCGAGGGGCTCGACCCGGCGTCGCGCAACGACATCGTGGACCTGCTCAACCGGCTCAATCGCGAGCACGGCGTGTCGCTCGTCGTGGCGACGCACGACGTGCAGCTCGTGCAGCCGCTCGCGGACAAGGTGTACGTGCTCAAGCGCGGCGGCGAGATCCTCGCACAGGGCCCGCCGGCGGAGATCTTCCGCGACGTCGAGCTGCTCAAGCGCACGAACATCGAAGCGCCCGTGCTCGCCGAGCTGTTCCAGGCGCTCGAGTCGCGCGGCGTGGACCTCGGCCGGCCCGAGAACGTGGAGGAGGCGGTGCGGCTGCTGCTCGGACGGATGGGAGCGGTGAAGCCGTGAGCCCGGATCTTTTTGGGGCGGGTGACGACGATGGCGCCTCCAGCGCCTCTTCGGGGTATGGCTCGAACCCTCTGGACGCGGCATCGCCCACTGCGCCGCTCGCCGACCGCATGCGCCCGCGCACGTTCGAGGAACTCGCGGGACAGCAGCACCTGCTGCATGCGGGCAGCCCGATCGCGCTCATGCGTGACGGTCGCCACCTGTCGTCGATCGTCCTCTGGGGTCCTCCGGGCACCGGCAAGACGACCATCGCGCGCCTCGTCGCGCGCACCGCGGGCGCGCCGTTCGTGCAGATCTCGGCGGTGCTGTCGGGCGTGAAGGAAGTGAAGGAGGTCATGACGCTCGCCGCCGCGACGCGCAAGCGCACGGGCAAGCCGACCATCCTGTTCGTGGACGAGATCCACCGCTTCAACAAGGCGCAGCAGGACGCGTTCCTCGCGCACGTCGAGCGCGGCGACATCGTCTTCATCGGCGCCACCACCGAGAACCCGAGCTTCGAGGTGAACTCCGCGCTTCTCTCGCGTGCTCGAGTTCTGGTGTTGAAAGAACTGCAGCCCGCCGACATCCGCGCGCTGCTCGAGCGCGCGCTCACCTCCGAGCACGGGCTCGCGAACCGCGTGGCCGCCGAGAGCGAGGCGCTCGACCTGCTCGCGGCGGCCGCCGACGGCGACGCGCGCCGCGCGCTCACCACGCTCGAGATCGCCGCCGCCAGCGCCGAGGCGCAGGGACGCGGCATCGTCGCCGACGACGTGCGCGAGGCGTTCGCGCGCCGCCACCTGCGCTACGACAAGGCGGGCGAGGAGCACTTCAATCTCATCAGCGCGCTGCACAAATGCCTGCGCGACTCCGACGTGGACGCCTCGCTGTACTGGTTCGGTCGCATGGTCGCGGCGGGCGAGGACCGGCTCTACATCGCGCGCCGGCTCGTGCGCTTCGCGAGCGAGGACGTCGGCGAGGCCGACCCGCAGGCGCTGCTCATCACCACCGCGGCGTTCAACGCCTACCACCAGCTCGGATCGCCCGAGGGCGAGCTGGCGCTCGCGCAGGCCGTCGTGCATCTCGCGCTCGCGCCCAAGTCGAACGCCGCGTACGTCGCGTACAAGGCGGTGATGGCCGAGATCGAGCAGTCGGGCTCGCTGCCGCCGCCGCTCGTGATCCGCAACGCGCCGACCGCGCTCATGAAGGAACTCGGCTACGGCAAGGGGTACGCGTACGCCCACGACGATCCGGAAGCGGCGAAGAAGCAGCCGCACCTGCCGGACGAGATCGCGGACCGGAAGTTTTATCCGGGGAAGGGCGGCCCGGCGGCGGGTTAGCGCTGGTGAGCGCGGTAGAGCGCGAGCTGCTGCTCGATCAGGCGGACTTCACGGCTCGTCATGCCGGCCCGGACGAGCTTCAGGGCCCGCTCGGCCGAGGCGATCGCCTCACTCCAGAGTTCCTCTTCCGCGCAGGCTGCCGCGATGGTGGCCTCCAGCGTGGCGTCCTGGTATCCCGCGACGGTCCGAGCGCGTTCCGCCAGCCGAACGGCCTCGGCGGCGTCCCGGACGCCGGGATCGGGCGAAGTCGCCCGCAGGTAGGCGGCCGTCGTGAGGAAGCCGCCGTCCCCGGGCGAGAGCTCGATCGCGGCGTACAGCTGTTCGATCGCCTCGCTCGACTTCCCGAGCTTCTGCAGGGAGCCGTACCACTGGAAGTGCGTCGGAGCGTGCCGGGGATCGAGCTTCGCCGATCTCGCGAACGCCTCGCACGCGAGTGAATCGCGCCCGAGACGCGTCTCCAGCATGCCCACACGGAACCATCCCGCCGCGGTCGGACGGAGCTTCTGGCCGTCGAGCGTGACGGCGAGCGCTTCCTCGAAACGTCCGAGCTGCTCGAGCACGATCGCCAGGCGATCGCGTGCCTCGAAGTTGCCGGGTTCGAGCGCCAGCGCCTCGCGGAACGGCACGAGTGCTTCCTGCGCGCGGTTGCCCTCCTTCATGTAAGCGTTCCCCAGCCCCACGAGCGCGGTGACGTTGCCGGGCACCACGCGCGCGGTGTGCGCGAAGAGCGTCTCGGAATCCTTCCAGCGCGCGACCTGCCACGAAGTCGCGAACGCGAGCACGATGCAGGCCCCGGTCGTCAGGCCCCGGATCGTGGGGCGGAGGAGCGGCCAGAGCGCGGCGATTTCGCCGAGGGTCCACACGAACGCGATCGCGAGCCCGATGGTCGGCAGGTAGCTGTAGCGGTCGGCCCAGCCCTGCCGGCCGACCTGCACGATGCCGGAAACCGGCACGAGCATGCCGAGGAACCACAGCGCCCCGACGAGCAACCACGGCCGCCGGCAGCGTTCGCGCCAGGCGAGCGCGAGGCAGGCGGCGATCGCCGCCACGGACGCGGCCACGGCCGTCGGCGCGACGTGGGCGGGGAACGGGTAGAACACGCCCAGCTTCACCGGCCAGAGCGTCGCCCACACGTAGCGCCACGGCGTCACGAGCGCGTTCGCGGCGCGCGTCGTGAACGGCAGCACGGAACCTTCACTCATCGCGCCGGTCGCCCGCTGCACCCACCACGTGAGCGCGGCGAACACGAAAGCGATCGCGAACAGCGGCGCCTTCTCGCGCAGCCGGGCGGCGAACGCGCCGCGCTGCGTGAACACCGGCCGGTCGAGTGGCCACGCATCGAGCAGCAACAGGACCGCGGGCGTGGTCACGAGCATGGGCTTGCTCGCGAGCCCGAGCGCGAGGGAGCCGCACACGAGCGCGTAGCGCGCGGGCGAGGGCGCCTCGGTCCAGCGCTTCCACGCGATCAGCGTGAGCAGGAAGAAGAAGCCGCTCAGCACGTCCTTGCGCTCGGAGATCCACGCCACGGATTCCACGCGCAGCGGATGCAGCGCGAACAGCGCCGCGACGGCGAGCGAGCGCCACCACGCGCCGGTCAGCCGCCGGAGCACGAACAGCAGCAGCAGCGCGTTCGCGACGTGCAGGGCGAGGTTCACGAAGTGCGGCCCGGCGGGGTCGAGCCCGAAGGCCGCCACGTCGAGCAGGTGTGACCACGACGTGAGTGGGTGCCAGTTGCCGCCGTGTGGCGCGTGCAGGAACCACGCGAGGTTGTCGCGCGTGAGACCGGTCGCGACGTGGGGGTTCTCGGTGACGTAGATGGGATCATCGATCAGCACCCAGCCGTTGCGACGCACGCCGGCGAAGGCGGCGAGCACGGCGAGCGCGAGCACGAGCGCGCTCGCGAAGCGGGCGAGGGAGGAGGGCGTGCGGATCATCTGCGCAGTGTCACCGTTGGGGTGCCCGCGGCGCCACCCGCATCCGGCCGGCGACCGGGGCCCTCGAGCACGTAGAGCTGCGCATCCTCGTACGGGCTCACGTTCGTGCGCAGCCCGGCCACGGGCCGCGCCGAGGACGCGCCGGGCATCACGTCCGAGAGGAAGTGCCGCGTCCACGCCAGCGTGTAGGCATCCGCGTTCCAGCCGAGCGCCGACGGGGCCGCCGGCGGCAGCGGCGAGACCTGCCGCGCGCTCGTGGGCGGCAGCGAGCCGAGCACGAACACGCGGCGTCCGGCCGCGAGCGTGGCGAGCGCGCGCGCGTTCACCTCGTCCGCGACCTCGGGCCGGCGCATCGCCTCACGCACGAGGTCGTAGCGGTGGATGCGCGTGTCCGCGAGCGGGGGCAGCGTGCTCCAGGCCAGCCCCGGCGCGGCGACGCGCGTGTACGAGACGCCGAGTTGCCAGGGCGTCACGACCAGGAAGTCGCCGGCGCCCGCGAGCCGCGAGAGCTGGGCGGCGAGCAGGTCCACGTTCGTCGTTCGCAGGCGCAGGTCGTCGAAGAGCGCGAAGCCGTGCAGTGCGGCGACGAGCGCGGTCGCCGCGGCGGCGGCGGCGAGCCTTCCGGGGGAATCGAACACCAGAGCGAGCAACAGGTCGAGCGCGGCGCACGCGAGTGCGAGCAGCGGCAGGTGGTACCACGGCTGCGTCGGCAGCGCGCTCCACCACAGGAAAGCGAGGCTCGCCGCGGTGCCCGCGGTGAGCGCCACCAGCGCGAAGCGCGTGGCGGGCGTCCGCCGCGCCCGCGGGCCCGCGAGCGTGGTCGCGGCCGCCAGCGCGACGAGCGCGGCCCAGAGCGGCAGGTCGAAGCGCGACGTGGCGCTGAGCGCGGTGAGCAGCGTGCCGGGCCGCGCGCCCGTGCGGACGAGCGACGACCACGCGTTCGCGGCGCGAATGTCGGCCAGCAGGGGCGCCACCACGAGCGCGGCGCCGGCGAGCAGCACGAGCGCGCCGGCCGCGCGGCGGGCGCAACGCTCGCCGGCCGCGACGAACGCCAGCGCGGCGGCGAGGGCCCCGAGCAGGGGCAGCGTGGTCCAGGCGCACGCCGCGGCGAACGCGCCGGCCGCGGCGAGCGCGGCGAGGCGGCGGGCGGACGGCGCGCGGGCCACGGCGGCCGCCGCGAAGAAGGCGAGCGCGGTCGCCACCATCGCGAGGCCCTGCGGGCGCAGCATGTCACCGCCCCGGATCACCCAGGCGTTCAGCGAGAAGAGCCCGAGGGTCGCCACCGGCAGCCGGGCGCCGAAGGCACGCGCTCCGGCCAGGAGCGCGGCGAGCGCCCCGATCCCGACGACCGCGCCGACCAGGCGCAGTTCGAAATCCGTGCGCAGCCCCAGCGCGATCGCCCCGCGCAGGAGCAGCGCCACCGCCGGCGGGGCCGAGTCGTACCGGAGGTGGGCGAACAGCTCGGCGAGCGAACCCATCGAGGCGAAGGCGACCGTGTTCGCCTCGTCCCGCCAGAAACCGCCCGCACTGGCGGCGAAGGTCGCGTGTGCGGCGGCCGCCAGCAGGGTGACCGCCCACAGCGCGGTCTCCGGCGAGCGCGTGGCCGGGCGTGCGAGCGAAACCGGCAGGGGGGAGCGAGCCATGGGCGGGCACGCTGCTGCGAACGAGGGGCCTCCCAAGTGCCCGATCCGGCAGCCGGCACTGCCACTTTCGGCCCACTGGTGCGGGATAGGTGAAATCAGCGACTCTCTTCTCGTCCATCCACCTTTCATGAACACCGTCCGGCGAAGTCTCCCGAAGGTGGACGCGGTTGTCCCCCCGGCACCACGCACCCGCTTGCAGAGGCTCGCGTTCTTCGAACCTTGCGCCACGAGAGGATTCCCTCTCGGGGTGGAGTCCATATGAACGCCGCATCCCGCCTGCGTCTCGCTCTCGCCACTGGTGCGTTCGCGATCATCGCCATGGGCATCGCCCACGTGGCGACCGCCTACGACCGTGCCAATCCGCCGCGTATCCACAAGGAGAGCCGTCCCGCAACGTCCTCTCCCTCGCGGGCGACCGCGGGTGCCTTTCCGGACGCGGATCCGCGCTATCACAACGGCACCGAGATGGTCTGCTCGGACTGCCACATCGCGCACGCCTCGCAGACGCACGCGCGCAATCCCGCCCAGCTCGGCATGAACGAACTGGTGCCGTACACGGGCGCGCCGAGCGAGAACCTGCTGCGCGCGAGCGATCCGCTCGACCTGTGCATCTCCTGTCACGACAACCAGTCGTTCGCTCCCGACGTGGTCGGTGCGGACGTCAACGGTCTCGTGCAGCGCTCAGCGGGGCACTTCGGCATGCCGGGCATCGCGAACCCGAACGGCCACGATCTCGGCCGCGGCCTGCCGAAGTCGGGCGGCTCGTACGACTTCTGCAACCGCTGCCATTTCAGCGCCGGCGACCAGATGCAGGTCACGTGCATCGACTGCCACAACGCGCACGGCAACGGCAAGGCCCGCAACCTGCAGTGGGCGAGCGATCCCGCGAGCACGCCGGACCTCGGGCTGTTCACGAACCCCGCCGCCGTGAACCTCGACCGCTACGAGGAAGCCAACGTCTCGTTCGGCACGATGAACAGCTACACGCTGCGCGAGGTGAGCAACATCTGCATCGACTGCCACCACGTCTTCAGCGGCGACTACTACACCGACCCGACGGGCACCGGGAATCACGTGCGGCATCCCGCGTACGACAGCGAGCGCGCTTCCACGAACAACATCGCGCAGGGCGAGTCGAAGGGGACCACCGTTCCCGCGCACTGGAACGCCGGCGTCGGATCGGGATTCGGAAGCACGCCGCGCGTGCGCCCGGTGACCAGCAACTCGGGTGACTGGGGTTCGTCGCACATCGTGGACGCGACCCGCAACGGCGTGTTCTGCCTGAGCTGCCATCGCGCGCACGGTTCCGACCAGCCGTTCGGTCTCGTGTTCACCGCCGCCGGTGGCGTGAACGCGAGCGGCTGCGACCAGTGCCACCTCACCGCCAACGTCCCGAGCGGACCGCAGCCGGTTTCCGTGCGCACGGGCAGGTAGCGAAGCCCGACACCGGATCGTTCGTATCCCAGCGCCCGGCCCTCGCGATCGTTCGCGAGGGCCGGGCGCTTTTTCGTGCGCACGTATGACGGCGGTCATAACGCCGGACCGGCGCTCGCTGGCACCTTCGCGGCGACCGGGGCGCCTCACGCGGCCCCGCGGTCCCACGAAGGAGGCCGTCATGTCCGAACGAAAGCCGGCGGGTTCGAACGAGGAGAAGGTGCCTCTCGGGCAGAAGCTGCTCGACCAGCCGTTCCTGCTGCTCGTCGCGGGCATCGTCGTGATGCTCGCGTTCTACACGCTCTGGGGCCTGGCCGAGATCCTGTCGCTCCGGCCCGCCCCGCTGCCCTGACCGGAGGCCGCATGTCCACGCACGAGTTCCATTCCGCAGTCGTGCCGCCGCAGGGCATCTGGTGGTCCCCGGCGGGCAAGCAGGAAAAGACCTGGATCGCGATCGCGTTCGTCTGGTGCCTGGTGCTGTTCGCGATGATGCCGTTCTGGCACTTCAAGGGCGGACAGAACCCCTCCGGCATCCGCTATCGCGTCACGCCCGAAGCCTACGAGGCGCGCGTCGCGCGCTTCGTGCAGGAGTACCAGGTGGGCGAAGAGGGCGGCATGCCGATGGTCGCGCCCCCGCCCGGCGCCGACGTCTACCTCGTCGGCCGCCAGTGGCAGTGGTACCCGGCGCTGAAGCTCAAGAAGGGCGTGCAGTACACGCTGCACCTGTCCTCCGCCGACGTGAACCACGGCTTCAGCCTGTATCCCGTCAACCTCAACTTCCAGGTGATCCCCGGCTACGACTACGGCCTGCGCGTGGTGCCCAACCGCTCGGGTGACTTCCGGATCATCTGCAACGAGTTCTGCGGCATCGGCCATCACCTGATGGTCGGCAAGGTCCTCGTCGAGGACTGAAAGGAAGGAACATGAGCGCGACGCTCGAAAGCCTCGCCCAGCGGTTCCGCCGATGCCCGGTCACGGGTCTGCAGGTGAACCGCGATTCCGAACTGCTCATCCAGGCGAACGCCGTGGTCGCGGTGGTCGCCATGCTGGTCGGGGCGCTCGCCGCGATCGGACTGGTGCTCACGCGCTGGCAGGCCATCCACCTGCTGCCCGCCGAGCAGTACTACCGGTTCCTCACGGCGCACGGCCTGAACATGCTGATCTTCTGGGTCATCTTCTTCGAGATGGCGGTGCTTTACTTCGCCGGGCCGGTCGTGCTCGGCTGCCGCCAGCCCGCGCCGAAGCTCGCGTGGGGCGCGTTCGCGCTCATGGTCGTGGGCGCGGGCATGGTGGACTGGATGGTGTTCACGGGGAACGCCGACGTGCTGTTCACGTCGTATCCACCGTTGCGGGCCCATCCGAACTACTACCTCGGCGTGATCCTGTTCGCGGTCGGCGCGCTGATCGCGGTGAGCCTGTTCTTCGCTTCGCTCGTCGTGGCGAAGAAGGAGAAGACCTACTCGGGCTCGGTGCCGCTCGTCACGTTCGGCGCGACGACGGCGGCGATCATCGCGGTCATCACGCTGCTGCACGGCGCGGCCGTGTACATCCCGACGTGGCTCTGGTCCATGGACATCGGGAACATCGATCCCGAGGTCTACCGCATGGTGTGGTGGGGGCTCGGACACTCGTCGCAGCAGATCAACGTCGCCGCGATGGTGTCGGTGTGGTACCTGCTCGGCGGCCTCACGGTCGGCGGCGTGGTGCTGAACGAGAAGGTGAGCCGCATGGCGTTCGTGCTGTACGTGCTCTTCATCTCGATGGCGTCCGCGCACCACCTGCTCGTGGATCCGGGCATGGGCTCGGCGTGGAAGATCTGGAACACGAGCTACGCGATGTACCTCGCCGTGCTCGCGAGCATGGTGCACGGTTTCACGGTGCCTGCGGGCATCGAGACCGGCCAGCGTCTGCGCGGCTATACGAACGGGCTGTTCGAATGGCTGCGCAAGGCGCCCTGGAGCGATCCCGGGTTCTCGGGCATGTGGCTTTCACTCGTGATCTTCGGCTTCATGGGCGGCATCACGGGTGTCACGCTCGGCACCGAGCAGATCAACATCATGGCCCACAACACGCTCCGTATTCCCGGCCACTTCCACACGACGGTCGTGGGCGGCACGACGCTCGCGTTCATGGCGGTCACCTACTACGTGCTGCCGCTCATCTTCCGCAAGCGAGTCGCGTTCTGGGGCATGGCGAAGGTGCAACCGTTCGTCTTCGGCGGCGGCATCGTGGCGATGGCGATGGGCATGATCTTCATGGGCATCCTCGGCATGCCTCGCCGCCACTGGGACTCGTCGTTCGCGGGCTCGCCGTTCCCGGTCGAACTGCCGCCGGCATCCGAACTGGTGCAGGTGCTCTTCGGCGTCGGCGGCATGCTCGCCGCGACGGGCGCGCTCATGTTCATCGCGATCGCCGTGGCGACGGTGTTCTTCGGCAAGCCGGTCACGGAGGAAGCGATGAAGGCCGGCGCGTCGGGCATTCCGCAGGGCGTGCTCAAGCTGCCCGCGCAGGTGCACACCGGCGAAGTGGCCGAGCTTCAGCACCGCGAAGGCGTGAAGGGCACGGTCGTGCTCGTCGCCGTCTTCTTCGTGTGCTTCATCGTCTACTACTTCACGAACTGGAAGATGCTGTCCTTCCTCTGGAAGGTCGGGTGACCGCGTGAACGCGACGACTCCGGACGGCACGTCGC
>JBGANH010000129.1:0-11831 GCA_044222365.1 Candidatus Eiseniibacteriota bacterium
GCTGCACACCGGTCTCGTGCTCACCGGCGTCGCGCTGAGCGGATACGACTTCGGTTTCGGCACGTTCGCGAGCGCGAGCTTCTCGGGCTATCCCGCCACCGCGATGATCGCGACCGACCTCTGGGAGAACGACGCGGGCGGCACGACCCCGAACACGAAGGGCGACCAGGATCTCGCGTACGTCACGAGCGTCTGGGGCATTCCGGCGTGGAGCTACGTCACGAACGGCTGGACGGCCGGGGGGACCCCGTTCTCGAGCACCAGCGCGGTCACGACGCTGCTCGGCAACACCCCCTACAGCCTGTACGCGGACACGTTGCGCCGCGGCAGCACCCCGCGCGCGCCGGACCTCGTTCCCGGCCTCACCGGATCCAACAACATCGAGCTGTGGACGCGCACGGGGGCGAGCATCCCCACGAGCTACGTGCGCCGGCTCGGTACGGGCGACGCCGGCCGCGTGCTGCAGGTGCGTGCGCTCGACTGCTCGGGAGGCACGCAGGTGGACCTGATCGTGGGCACGCGCACGAGCTCGAACAAGGGCACGGTCGAGATCTGGCAGAGCGACGACGCCACGAGCCCGAACTACAGCAAGCAGGAGACGTATCCGTCGGCCGCCAGCGTGCCGGGCTCGAAGATGGGCGAGGCGCAGCAGATCTCGCTCGCCGACATGGACCGCGACGGCGACAAGGACATGGTGATCGCCACGTCGACCGGCACGTATTCCGGCGAGGTGATCGTGCTCGACAACATCGGGCGCACGAACGGCAGCCGGTTCCGCTACCGCAACATGTTCACGCTCAGCACCGACAATCCCAAGCAGATGGCGCTCACCGACGTGGACGGCGACGGCTATCCCGACATCGTCCTCGGCACCAAGACCAGCTCGACGGCGGGCCGCATCCTCGTCTACCGCAACACGCACTCCACGAGCACCTGGACGTACTCGTCGAGCCAGAGTTTCTCCGCCCCCGGCTGCGTGCTGTCCATGGCCGTCGCCGATCTGGGCGGCAGCTCGTCGGCGGACGTCGCCGTCGGCTACGTCACGAGCACGAGCTCGGGCGCGGGCGGCGTGCGCATCTTCTACAACGTCGGCGGCTCGATCTCGACGTCGTCGGTGGATCCTTCGGGCGGCTCGGTCACCAAGCAGGTGGTGGCGATGACGACGGGCAACTTCAACTACACGTCGAGCCCCGCGACCTCGGGGCCCTACAAGACCGACCTCGCGATCTGCTGGAAGTCGTCCACGACGGTGGGCTACTTCGTGGTGTACACGCGATGACCGCCCCGGCCCGCAGGAGCGCGAAGGACGAACGCGGCGTCGCGCTCGTCATGGCGATCGTGGTGCTGCTGGTCATCAGCCTGCTCGCGACCGCGGTCATGCAGAACCTGTCCACGCAGCGCAAGATCAGCGGGCACGGCCTGCGCACGTCGCGCGCGCTGAGCGCGGCGGACGCCGGCGTCGCCGAGGTGATCTCGCGCATGCGCAGCGGCGAGATCACGCTGAACGAGGACGTGAGAGCTTCCGCCGTGCAGATCTTCCTCACCACGAGCGGGCTCGTGCCTTCGGTGGGCACGGACACGCTCGCGCTCGCGACGGCGCAGCGCACGGGCGACTGGCTCGACTACAGCTCCGCCACGCGCGGCGAGGACGTACTCACGCTCGGCTTCCGGCTCGACGCGACGTCCGGCGCGATCGTGCGCTACGACGACGAACAGTCACCCTCGCTCAACACGACGTGCGGCATGCCCGTCTACCGCGTGACGTCCACCGGCAAGGTGAACGGTGATCGCACGCGTATCCAGGCGGAGTTCATCTGGAAGCCGCACCACCTGAACGTGAACGCGGCGCTGTGCAGCGGAGTGGACGTGCACCTCGAGGGCGACGTCTCGATCTGCGGCTACCAGCACGAGGCGGACAGCGAGTTCGAGGACGCGGCGCTCGGTCGCACCGGTTCGCCCTCGTGCGTGCACCACGAGGTCGGCATGGGCAACCTGCCGGGCATCTGGTCCGGCGGCACCGTGACGAACAACGGCTCGCAGGTCGCAGGTATTCCGTCCGCGACGATCGAGGCCCAGTCCGGTTTCTACGAGGGTCCCTGGGAGTTGCTCGGCATGACGCGCGCCGAGTTCGTCACGCTGCTCGGCACGCACACCGCGACGCCGTCGCGCTTCGACGGCGTGGTCTGGGTGGACGACGACGGCACGCTCGCGAACGGACTGCAGACGTACGACGTCGCCGGGCTGAGCGGGGAGGGCGTCCTCTACGTGGACGGCGACCTGCACCTGACCGGGGTCACCGCCTTCCGGGGGCTGATCTACGTGGAGGGTGATTTCACCTCCGAAGCGACCGGGACGGTGGTCGGAGGTGTCGTCGTGCACGGCCGTTCGGAGAGCACGTGCACGCTGACGAACGGTCCCGCCATGGTTTACAGCCGCGACGCGATCAACCGCGCGCTCGGCCGGGCGACCCGGGAAATCATCACGCTGTCATGGCGCGAGGTGCGCTGAGCGGTTTGGGGACTGAGAGCGCAATCGCAATGCAAGTGGGCTGCAAACACCCCACTTGCAGAGGATTGTCGTGAAGAACGCGTGTGAAAACGACGATGACCTTCACGCAAGGACGCGCGGTGTTTTCGTCGCACTTGAGTGGAGAATGCGCATGAGCGGTCGTCGTTCCAACTCCGGATTCAGCCTGATCGAACTCCTGATCGTGGTTTCGATCATGGGCGTGCTCTTCGCCATGTCGGTGCCGGCCTATCAGCACTACATGCAGTCGAGCGCGCTCAAGAGCGCCTCGCACGAGATCGCGTCGTCGATGCAGAACCTCCGCGCGCGCGCCATGTCCACGCACGAGGCGCAGACGATCCACTTCGCGCTCGACTCCACGGGCGCCGGCGATTTTCACGTGCACAACGGCACCGTGCGCTCGCGCTGGAATCTCCCGCGCAACATCACGTACGCGAGCGGCAGCGGCACCGGCCTCACGTTCGGCACGGACGGCCGCGCGTCGACCTCGACGTACGTCATCCTCAAGGACGCTTCGGGACAGCGCGACACGGTGAGCGTCCAGCTCTCCGGCATCGTGCTGGTCCGGTAGGGGGCGCGCATGAACGGTCACCGCACATCCGCGCGCCGCGAACGCGGCATGTCGCTCGTCGAGGTGCTCGTCGCTCTCGTCATCCTCTCGGTCGGCGTGCTCGCCGTGGCCCGCATGTTCCCCGCGGGTACGCGTGCCCAGGCGCAGGACCACCTGACGACGTCCGCGAACGACTACGCGCAGGAGAAGATCGAACAGCTGACGGGTACGCACTGGTCCGACTCGACGCTCTCCGTGGGGCGTCATCCTTCCGGCACGGCGACGGAGTCGCTGGGCAGCGGCCGGTGGCGGCGCTTCTACACGGTCACCGCGATGAACGCCCCGCTCGACAACCTGAAGCGGGTGGATGTCACCGTCACGTACTCGGGAGCCGGAAAATCCTCCGCCTCGAGTGTCGTGGCCACCACTTACGTGAGGCGCTGACGATGATGGAGCTCCGGAAATCCCATCGACCCTCCGACAGGGATGGCGGATTCACTCTCGTGGAAATCATGGTGACGCTCGTGGTGTTCGCGATCGTCGCCGTGGCGATCACGCTCGTCGTCATGAAGACCTCGCGCGCGCGGCAGACTGCGACCGAACGTCTTTCGGCGGAACAGAGCGCGCGTGCCGCGCTCGAGTTCATGACGCGCGACATCCGCAGCGCCGGCTACGGCACGGACATGAGCTACCCGGGCTCGCCGCAGCCCGCGATCGCGTACGTGGATTCCACGCAGATCATCCTGTGCGAGAACATTTCGCCCTGGCCGGACACGCTCAGCGCGCGCCGTATGTCGCCGCAGGCGTACAGCCCGAGCGGCAGCCCGAAGCCGAAGCCGCTCGACGCGACCGACTGGACGCCACCCGCGAAGTACCGGACGGGCGCCGAGCTCGTGCGCTACACGCTCGACGTGAACAACGACGGCGTGGTGGACGCGAGCGACATCTCCGCGGCGCAGGGCGCCGACGCGCGCATGACGCCGAACCCGAACGACTACGTGCTCGTCCGCGAGGTGTACGGCGATTCCTCCGGCAACTCGATCGGCAACAACGGCGGCGCGCAGGAACGCGTGGCGCTCGTGAGCCGGCCCGGCGGGTCGGTCCCGCCGCTCTTCACCGTGTACATGCGCGGCAGCTCGACGCCGTGGAACTGGCACGACGGCCCGGTGCCCGTGGACCAGCTCACGGAGATCGAGCGCGTCGAGGTGCGCGTCACCGTGCCGTCCTCCAAGCCGGACGGCTCGGGCAACTACCCGTCGACCACGCTGTCCACGCAGATCAACTCGATGCGCAGCGTCCCCGACTGGGGCGTCGCGACCTACGTCGTGAGCGGCTACGTCTTCGACGACGCGAACCGCGATCGCGTGATGAACACCGGCGACACCGGCCTGTCCGGCGTCACGGTGCGCCTCGGCAACTACATCGGGTACACGTCGGGATCGGGCTACTGGGCGATCCACGTGCCGAACGGTTCGTACACGTGCCGGCACACGCCGCCCAGCGGCTACGGCGTGTACACGAGCCCCGACAGCTTCACCGTGACCGTCTCCGGCGCCGCCGTGCCGTCGCGCGACTTCGCCGACACCGCGCGCGCGGGCGGCTGGGTGAACGTGCACGCCTTCGAGGACGTGGACGGCGACGGGACGCAGGGCGCGGGCGAACCCTCGCTCGCCGGCATCGAGTTCGAACTCGATCCGGGCAACACCGAGGCGTACACCGACGCGAACGGCGATGCGCGCCTGTTCGCCTCGGCCGCGAACTACACCGTCGGCGCGGACGTCCCGGATTCGATGATCGCGACGACGACGAACCCGCGCACGGGCACGATGACGAACGGCGGCACGGCCTCGTACAGCTACGGCCTGCAGCGCTCGAGCAACGGCACGATCAAGGGCCAGGTGTTCCGCGACAACAACCGCAACGGCGTGCCGGACGGCGCGGACGCCGGGCTCGGCAACGTCTGGGTCGGCGTCACGACCGACGGCGGCATCACGGTGCAGGGCTACGCGTACACGGACGGCTCGGGCAACTACTCGATCGCGGTGCCGGCGAACGATCCGCCGCGCACGCACGCCTACGCCGTGTTCATCGTGCCGCCCGCCGGGTTCTTCCCGACCAACTCGACCACGATCGGGAGCCTTTGGCTGCAGACGAACCAGGTGCTCACCGGCAAGAACTTCGGCATGTCGAGCTACACCGTGATCTCGCTCAACGCGAGCCGCGTGCTCAGCCTCGCGTCCACCGACCTGCTCGAGAAGGAGTGGAACGGCAACCAGACGCAGAACGCGCGGCAGGACGCGGACATCGTGCTCGGCGCGGACGCCGGTGGCGCCGATCAGGTCTCGGCGTGGTTCAACCAGTACCCGGCCGCGTCGCCGACGCCGCTCTTCTATCCGTCGCCGTCCTCGCCTTCCGGCGCGGGCTACGTGCGCTCGGCGCCGAACGCCGTCATGGCGATGGCGCTCGACTCGCTCGACCGCAACGACCTCGTGCGCCGTCCCGACCTCGTGACGGGCACGAAGAAGGCGGCCGCGGGCAACTTCTTCGTGTGGTACTCGCAGTCCTCGAACAACAACGAGGGCTACATCCCGACGACGTACTCGACCGGTCAGGCCTACACGACCACGGACGCCGGCGACGTGCAGGCCGTGCTCACGTACGACTGCTCGGGCGGCAACTACCCCGACATCATCGTGGGCAGCAAGTCCACGGTGAGCGGACGAGGCACCGTCGAGGTCTGGCAGAACAGCAACACGGCCACCCCGACCTACACGCGCCAGGAGGTCTACCCGACCGCGGGCGGCGTGCCCGGCGCGAGCATGGGCGAAGTCACGTGCATGGCGCTGGCCGACTTCGACGGCGACGGCGTGAAGGACCTCGTCGTCGGCACGAAGACGGGCACGTACATGGGCGAAGTCATGTTCTTCAAGTGCGCGGGCCGGACCAACGGCAACCGCTTCCTCTGGAAGAACACCATCTCGTCGCTCGACGGCGCGGTCACGTCGATCGGCGTCACGGACGTGAACGGTGACGGCAAGCTGGACGTCGTGTTCGGCACGCAGAAGAGCGCGAGCCAGGGCCAGCTCAAGTACCTGCGCAACTACAGCATCCCCACGTACTGGTACTTCAGCCACGACCGCACGGTGGACGCGGCGGGCATCGTCATGAGCATCACGATGGCCGACATGGGCGCCACGCAGAGCATCCAGGACCTCGTGGTGGGCTGGCGCACCGCGGAAGGCTCGTACGGCGGTGGCGTGACGATCTACTACCTCGACGTGCGCACGCTCCCGAACACGGGCGTCGATCCGTCGAACGGCAACATCGTGAACATGGTGCCGGCGACGACGTCGTCGAACTTCAACTACGGACTCAACTCCACGACACCGCCTTCACCGTACCTGTCCGACCTCGCGGTCGGCGTGAAGTCGGGTGCCTCGACGGGCGCGCTCGTGATCTTCATCCGATAGGAGTGCCGAACGTGAAGGACTCACTGAGGCTGTCGCGGGACGAGAAGGGTGTGGCGCTCGCCATCGCCCTGCTCGTGCTGCTCGTGCTCACCGTGCTGGGCATCATGCTCATGACGAGCGCCAACATGGATCGCCGCGCGGTCGGGTACAACGTCCGCGGCTCGCAGGCGCTCAACGTCGCCGAGGCGGGGGTGAGCGAGGCGATGTCCCGCATCCGCAACAACGACGTCAACATGAGCCCGGCGAACCCCAGCGCGGTGGCGCAGATCTTCAACTGCGTGGCCGGCAGCGTGCCGACGCTCGGCACCGACAGCACCGGGCTCGCGACCAGCCAGCCGGCGGGCAACTGGCTCGACTACAGCACCGCGGCGCGCGGCGACCGGGTGCTGACGGTGAAGTACAAGACGAACGCCGCGGGCACCGCCGTCATGCGCTACGACCCGACGCTGCCGGAGCCCGTCAACACGTCCACGGGTTATCCGATCTACGTGATCACCGCGACGGGCATGCAGGGCACGAGCAAGCGGACGATCCAGACCGAGGTGATCCAGAAGCCGTTCAACGCGGTCGCGAAGGCGGCGCTCGCGGCGAACCAGGACATCCGCTTCGTCGGCAACGCGGTCGTCTGCGGTTACAACCACAGCGCGAGCACGCTCGACAACGACGGTGACAACGGCCGTGGCGTCATGCCCGGCGACGCCTCGCACTGCATCGACAACGAAACCGGATCGGGCAACCTGCCGGGTTCGTGGACGACCGGTGCGACCACGAACGGCGGCGGTGCGTACCAGGCCGGCTCGCCGTCCGCGAACCTGAGCGGGCAGACGGGCTTCTATTCCGGCCCGTGGGATGCGCTCGGCATGGCGCAGTCCGACTTCCTGTCGTGGATCGGCGCCCCGATCGCGACCGCGCCGGGCAATCTCAACGGCATCTACTACGTCGACGGCGATGCCACGGTGGGCAACCAGTCCACGAACATCGGCATCCACGGCGGCAACGGCGAAGGCATGCTCTACGTGGACGGCGACCTCACCGTGAACGCGACGTTCTCGTACCGCGGTCTCCTGTACGTCGAGGGCGACCTCAAGATGAACGGTACGGCGTGGATCCTCGGCGGCGTGATCGTGAAAGGCCGCTCGGAAGTGCGCCAGAACGGCGGCGCGACGATCCTCTACAGCAGCGACGCCATCTCGCAGGCCCTGGCCCGCTACGGCGGCCAGTTCGTGACGCTCTCCTGGAGAGAACTGCCATGACACGTTCGCGGCCGCGCGAACTCGCGCTTCTCACATGCCTGACGATTTCCACCGTGCTCGCGCCGACATTCGCCCGCGCGGGCATCGTCGTGGATGGAAACCCCTCCGAGTGGTTCGGTCAGCTGCCGCCATCGGACAACACGTCGCGCATCGCCCGCCGTTCCGACGGCGCGGGCGAACTGGTCTGGCGCGACGCCACGGGCGACGCGCGCGGCTCGGCCGCGGCGCGCGCGTGCGACCTCACGCAGGTGCGCCTCACCGGCGACCACGACCGCCTGTACGTGCTGGCGCGCTGCACGGGGCCGGTGGCCGTGAGCGGGGACAGCGCCTGGCAGGTGCAGGTGGCGCTCGATCTCAACCGTTTCACGGGGCTCGGCGGCGCGAACTTCCTCGGCGCCGACGCCGCGGCCGTCACGCCCGACGCGGCGTGGGAGTACCTCGTCCAGACCCGCTTCGGCAGCGGCCAGGGAGCACGGGTCGTGGATCCGTACGGCAACGACTACCCCGGTGCGCAGGCGGCGGTGAGCGCGTCCGGCGTGTGCGAGATCTCGGTGCCGTGGTCGGCGCTCGGCTTCTCGTTCGTGCCCGCGGATCCGATCCGCGTGAGCGCGGCGTCGTTCCTGTCGAACGCCTCGGACGAGATCCTGCCCGCGGGCGACGGCAATCCCTCGCGCGCGGCGGACGTCGTCACGCAGTACGCGCTCGCCGGTTCGGGCAGCACGTTCTCGGAACTCGCGGACGGCGTCGTGGACCACGCGCTCGACGCCTACTTCGACGGCCGCGGCGCGTGCATCGCGCCGATCGTCGTGAACGAGGAGTTCTTCGAGGGCGGCGTGAACTCGCAGTGGCTCGAGATCGTGAACGTCTCGCAGAGCGTGTTGCCGCTCTCGCAGTTCAAGATCGGCGACGCCGAGACGCCCGGCAGCAACGAAGGCATGGCGCGGTTCCCCTCCGGCGTGCTGCTCGAGCCGGGAGCGGCGTTCGTCGTGGCCTACCGCGGCGCGACGTTCCTGACCGAGAACGGCCTGCGCGCCGGCGCCGAGTGCACGAGCAGCGACGGCGGCACGCCGGACATGGTGCCGTTCACGGGCTGGGCGTCGAACGTGGCGTTCAACATCCCGAACTCCGGCGACGCCGTGCTCGTGCTCGATCGCGCGAACACCGTCGTGGACGTGGTCACGTACAAGAACGCGAGCTATCCGGGTGTGCACGCCCGTCCGGCGGTTCCCGCGCTGCACTCGCTCGAGCGCAGCAGCCCGAACACCGACACGGACGACTGCGCCACGGACTTCGCCGACCGCGTGACCCCGACGCCCGCGCAGGTGATGCAGTTCACCGGCGTCGAGGACGCCGCGCTCGCGGGCACGCGCTGGGCCGGCGCCTATCCGACGCCGAGCGCCGGGCACGTCCACCTCACGCTGCAGCTGGGCGAGGCCGTGGCCCCCGGACAGCGCGTCGAGCTGCTCGACGTCGGCGGTCGGCGCGTGCGCGAACTCGCGCTTCCCTCGCACGACATGGGCCGCATGACGGTCGAATGGGACGGGCGTGACTCCGGCGGGCAGACCGTCGCGGCGGGCGTGTACTTCGCCCGCGTGCGTGTGTCGGGCCGCTCGCTGGTCCAGCGGCTCGTGATCGCGCGCTGAACGCAGCGTCACGCGACGAAACACCACTCGGGCGGCTGCCGGGACATCCGGAGGCCGCCCGCGGCAATTTCCGGCATGGCGCAGGCCCGGCCCGCTCGACGCACCGGGTCCGCGGCGGGTATCCTGCCGCGCACGATTTCACCGCGATTGACGCGGCCCGCGGCCCCAGCGCCTGCGGCCGCCCCATCCCCGAGGAGCAGCGACGGTGTGGTCCACCATTGAAGCCAAGATCGCGCGCGGCGAGCGCCTGACCACCGAAGAAGGCGTCTACCTCCTGACCGATGCGCCCCTGCTCGAAATGGGCGCGCTCGCTCACGAGATGCGCGTGAAGAAGACGGGCTCGAAGTTCGTCACGTACGTGATCGACACGAACCCGAACTACACGAACTGGTGCACGGTGGACTGCCACTTCTGCGCGTTCTACCGCAAGCCCGGCAAGCCCGCGACGGACGGCTACACGCACGACGTCGAAGGCGTGATGAAGATGATGGAGACTGCGAACCAGCTCGGCGCCACCACGGTGCTGCTGCAGGGCGGCCTCAATCCCGAGATTCCGTGGAGCTTCTACACGGACATCGTGCGCGAGGCGCGCAAGCGTTACCCGCACATCACGCCGCACTTCTTCTCCGCCCCCGAGATCCACCAGATGGCCGAGGTGAGCGGGCTGAGCATCAAGGGCGTGCTCGAGGCGCTGTACGAGGCCGGCCAGCGCACGCTGCCCGGCGGCGGCGCCGAGATCCTCGCGACGCGCGTGCGCAAGCGCATCTCGGTCAAGAAGGGTGGACCGGAGGCGTGGCTCGACGTGCATCGCGCCGCGCACCAGGTCGGCATGCGCTCGACCGCGACGATGATGTACGGCCACGTCGAGACGCCGGCCGAGATCGTCGAGCACCTCGACTACATCCGCGCGCTGCAGGACGAGACGCACGGCTTCACGGCCTTCGTGCCGTGGTCGTACAAGCGCGGCAACACGCCGATGGAGTCGAAGGTCAAGCACATCGCCGGCGCGAACATGTACTTCCGCGTGCTCGCGGCGAGCCGCCTGTACCTCGACAACTTCGACCACATCCAGGCGACGTGGTTCAGCGAGGGCAAGAAGACGGGGCAGATCGCGCTCTACTTCGGCGCGGACGATTTCGGCGGCACGCTGTTCGAGGAGAACGTCCACCTCGCGACCGGTCACCTGAACAAGACGACCATCGCCGAGATCGAGACGCTCATCCGCGAGTCGGGCTTCACGCCGGCGCAGCGCGACACCGAGTACCGGATCCTGCGCGAGGCCGAAGGGCCTTCGGCGCTCGAGAACCTCTCGGCCGAGGTGCCGCTGTTCGTCGAGAACATGCGCGAACTGCCGGCCGAGTACCCGGACCAGCTCGAGGGCGAGGAGCTCGTCAACCCGAAGTGACCGGGTCCCGGACGGAGTCGAAAACGGCGCGGCGGTGAAGCTCACCGCCGCGTTCGTGTTTCCGGCGAGGCGGCCGCCACCGCGCGCGGCCTAGAGTGCGGCATCTCGTTCCGCCGCGCCCCCCACGCGCCCGACTCTCTTTCATCGGAGCCCGCCCCCATGCGCCGACCGCTTCTCGCGCTCGCCGTGACCGCCGCGTTCGTCTCGCTCGCGGCCGCCGTCTTCGCCGCCGAACCGTTCACGTTCGAAGCCCTCCGCCGCGTGGTCGGCGTCGGCTCCACTCAGGTGTCGCCCGACGGGCGCGACGTCGTCTTCACGGTGTCGAAGCCCGACTACGAGGCGAACCAGAACATGAGCGAGCTGTGGACCGTGGCGGTCGCCGGCGGCGAGCCGCGCCCGCTCACCACCAACCGCAAGCACGCGGCCGCGCCCGCGTGGTCGCCCGACGGCGCCTCCATCGCGTTCCTCGCGCCGGGTGCCGACGACCAGACGCAGATCTGGGTGCTGCCGTTCCGCGGCGGCGAGGCGCGGCTCCTCACGAAGAGCCCGACGGGCGTCGAGCAGTTCGCGTGGAAGCCGGACGGCTCGGCGATCGCGTACGTCGCGGCCGACACGGCCGCGAAGAAGACGGGCGAGGAGAAGTACGTGAGCGCGTTCGACGTCGGCGCACAGGACCTGTTCCTGCGCACGAAGCTGCCCGCGCGCCACATCTGGCTGCAGCCGGCGGACGGCGGCAAGGCGAAGCGCCTGACCGGCGGCACGTGGAGCGTCGAGTTCGTGCTCCCGCCGTCGAGCCCGCCCTCGCCGCTGTCGTGGTCGCCCGACGGCCGCACGATCGCGTTCGCGCGCGTGCCCGCGCCCGAGAGCGGGCGCTTCGACTCGACGACCGTGGCGCTGCTCGACGTGGCGAGCGCCGAGGTGAAGCCGCTCGACGGTGCGCGCCGCTGGCAGAGCAATCCCCAGTTCACGCCCGACGGCAGGAGC
>JBGANH010000130.1:0-11794 GCA_044222365.1 Candidatus Eiseniibacteriota bacterium
CAAGAAGCTCGAGTACGTCGACGAGCTGATGCGCTCGCTGCGCGGACAGTCGCCGCTCGTGCGCTCGCGCCGCCACGTCGAGCCGCTCGCGCAGGTGCGCACGACGCTGCGCGAGCACTACGCGGCGAAGCAGGAGTCGTACGCGCGCCACCGTCCGAGCGTGCTGGACCGCGACCTGCAGCGCCTGTTCGCGGCCGAGCCCGGACGCCGGAGCGAACCCGCCGCGCGCTTTCTGCGCCGCAACCGCGCGGAGATCCGCCGCCTCGTCGCGCGCTTCACCGGCGAATCCGCGTTCACGCTCGAGCGCGCGCTCGACGACGCGATCGTGCGCTGCGGCGTGCTGGAACTGCGCGCGGGCGGCAGCGAGCGCCGGCTGCGCGTCGACTTCGCGCTGCTGCTCGCCGTGCGCACCGTGCACTTCCACTACAGCCGCCGGAACTGGGTCGCCCTGTGAAGAAGCCGCTCCGCGTCCTCGTGCTGATGCACCCCACGCTGGTGCCCCCGGATTCGCTGAAGGGCCACACGCCGGACGAGATCAACGTGTGGAAGACGGAGTTCGACGTCGTGCACGGCCTGCGCCGGCTCGGCCACGAGGTGCGGCCGCTCGGCGTGCAGGACGAGTTGAACCCGATCCGCGTCGCCGCCGAGGAGTGGAAGCCGGACGTCGTCTTCAACCTGCTCGAGGAGTTCCACGGCATCTCGAACTTCGACGCGCACGTGGTCTCGTACCTCGAACTGCTCAAGCTCGCGTACACGGGCTGCAACCCGCGCGGCCTCGCGCTGGCGCGCAGCAAGATCATCACGAAGAAGCTCGCCGCCTATCACCGCGTGCGCGTGCCGGCGTTCTTCGTCGTGGCGCGCGGGCGCAAGGTGCGCCGGCCGAAGAGCCTGCCCTTCCCGCTCTTCGTCAAGAGCGCGAGCGAGGAGGCGTCGCTCGGCATCTCGCAGGCGAGCATCGTGGACAGCGACGAGAAGCTCGCCGAGCGCGTGCGCTTCGTCCACGAGAACATCGGCTCCGACGCGCTCGTCGACGAGTACATCGAAGGCCGCGAGCTGTACGTGGGCGCGATCGGGAACGAGCGCGTGCGCGTGCTGCCGACGTGGGAGATGGACTTCGGCAAGCTGCCCGAGAGCGGCGAGCCCATCGCGACGGCCGCGGTCAAGCACAGCACCGAGTACCAGAAGAAGCACCGCATCGACATCCGTCGCGCGGAGGGGCTCGACCCCGCGATCGAGCGCCGCATCCAGGGCGTCACGCGCCGCGTCTACCGCATGCTGGAGCTCGACGGCTACGCGCGCGTCGACTACCGCCTGACCGCGAAGGGCGAGCTGTACCTGCTCGAGGCGAACCCCAATCCGGAAATCGCCGAGAAGGAGGAGTTCGCCAGCGCCGCCGCCGCCGCGGGCCTGAAGTACCGCGCGCTGCTCGCGCGCGTGCTGTCGCTGGCCCTCGCGCGCCCGCGTCCCGCGGGTGCCTGAGCCGCGCACCCCGCGTTACGCCGCGGCGCGCCTCAGGGCCGCGCGCACGCGCGTGATGAAGCGGCGCGGCTCGAGCGGCTTGTGGATGTAGTCGTCCGCGCCCTCTTCCATGAGGTGCACCTCGAGGTCGGGATCGGGCGAGCCGGTCAGCACGATCACGGGCACGTTCGCCGTCGCGGGCGAGCCGCGCATCGCCCGCAGCACGTCCTCGCCCTGCATGCCGGGCAGTCCGAGGTCGAGCACGACGAGGCCGATGCGGTCGTCCACCTGCAGGAGCGCGATCGCATCCTCGCCCGACTCGCACTCGACGACGTCGAAGCCGTTCTTCATGAGCTGCTGGTGCGCCACCTTGCGGCACACGGGATCGTCGTCGACCACGAGCACGCGCGGGACGTCGCTCGCCGGCTCGGTCGACTCGGGGGCCGCTTCCTCGCCCGTGTCGCCCACCACGCGCTCGACCTCCTGCAGCGTCGTCTCGCCGTCCAGCACGCGCTGCAGCGCCGACGCGCGCAGCGTGCGCATGCCGGCCTGCATCGCGGCCTTCTGGATCTCCGGCGCGGTGGCGCCGCGCGAGATCATCTCCTGCAGCGCGGGGGTCAGCGCCATGATCTCGAGGATCGCGAGCCGGCCCATGAAGCCGCTCTGGCCGCAGCGCGGGCAGCCGGCCGCCCGCGTCACGGGCTGAACGCCGTAGAGCTTCGCGAGACGGCGTTCGTCCTCGTTGGGCGCCGTCACCTTCTCGGCGCAGTGCGGGCAGACGCGGCGCACGAGGCGCTGCGCGATCACGCCGCGCAGCGTCGCGGAGATGGCGGGCCGCTCGACACCGATGTCGACGAGCCGCGCGATGGCACTCGCGGCGTCGTTGGTGTGCAGCGTCGTCAGCACGAGGTGGCCGGTCATGCTCGCCTGCACCGCGATCGCCGCGGTCTCTCCGTCGCGGATCTCGCCGACGAGGATCACGTCGGGGTCCTGGCGCAGGATCGCGCGCAGCGCGCTGGCGAACGTGAAGTCGCGCTTCACCTCGACCTGCATCTGCGTGATGCCCGGCAGCTCGTACTCGATCGGGTCCTCGACCGTGCTGATGTTGGTCTCGCCGTTGTTCAGCTCGCGGATCATCGAGTAGAGCGTCGTCGTCTTGCCCGAGCCCGTCGGCCCCGTGACGATCACGATGCCGTTGCGGTTGCCGATCAGCGTCCGGACCGCACGCAGGTCGCGCTCGGTGAGCTTCAGGTCGACCAGCGTGTCGCTCGAGCCGCCGCGCAGCAGCCGGACGACGCACTTCTCGGCGTCGCGCGTGGGCACGGTCGAGATGCGCAGGTCGATGCTCGTGCCGTCGACCTCGAAGCTCGCGCGGCCGTCCTGCGGGCGCAGCCGGTCGGCGATGTCGAGTGAGCCCATGACCTTGATGCGCGCCACGACGCGGCTGAGCGCCACGAGCGGCATGCGCATGTGCACGCGCATGACGCCGTCGACTCGGAACCGCACCGTGCCGCCGCCCTGCGCGGGCTCGAAGTGGATGTCGCTCGCGCGCTCGTGCGCGGCGTTGCGCATGATCAGGTTCGTCAGCTTCACCACGGGCGCGAAGTCGGAATCGTCGTGCAGGTGGTCCGCACTCGAGCGGCTCACGAGCTGCATCGCGTCGTCGGCGCCGGTCGCAGCGGACTTGGCCGGCGCGGCGGACCGCGACGCGGAGTCGCCCCTGGCGACCGCGGCCGGGCGCGGCATCGTGCCCGACACGTCGCTGCGTGCGAAGGCGGTGTCGATCTCGGCGTCGATCGCGAAGGGCGACGCGATCTCGAACAGCGGCATGCGCCCGGAAGCGAACGCGATCGCCTGCTCGAGCTCGGCGTTGAGCGGATCGTCGGTGGCGACCACGATCTGACGGTCGCTCTCGCGCAGCGGGATGACGCGGAAGCGGCGCGCGATCTTCTCGGGGACGAGGCGGACGACGTGCGGGTCGCGGCGGTCGAGCCGCGCGACGGGCAGCCGGTACTGGTCGGCGACTTCGTGGGCGAGATCGTCCACCGAGACGCCGCAGTGCGACGCCACGGCCAGCCACGCGTCGGCGCTCGACGACCCGCGCTCCAGCACGAGCGTCTCCGCGTTCGCGAGCCCTGCGCGTCGTGCGGCGTCCACGAGCCAGTGAGAGCCGGCTCCTGCTCGATCCATGAGTCCCCTCGGATGTTTCTCGGTAAGGGAGACCTGACGGCCGTTCCCCGTTGGTCCGTGTATCGTCGTCGAACCCGATTTCCTTGATGGTCCGGCGCGCGGCTCGCCGCCGAGCGCGGCGGATTTCCTCTCTCCGATCGTTTCGCGATCTCCTCGCACGCATCGACCGTCATTTCGCCGTGCGGGCGGCATCGTCGTTGCCGAATTGGGTGGCCCGTGGTACCCCTCCGCCGCCCTTCGACACGCGGTACCACGTTCTCCCTTCCCGGCGAGGAACTCATGTCCCCGTTCTCGTTGTTCCCGAAGGAAGAGGACTTCTTCCTGCTCTTCAAGCGGCAGGCCGTGCTGGTTCGCGAAGGCTGCGATCAGCTGCACGAGATGATGCAGAGCTTCGACCGCATCGAGGATCGCGCGCGCGAGCTGAAGGACACCGAGCACCGCGCCGACCAGGTGACGCACGAGGTGTTCGAGCGGCTCAACCGCACGTTCATCACCCCGCTCGAGCGCGAAGACATCCACGCGCTGGCGAGCGGCCTCGACGACGTCGTGGACGCGGTCGAGGCGATCGGGAGCCGGCTGGTGCTCTTCGGCATCAAGGCGCCCACGCCCGAAGCGATCCGGCTCACCACGATCCTCGCGCAGTGCGGGCGGCAGATCGAAGCCGCCGTCGAGAACCTGCGGAACATGAACAACCTGATGGCCTTCACGATCGAGATCAACCGTCTCGAGAACGAAGCCGACGGCATCTCGCGCCAGGTCGTGGCCGACCTCTTCTCGGGACGCCACGAGATCCTCGACGTGCTCCGCTGGAAGGAGATCTACGGCCGGCTCGAGAGTGCCGCCGACCAGTGCGAGGACGTCGCGAACGCCATCGAGTCGATCGTCCTCAAGAGCCGCTGACGGCCATGGAACTGCCGCTCCCGCTCCCGATCCTCGCGATCGTCGCCGTCGCGCTGGTCTTCGACTACAGCAACGGCTTCCACGACGCAGCCAACTCCATCGCCACGGTGGTCAGCACGCGCGTGCTCTCGCCGCGGCAGGCCGTAGCGTGGGCGGCGTTCTTCAACTTCGTCGCGTTCGCCGTCTTCGGCGTGCACGTGGCGAAGACGATCGCCAAGGGCACCGTCGATCCGGCGGTGGTGACGCCGGCCATCGTGCTCGCGGCGCTCTCCGGCGCGCTGCTCTGGAACATCTTCACTTGGTGGGTCGGCCTCCCGACCTCGTCGTCGCACGCCCTGATGGGGGGCTTCATCGGCGCCGCGCTCGTCGCGGTCGGCCCGCAGGCGGTCGTCGCTTCGGGCGTGATCAAGACCGCGACGTTCATCGTCGTCTCGCCCGTCGTCGGCCTCGTGCTCGGCTTCCTGTTCATGCTCGCGGTGATGTGGATCTTCCGCCGGTCGACACCACGCGGTGTCGACACGCTCTTCCGGCGATTGCAGCTCGTGTCCGCCGCGGCGTTCAGTCTCGGGCACGGCTCGAACGACGCCCAGAAGACCGCCGGCATCATCACCGCCCTGCTCTACTCCACCGGCCGCCTCACCGGCGACTTCCACGTGCCGTTCTGGGTCATCCTCTGCAGCTACGGCGCGATCGGCCTCGGCACGCTTTCGGGCGGCTGGCGCATCGTGAAGACGATGGGCATGAGCATCACGCGCCTGCAGCCCGTCGGCGGCTTCTGCGCCGAAACCGCGGGCGCGGTGGCACTGTTCGGCGCCAGCGCCCTCGGCATTCCCGTTTCGACCACGCACACCATCACCGGCGCGATCGTCGGCTCGGGCGTCAGCGCCACGCGCCGGCTGTCGGCGGTCAAGTGGGGCGTCGCCGGCCGCATCGTGTGGGCGTGGGTGCTCACCATGCCCGCCGCCGGACTCGTCTCGGCCGCATGCTGGTACATCGTTCACCTCGCGGGCATGCGCTGATCGCGCGGCCGCCCGTCACCCAGGGAGACCTCATGAAGCGCATCGACGACCAGATCACCGCGGCCAACGTGCAGAAGGACGAGTCGGGCAAGTGGAAGACGCGGCTGCCGAAGCCGAAGGCGATCACGTTCGGCGCCGGCGAGACGTGGCGCGCGCGCATGGTCACGAACAAGGGCGCGATCGTGATCCGCCTGCTGCCCGACGTCGCGCCCATGCACGTGACGAGCTTCGCGTATCTCGCACGGCTCGGCTTCTACGACGGCCTGTCGTTCCACCGCGTGATCACGAGCTTCATGGCGCAGGGCGGCTGCCCGCTCGGCACCGGCACCGGCGGCCCGGGCTACCAGTTCGACGGCGAGTACTCGCCGAAGGTGAAGCACGACAAGCCGGGCCTGCTGTCGATGGCCAACGCCGGCCCCGGCACCGACGGCAGCCAGTTCTTCCTCACCTTCGTGCCGACGCCGTGGCTCGACGGCAAGCACACGATCTTCGGCGAGGTCGTCGAAGGCGCCGACGTGCTGTCCGCGCTCGAGAAGTGCGGTTCGCAGTCCGGCCGCACGAGCGAGGCGCTGCGCATGGAGCAGGTGACGATCGAGATCGCCTGATCCCGCGTCCGTTTCGGCGTCCACGCGCCGCGCTCCCGTTCCGGGTGCGCGGCGCGGGCGTTTCGCCGCTCGCGCGAGCCGTCTCTCAGCTTCCTCCGGTCGCGCCGCGTTCGTCGGTCCCGGCCTCAAGTCGGCCCTCGCAAATACCGACAACGACGAGGTCTCACTCTGTCGCCGGAGTCCCTCGCACACCGGGAGAGCACGGATGCCGAACCAGTCCGGGCGCCGGTCATTCCCCCGTCACGGGCGATCAGTTCCCGAGCCCGCGAACCGCGCGCACGCGTGGCGCGCGGCCTTCGTCGCGTGCGTGCTGCTGCTCGCCGCGGCCGCGCCGGCGGTCGCCGAGGCGCCGGACCCGAGTGCGTTCAAGGCCGACATGCTCGTGAGCATGGCCAAGTTCGTGCAGTGGCCCGACGCGATCATGACGCAGAACCGCGGCCAGCTCGTCGTCGCCGTGCTCGGCGAGGACGACCTCGCCGCCGCGATCGCGAGCGTCATGAGCACGCGCAGCGTGAACGGCAAGCCGGTGTTCGTGCGCTTCGCGCGCCGGGCGCAGGACGTTCGCGGCTGCCAGATCGTCTACATCGCGAGCTCGGAACTGGGTCGCGCCGCCGAAGTCGAAGAGCTGCTGCGCGGCACGCCGACGCTCGTGCTCGCGGACGCGGAAGGCTTCGCGGCCCACGGCGGCATGGTGAACTTCTCTGGTTCGCCGCCCAACGTGCGCTTCGAGATCTGCCTCGTGCGCGCCCAGCAGGCGGGCCTGCGCATCAGCTCGCGCCTGCTCGCCCTCGCGCACGTCGTCGAGCCCGGGGACTGACGCGTGCGCGGGCCGTTCTCGCACGGATCGCTGGGGCGCAAGCTCACGCTGGTCGCCGTGACCACCACGGTCGTGGCGCTGGCCGCGGCCTGCACGGCGCTGCTCGCGCTCGACCAGTCCTCGTACCGTCGCGCGCTCAACAGCGATCTCACGATCCTCGCCGACGTGATCGGCTCGAACTGCACCGCCGCGCTGTCCTTCCACGACCGCACGGCCGCCGAGGAAGCGCTCGCCGCGCTGCACGCGCAGCCGCACGTGGTCGCGGCGTGCATCTACGACCGCGACGGCGCGCCCTTCGCCTCGTACGCCCGCCGCGCCGGACGCTCGCGACTCTGGCCCGACCGCGCGTCCGTGCCCGGCCTGCAGGGCGGCGCGGACTGGGCCGGCGTCTTCCGCGACGTGCAGCTCGATCACGAGAGCATCGGCACGGTGTTCATCCGCTCCGACCTCGGCGAGCTGCACGAGCGCCAGCGCCGCTTCCTCGGCATCCTCGCGCTCGTGTTCGCCGGTGCGTCGCTGCTCGCGCTGCTGCTCGCGTCGCGGCTGCAGCGGGTCGTTTCGCGGCCGGTCCTCGAACTGGCCGGCGTCACGCGCCGGGTGATCGAGGAGCGCGACTACTCCGTGCGCGCGCCGCGCGCGGGCGACGACGAGATCGGCACGCTCGTCGACGGCTTCAACGAGATGCTCGCGACGGTCGAGGACCACGACCAGCGGCTCAAGCGCCACCACCAGGAGCTCGAGGCCGAGGTCGAGGCGCGCACGCGCGACCTGCGCACCTCCAACGCGGCGCTGCAGGCGGCCAAGGACGCCGCCGAATCGGCCAACCGCGCCAAGAGCGACTTCCTCGCCACGATGAGCCACGAGATCCGCACGCCGATGAACGGCGTGCTCGGCATGCTCGGCCTGCTGCTCGACACCGACCTCGCGCCGGAGCAACGCGACTTCGCGGAGACGTCGCGGTCCTCGGCCGAGGCGCTGCTCGCGATCATCAACGACATCCTCGACTTCTCGAAGATCGAGGCCGGCAAGCTGAACGTCGAGCCGCTCCCCTTCGACCTGCGCGTCGCGGTCGAAGAGGTCGCCGAGCTCATGTCCTCGCGTGCCTCCGACAAGGGCGTCGAGCTGGTCGTGCGCTACGCGCCGGGCACGCCGCACCGGCTGATCGGCGATCCGGGCCGCATCCGCCAGATCCTGCTCAACCTCACGGGGAACGCGATCAAGTTCACCGAGCGCGGCCACGTCGTGATCGCGGTCGACGCGCCGGAGGTCGGCGCGAACGACGTGTTCGTGCGCATGTCGGTCGAGGACTCCGGCATCGGCATCCCGAAGGAAAAGCTCGCGCTGCTCTTCAACCGCTTCCAGCAGGCCGACACGAGCACGACGCGGCGCTTCGGCGGCACCGGCCTCGGACTCGCGATCGCGCGCCAGCTCGCGCAGCTGATGGGCGGCGACATCACGGTCAGCAGCCTGCAGGACGTCGGCTCCACGTTCACGGTCACGATGCGCCTGCCGATCGACCACGAGGTGCGCACCGAGAAGCTGGCGCGCCGCCCGCTGAACGACGTGCGCGCGCTGATCGTGGACGACAACGAGGTGAACCTGCGCGTGCTGCGCGAACAGCTCGCAAGCGCCGGCATGCGCGTGGACGAGGCGTCCGGCGGCGCCGAGGCGCTCGTGCTGCTGCGGGCCGCGGCGCGCACCGCGGATCCGTACCGCATCGCGCTGATCGACCACCTGATGCCGGAGATGGACGGCGAGCAGCTCGGCGCCGCGATCCGCGCCGACCAGGCGTTGGGCCACATCGCGCTGGTGCTGTTCACGAGCAGCGGCCGGCGCGGCGAGGCCCGGCGTTTCGAGAAGGCCGGCTTCGACGCGTACCTCGTGAAGCCGCTGCGTCCGTCGCTGCTGCAGGACGCGATCGCGGCCGTGCTCGGCGCGCGCGAAAACGGGCAGGGCGCGGACATCATCACGCGCCACCTCCTCGCGGAGGACCACGCGCTGGTGCCCGCGGCGAAGGCGCCGGAGCTCGTGCCCGCGCGCGTGCTGGTCGCCGAGGACAACGCCGTGAACGTGAAGGTCGCGCGGCGCATGCTCGAGAAGCACGGCTGCCGCGTCGACGTGGCGGCGAACGGGCTCGAGGCGGTCGAGCTGTTCGGCCAGCTGCCGTACGACATCGTGTTCATGGACTGCCAGATGCCCGAGATGGACGGCTACGAGGCGACCGGCGAGATCCGCCGCCTCGAAGCGGGCGGGCGCCGGACGCCGATCGTGGCGCTCACCGCGAACGCGATGGCCGGCGATCGCGAGCGCTGCATCGCGAGCGGCATGGACGACTTCCTCGCCAAGCCGATCAAGGAGGAGATGCTCGTCGCCGCGCTCCGGCGCTGGGTGACGCCGCCGGCGGCGGAAGCCGCCTGAGCGCGGCCACATCGCGCCCCTCAAGTGCGCCGCCGTTCCTCCGACACTGGACGCAGCCCCTGTCCAGCCACGGAAGGAGGAACGTCCCATGGTCCACGACGTGCAGTTCTCGCGTGCGCCCGGCCTGTTCGGCTTCGGCGGACGCGCGCACGCCCCGGGAGATTCGCGCCTCGCCGTCGCGAGCGCGGAGCGTGACGTCGCCGGCACGCTGAGCATCGTCACGAAGGAAGGCGACACCGTCACGCTCTCGGCCGACTTCGACGCGTCGGTCACCTACGCCCGCACGGGCCGCGGCCACCACGGCGCGCAGGTCACGAGCGCCTCGGTGTCCTCGAGCCTATCGCTCGAGGTGAAGGGCGACCTGAACGCCGACGAGCTCGCCGAGATCCGTCAGGTCGTCACGCGCTTCATGCACGACCTGCGGGCGATGGTGCGCGGACGCGATCGCTCGATCGCGGACGTGGCGACGCTCGACGCGTCCACGCTCCAGAGCGTGAGCGCGACGGCCACGGAGACGAACGACGTGACGCTGATCGGAGCCGTGAGCTTCGGGCGCCGCAACGTGCCGACTCCGGTGCCGCTGCCGGCCGTCCCGGTGGAGACCGGGACCGACGCTTCGACGTCCCCGGCCAACCCGGCCCTGTCCGCGGCCGAGGACGCCGACCTCCTGCCTGCCTGATCGAAACGTCTCCCCGACCGCCCGGCGGCACACCGCCGGGCGGTCGCGCCTTTGCGGCGGCCGGCGCCGCCTCGGTAGGATGCTCGGGAATCCCCCTCGTGCATCTCTCGGAGGTACGCATGCAGGCGATCGACGCTCTCAAGACACGGCTTCTCGAAATCGACGACCTCGGTGGCGCCGCTTCGCTGCTGCGGTGGGACCAGACCACGTACATGCCCAACGGCGGCGCACCGGCACGCGGCCGGCAGATCGCCACGCTGAGCCGCATGGCGCACGAGCGGTTCACCGAGGCCGAGACCGGCCGGCTCATCGAGCAGGCGGAGAAGGCCGTCGCCTCGCTGCCGCCCGATTCGGACGACGCCTCGCTCGTGCGCGTGACGCGCCGGCTGTTCGAGCAGGCCGTGCGCGTGCCGGTTGCGCTCGTCGCCGAATCGAACGAGCACTTCGCGGCGATCTACCAGGCGTGGACCGTGGCGCGCCCGGCGAACGACTTCGCCGCCGTGCGGCCAATGCTCGAGAAGACGCTCGATCTGAGCCGCCGCCAGGCCGAGTGCTTCCCCGGCTACGAGAGCATCGCCGATCCGCTGATCGACGTGTACGACTACGGCATGAAGGCGGCGAGCGTGAAGAAGCTCTTCGGCGAGCTCCGCGCGCGCCTCGTGCCGATCGTGCGCGCCATCACCTCGCGCCCGTCCGCCGACGATGCGTGCCTGAAGCAGCACGCGCCCGCGGCCGACCAGCTCGCGTTCGGGCTGCAGGTGATCCGCGCGTACGGGTTCGACTTCGAGCGCGGCCGGCAGGACCTCACGCACCATCCCTTCATGACCAAGTTCTCTCTGGGCGACGTGCGCATCACGACGCGCGTGCGCGAGGACGACCTCACCGACGCACTGTTCTCGACGCTGCACGAGTGCGGGCACGCGCTCTACGAACTCGGCATCGACCGCTCGTTCGAGGGCCTGCCGCTCGCGAACGGCACGTCGTCCGGCGTGCACGAGAGCCAGTCGCGCCTGTGGGAGAACCTCGTCGGCCGCAGCCACGGCTTCTGGGAGCACTTCTATCCGAAGCTGCAGGCGGCGTTCCCGAAGCAGCTCGCCGGCGTCGACCTCGAGACGTTCTACCGCGCGATCAACCGCGTCGAGCGCTCGCTCGTCCGCGTCGACGCCGACGAGGTGACGTACAACCTGCACGTCATGCTCCGCTTCGACCTCGAGCTCGACCTGCTCGAGGGCCGGCTCGCGGTGAAGGACCTCGCGCGCGTGTGGCGCGAACGCTTCGAGGCCGACTTCGGTCTGCCGGTGCCCGACGACCGGCGCGGCGTGCTGCAGGACGTCCACTGGTACGGCGGCCCGATCGGCGGCGTGTTTCAGGGCTACACGCTCGGCAACGTGATGAGCGCGCAGTTCCACCGCGCCGCGATCGCCGCGCATCCGTCGATCCCCGCGGAGATCCGCCGCGGCGAGTTCGCCACGCTGCACGGCTGGCTGCGCGAGAACGTGTACCGCCACGGCTCGAAGTTCACGGCCGCCGAGCTGCTGCAGCGCACGACCGGCGGGCCGATGTCGATCGATCCGTACATCGACTATCTCTGGGGCAAGTACCAGCCGCTGTACGGGCTGAAGGATCACGAGCGGACGCCGGCCGGCGTCGCCTGACGATCGACGCTCGCACGAGGGCCGGCGGGGTTCCCGCCGGCTCTCGTCGCGTT
>JBGANH010000131.1:0-11648 GCA_044222365.1 Candidatus Eiseniibacteriota bacterium
CGTCCGATCCCGGCCGAGAGCTGGCCGCGTTTGCCGAGCGTGATCTCGACGAGGTAGGGCGACGTCACGGCGAGTGCCGCGACGACCGCGAGCGCGAGCGGAATGAGCACGGCGAGCCGCGGGTGATCGCCGGTCACGCCGCGCACGGCGGCGATCACGAACCACGTGGCGCACAGCAGCAGCAGCGCGTAGCCCACGACCGTGTGCACGAACAGCGTCGCGGCGAGGCACAGCGCGAACGCGACGGCGGCGCGCGCCGTCGGGCGCTCGAGCAGCAGGAGCGCCGTGGCCACGGACAGCGCGAGCAGCGCGAGTCCCATGCCGAACGGCGTGAGCACGAGGTACTTGTCGCCGAAGAACGCGAGCGAACCGTGCAGCTGTCCGGTCGCCATCGTGGCGAGCACGGGATCGATGCCGTGACCGGCCTGGTGCACGACGTCGGCCCAGCCGCGCACGTCACCCGTGAACGCGCGGCCGGCGATGAGCCCCCACGCGAACGGCGAGTAGCCGAGCAGCGCGATCAGGCACGTGTACGCGACCGCCTGCGCGTCCGCCCGCAGGCGCTGCGCGATGGCCGCCACGCCGAGCACCACCGCGAAGGCGCCGCTCACGTTGAGCGCGAGCAGCGGCGTCCACGGCTGGAGCTTCGGCACGAGCGCGAGCCAGCCCGCGGCCCACGCGTGCGAGCCCCAGAAATAGAGCAGCCGCAGCCCGGCGAAGTAGGGGTCTTCCGGCGGCACGCCGCGCTGCGCGATCTGCGCGACGACGGCGGCGTGGAACCAGCCGTCCGAGCGCAGCGGCAGCAGGTCGTTCGACGCCATGAGCCACGCGCACAGTCCCGCCCACACGGCCGCGAGCGCGAACGCGACGGCGGAGCCGCGCGAGGTGGATTCGGCGTCCGGCGTCTCTCCCGCGACCGGCGCGCCCGGACGGAAGGCGGCGAACACCGCGAGCGCCGCCACGATCAGGCACAGCGCGCGCGCGGCGAGCGCGGCGGGCACACCGGCGTACACGAGCGCCGCGAACGGCGCCCCCATGAGGAAGGGCGAGAGCGCGAGCGCCGCGAGCACGCGCAGCACCCAGGAACCGCCGCGGAAGCACGCGAGCGCGGCGAGCGCGCCCGGCACGAGGCACCACGTGAGCGCGACCGCGGGCACCGCGGCCTCGGGCCGCAGTTCCCCGGCGAAGGCCGAAAGGGCGGCGGCCGCAGCCGCCGCCCCGTATCCGGCCCGAATCACCTTCATGCCCGCGTCGCCCCCGCGAACAGCCCGGAGAGCTTCGACGCGTCGCCGCCGACGTCGGCGATGTCCACGACGAGCCCGGCCGCACCCTTCGAGAGCGCATGCTTGGCCGAGTCCGCGAGCGGCTGCGTGCCGCCGGCGGTGAGTTCCTTGGCGAGCACCGGGAACTCCGCGATCGCGATCTCCTGCAGCACGCGCGACGGGGTCGGCTTCATCATGAAGCCGGTCGGCGTGACCGGTCCGATGACGAGATCGGGCGCGATGTTCCACTCGCGCAGGTAGCCGAGCAGGTGCCCGAGATTGTGCGTCTCGAAGCCCGCCTTGGCGCCGTAGCGCGCGCGCAGGAAGTGCGTGAGGTGGAAGAAGAACCGGCGGTGCCGCCCGGCGAGCGCGACGTCCGTGATCGCCGCGGCGATCACCACGCCCTCCAGCTTGCTCGTGCCGAGGCCGGCGGCCTCGAGCTCGAGCAGCAGCGGCACCATGCTCGCGAAGTCGCCGCCGACCACACCGAGCGCGTGCTGCATGCCGGTGAGGCCGAGGCGCACGATGGTGCCGGGCCCGGCGCCCTTGACGCGCTTGACCGCGGCGCCGACGAAGCCGCCTTCGGACGAGTCGCGCACGAACGCGGGCACGTTGGGCAGCAGCGCCCACGTCGGGATCGGCCGTCCCGCCGCGGTGAGCGCGGTGCGCACCGTCGGCGTGGGCGAGGCGAGCACGCCGTCGGCGCCCGCGTCCATGGCGCGCGCGAACTGCTGCGCGAGCACGGCCGGGTCGTCCATGCGGGCCTGGAGATCGGCGGTCGTCTGGCGCGGGTGGCGCGTGACGCCGAGCATCGTCTCGGTCGAGAACAGCAGACGGGGCGCGCTCATCGGGCCACCTCCACTTCCGCGCCGTTCCGGTCGCAGGACGCGTACAGCGCGCCCATCATGCGCTGCACGTCGAGGCCGAGCGCGGCGGTGCCGGGCGGCTCGCTTCCTCCCGCGACCCACGCCGCGAACGCGGCGTCCTCGAGCGTGTACGCCTCACCGTTCAGGTCGAACCGGCTCGGCTGCGGCAGTTCGGGGTGCAGCAGCCGGGTGACGCCGGCGGGCCAGCCGGCCTTCGCTTCCGTCAGGTTCAGCTCGACCGATTCGTTGGTCACGGTGATCGTGCCGTTCGTGCCCGTCACTTCGAGCGTGGTGGCCGACATGTTGTAACCCTTCACGCTCCACGACGACTCGAACGACACCTCGGCGCCGTTCGCGAGACGGAACGTCGCCTTCACCTCGTCCTCCACGGCGCCGTAGAGCTTCTTCCACTCGCCCTTCACCGCGACGGGCTGGCCGAGGCACCAGCGCAGCACGAACAGCAGGTGCGACGAGATGTTCGCGACCACGCCGCCGCCGGACTTGGCCGGGTCCACGATCCAGCCCTTCTGCGGGCCGAAGACCTGCGAGAGGAACATGCTCGAACGGGCGCACTTCACCTCGCCGATGGCGCCGCTCGTGATGGCGTGCTGCGCCGCCGCGAAGCTGGGCCAGAACGCGAGCGTGTAGCCGCACGCGACCTTCGCGTTCGGACGCGCCGCGAGCGCGGCGAGCGCCTCGGCGGACTCGACGCTGTGCGCGAGCGGCTTCTCGACGAACGCCGCGGCGCCGGCCTCGACCACCTGCCGCGCGACGGGCTCGTGCGCATGCGGCGGCGTGCAGATCCAGACCGCATCGGGCTTCGCCTGGGCGAGCAGTTCGGTCACCGACGGATAGAACGGCGCGAGGTAGCCCATCCCGCGCAGGCTCTTGCCGAGCGCGGGCGCGAGGTCCGAGACGCCGACGAGTTCCGTGTTCGGCACCATGGACAGCACCGCGGTGTGCGCGACGCCGAGCTTGCCGAGGCCGACGACCGCCACGCGCACGGGGCGCTGCGGTCGAGGCATCGCGGCCATGAGCGGCGCCACCGGCACGCCGGCGCGGCCGGGCGCGATCGCGCCCTCGTCGCCGGGCTGCGGCTCGACGAGCACGTCGCGCAGGCCCTGATCGAGCTTCGTCCACGCGAGCTTGAAGTCGCGGAACGCGCCCTCGCGGTCGATCTTCGCCGGCGAGGTGAGCCCGAGCACGTTGTCCTCGGTGATCGGGAACTTGCCGAGCAGGGCCTTGCCGACGTGCGCCGCGAGCAGCATCGGGCCGCCCGGCAGGTGCACGTACGGCTTCTTCACGCCGATCTCGGCCGACAGCCGGTCGAGGAACTCGTTGAACGTGATGCGGTCGGGGCCGAGCAGGTCGTACGCCTTGCCGAGCACGTCGTCCCGCGTCAGGCACTGCACGATGATCTCGTTCACGTCGTTCAGGTGGATCGGGTCGAGTTCGATCCTGCCGTCGCCGATCACGGGCACCGCGGGCAGGCCCCGCAGGTACGCCGCGAGGTTCGCGACGAGTCCCACGCCGTGCGCGCCGTAGACGAGCGACGGGCGCAGGATCACGAACGGCATGCCGGACTGGCGCACGACCACTTCGGCCTCGAGCTTCGTCTGGCCGTACGGGCCGCGCTTCTCGCGCAGCGCCGAGAGCGTGGAGGTGAACACGAGACGCTTCACCTTCGCGCGCTCGCACGCGGCGATGAGCGCACGCGTGCCGTCCACGTTGATCGCCCGGGCCTTCGCCCAGTCGGTCACCGCCGTGGCGTTCGCGAGGTGCACCACGACGTCGCAACCCTGGGCCGCGCGGTCGAGGGAAGCGGCATCCGTCATGTCGCCCTTCACGACCGTGAGGCGTTCGCGCGGCAGCTTCAGTTCACCGCGTACGGAACGGACGAGCGCCACGACGTCGTGGCCTTCGGAAAGCAGCCGCTGCAGGAGCCGCAGGCCGATGAAACCACCGGCCCCGGTCACGAGGATCTTCATGGGTTGTCCTGGGACGAAGACCCGTCACCGAACCGCCGGAGCAGCGGGCCGATGAGGGGCAGGTTGAACTCGGAAACCATCTTGCGGATACCGATGCCGTGCGCGAGCGGCCACACGGCGAGCGTGTAGAGCACACCGAAGAGGAGCATGGAGCCGAGCATGCGGAGGGTGAGTCCACCGAGAGAGGCATCGGCCCCCGGAAGGTACCGCTCCAGTGTCCAGACGAAGACGATCGCCAGCCCCATCGGGAGGTACAGACGGCCCACTCCCACCAGCACTTCCCGGCCCCGCAGGCCCAGCCCGGTGAGCGCCATGGTGAGCAGGACGGCGCCGTTGATGGCGTAGGTCGCGAGGGTGGCCCACGCGACGCCGGTGATGCCGTAGCCCAGCTTCACGGCCCCGAGGTCGAGCGCGGCACCCAGCATGATCGAGACGAGCGCCGTGGGCATGAGCATGGCCTGCCGCCCGACGGTCATCAGCACGACCGAGGCGAAGTTGGCGAACGCGAGCCCGAGCGCGCCGAACGCCAGGGCGCGCAGCGCGCCGATGCCCGGCAGGAACTTCGGCAGCAGCAGCCCGACGACCGGGGCCGCGGCGAGGAACACGAGGCCCGAGAGCACGGGCACGAAGATCGAGCTGGTGCGCAGCACGCGCTGCACCACGTCGCGAATGCCGGTGGGATCGCCGCCGTCCTCGCCGAACTGCTTGAGGAGCCGCGGATACATGACGTACGTGACGGCGTCCGGCATGTAGAGCAGGAACGTGAGCGCCATCATCGAGATGGAGTAGAAGCCGAAGTCGCGGTTGCCGAGATAGCGCAGGATGATGAGACGGTCGAGGGAGCGCATGACGAGCGCCGACGCGACCAGCACGAACATCGGGAAACCGATCTGCACGAGGTCGAGGCCCTCGGGCGCCGGCACCGGCGACATGGGCGCGTTGTGGCGCGAGCGCACCGACGAGTACGTGAACGCGAACGCGCAGCCGGCCGTCCAGCCCGCGAGCAGGCCCCAGCCGTGCAGCCACGGCGTCAGCGCGAGGCCGGCGATGCCGCCGACGGCGCCCTGGATGAGCATCCAGCCACTGATCGTCGAGAAGTCGCCGTGCGAACGCTGGATGCTCGTCTGGTAGTTCGAGAGGTTGATCGTCGCGATGCACACGAGCGCGAGCACGATGCCCCAGGGGCCCCACGCGCCGAGCAGGCGCGAGCTGCCGAGGGTCACCCAGCCCACGCACGCCACGACGAAGAGCGACGTGAGCAGCACGATGTTGAACAGCGCGGCGCGCTTGACCCGGCGCAACGCGGCCGCGTCGCCCGAGACGATGCGCGGCGGCACCATCTGGTCGAGGCCCTGCTGGGTGCCGAGCAGCGGCAGCGTGCCGTATTCCATCATCATCTGGAGCGCACTCCACGCCCCGAACGCGTCGGGGCCGATGATGCGTGCCGCGATGACGCCGCGCAGCATGAGCGTCGCGCGCACGATGTACTGTGCGAACGCGAAGTTCATGGAGTCGCGGACGAACTTGCGAGGATGCATCGGGGGAATGGCTCCTCGAGGGGGGACGAAGGATCTTCTACGTGACGGCGAGGCGTGTTCGGTGTGGCATCGCGGGACGCGCGCGCATTACACTGGCCGCGTGACGAACTCCGACGACGTGACGCGCGGGACCGCGGCGCTCGCCTCCCAGGGCGGCTCTCCGGTCCGCAAGGACTACCTTCCCATCGCCGTGCCGTGGATCGGCGAGCGCGAGAAGCAGCTCGTGCTCGACGCACTCGAGTCCGGCTGGATCACCACCGGCCCGAAGACGCAGGAACTCGCGCGGCGCATCGCCGTCATGGCGGGCGCGAAGCACGCCGTCGCGGTGAACAGCGCGACGGGAGCGCTGCACCTGGCGCTCGAAGCACTGGGCGTGGGGCCGGAGCACGAAGTGATCACGTCCACGTGGACCTTCGCCGCGACCGTCAACGTCATCGAACACGTCGGCGCGAAGCCCGTGCTCGTGGACGTCGAGCCCGACACGCTCAACATGGACCCGCGCGCGGTCGAGGCCGCGATCACGCCGCGCACGAAGGTCGTGCTGAGCGTGGACTACGGCGGCCAGCCCTGCGACTACGACGCGCTGCACGCGATCTGCGACCCGCGCGGCATCGCGATCGTGGACGACGCGGCGCACGCGCTCGGCGCGGCGTGGCGCGGACGCCCCGTCGGCTCGCTCGCGAAGGTCACCGCGTTCTCGTTCTACGCGACGAAGAACCTCTCGACCGGCGAAGGCGGCGCCGCGGTCACGGACGACGAGGACGTCGCCGACCGCATCCGGCTGCTCAGCCTGCACGGCATGAGCCGTGACGCGTGGAAGCGCTACACCGCGACGGGCTCGTGGTACTACGAGGTCGTGGCGCCGGGCTGGAAGTACAACCTGTCCGACGTGCTCGCGGCCATCGGCCTCGGGCAGCTCGACCGCTTCGAGGAGTTCCAGCGCATCCGCGGCGAGCTCGTGGCGCGCTACCAGTCGAACCTCGCGGCCGTGCCCGAGGTCGGCTTCATGCGCGCGCGCGAGGGGCTGACGCACGCCTGGCACCTGTTCCCCATCGCCGTGGACCTCGACGCGCTCACGATCGACCGGGCGCGCTTCATCGACGAGCTGCGTGCGGAGAACGTCGGCACGTCGGTGCACTTCATCCCGATCCACCGGCATCCGCACTTCCGCGACAGCCTGAACGCGAAGCCCGAGCAGTTCCCGGTCGCGGAGCACGCGTACGCGCGCGCGATCACGCTGCCGCTGTTCCCGCGCATGACCGCCGCGGACGTCGACGACGTCTGCACGGCGATCGCGAAGATCGCGCGCGCGTTCCGCCGCTGACGCGGCGCCGATGCCGGGAACCGTTCGGCTCACGCCGCCGGCGCCTCGGTGTCGGTCTGGGCCTCGCCGAGCGACTGCAGCGAGAGCCCTTCGCGGTTCAGGAAGATCAGGCCGACCGTCGTGATGGGCAGCCACTGGCTGAAGAAGTAGAACCAGCCGAACGCGCTCGCCGGGGCCTTGCCCACGCCGTACAGCGCGAGCCCGGCGGTGCACGCGATGTTCAGCGTGCCGACGTAGCCCGGAGCGGCCGGCACCATGATGCCGATGGCGGTGACGACGAGCATGACGAGACCGGCGTACCACGGCAGCGGGATGCCGAGCGACCACGCGGTGATCCACAGCGCGACGGCGAAGCAGCCGAACATGCCGAACGAGAGCGCGAACACCTGGACGAGCTTGCCGAAGTCGCGGAACAGCGCGAAGCCGTCGAGGAAGCGGTCGAGCAGCTTGGCGACGCGCCCCTGCAGCTTCGCGGGCAGCATTTCGACGAGCGTCTGCGCGAGCTTGCGGTTGCGCTCGGCGGCCACGACGAAGACGGTGAGCGCGACCGAAAGCGTGAGCAGGATGCGGGCGCCGCCCTGCACCATCTTGCCTGCGGCCGTGTCCTCGGAGATCGGTGCGACCATGAGGGCGATGCCGAAGATCGTGAGAAGCGTGAGCATGTCCACGACGCGTTCGACCACGATCGTCGCGATGAGCATGCTCTTCGACAGCCCCTCGCGGCGCGCGAGCGCCCACGGACGGATGAACTCGCCGAGGCGGAAGGGCAGCACGTTGTTCGCCATGAAACCGATCATGGTGGCGCTGAACAGGTTCAGCAGCGGGACGCGCTTGTCGGTCCGCAGGAAGAAGTTCCAACGGATCGCGCGCACCCAGAACGCGAAGATCGTGATCACCATGACGGCGACGAAGCCGCCACGGTTCGCGTTCTTCAGGGCGGTCGTCACGAGCGCGAGGTCCACTTCCTTCATGGACACCCAGACGCACACGGCGGAAATCGCGAGTGCGACCGCCAGCTGGATGGCACGCTTCACTGGTTCTCCTCCCCGCCACGGCGGGCGCGCATTTCGTCGAGTTCGTGGCGCAGCAGCGCGAGGTCCCGCGTCAGCGCGTGATTCTCGAAACCGAGCCGGGACAGCTTGATGGACAGGTACAGCAGCATCGCCACCGCGAAGGCGAGGCCGAACGCGAACACCGTGGACGCCGCGCCCATCATGCCGAGCAGGTTCGTGATCCACACGAGCAACGGCGTGGAGAAGCCGAGCACGGCGATCACGGCCGTCGCGAGCACCCACAGCAGCGAGTACTCCTCGGACAGCCGCCGGCGGCGCACGAGGTCGAGCACGTAGAGCGCGAGCAGCACCGCGCCGACGGCGACGACGATCTGGGTTCTCGAGAGAAAAGCCACGGGAGCCTCCGGACTAGACGGGACGGCGGATCAGCGCCATGAGCGACGCCAGAAGATTCTTGTACGGGTAGTACAGCTGCTTGCCGAGCGTGTAGAACGACTGCCCGGCGACGCGCTCACGCATGACGACCGGAACTTCGACGAGCCGGAATCCGTTCCGCGCGAACGTGATGAGCAACGGCGCGTCGGGAAAGTCCTTCGGAAAGTCGTGCTGGCAGACCTGCATGACCGGGCGCGCGTAGGCGCGGAAGCCCGAGGTCGTGTCGGTGATGGTCTTGCCGAGCGCGAGCTTCACGACGCCCGAGAACAGCAACATGCCGAGCCGGCGATTCAGCGGCGCCTTGTAGCCGGTGCTCGTCACGTAGCGCGAGCCGATCGAAACGTCGCACTCGCCATTGAGCACCGGTTCGAGCAGCACCCCGAGGTAGAAGGGGTCGTGCTGCCCGTCGGCGTCGAGCTGCACGCCGATGTCGTATCCGTGCTCGACGGCGAAACGGAAGCCGGTCTGCAGCGCCCCGCCCACCCCCAGGTTGACCGGATGGCGGACCACCGGCACACCGTGCTCGCGTGCGATCCGGCTGGTGCCGTCGCGCGAGCCGTCGTCCACGATCAGGATGTCCACGCCGGGCGCCTTGGACCGGACCTCGGCCAGCGTTCCCGGGAGGCTGTCCTCCTCGTTGTGGGCAGGAATGATGACCAGCACGCGTGCGGGGGACGTCATGCGGCTCTCCGGTATTCGAAGGTGCGCGCCAGCCGGTCGGCGACCGACACGAGCGCGTCCCGGACGCGCGGAAGCCACGCGCCCGGCAGGGGGAGTGAAGACACCTTTTCCAAATCGTAACGGTTGAGCAGGCCGAGCGCGAACACCCCGAGCAGGCTCGGCAGCACGAGGATGAGCCGGACGGGCAGCGAACCGTGGACCCCCAGTTCGCGCTCCGCGAACAGCGTGAGCAGCAGGCTGGGCGCGAGCAGCAGGACGTTGCGCACCACCGCGCCGAGGCGCTCGAACGTCCCTTCGGGCACGAGCGTCGAGGCGAGAACGAGCGCGCCGGTGAACGAGGCCGCGGCGCCGGCGAGGTTGGCCGCGCACGCGCCCATCGCGCCGAACGGCTGCAGGAGCACGAAATACCCCGCGATCTCGGAAAGCAGTTTCACGAGCGCGAGGGTGAAGACGTAACCGGGACGTCGCGCCGCCTGGAACAGCATGGTGAGCGGCTGCTGCGCGGTGCGGGCGATCGGCACGAGCGCGATCACGCGGAGCAGCGGGATCGCCGGCTCGAACAGCGGGCTGCCGACGAGTCGCACGATCTCGTGCGCGTACACGAACAGCACGAACGAAAGCATGCAGGCGAGCAGCTGGACGAGCCGGAACGCCTGGTCCACGACGTAACGCAGCTTCTCGCGTTCGTCCTTGGCGACGATCTGCGTGAACGCCGGGAGCATGGCGGCGGGGATCGTGTGCACGAGCTCGACGAAGCGTTCGACCGTCTGGAAGGCGAACGAGAAATAGCCGAGCTGGGTCGCGTCGAGCACGGTGCCGAGCACGAGCTTGCCGAGGTTCTGGCCCGAAAGGAACGACAGCCGCGCACCGTAGAGCGGCAGGCAGTAGCGGAAGATCGAGCCGACGAGTCCGGGCTCCGCGGGTTCGGAGGCGCCGCCGGACGCCGCACGCGCCTTGCGGAGCACCCAGAGCGAAGCCGCGAGCGTCGCGACCGCCTGCACGGCGGTGAGCAGCGAGAAGCCGAGCGCGAGCGCGTGCAGGCCCTCGTGGCTCCACCACAGCCAGGCGACGAGCAGCGTCTTGCCGAGATTGAAGATCAGCGACAGTCCGCTCACCCACTCGAAGCGCTGGAGGCTGAAGAGCACCGCGCGCCCGGTCGTGGCGAGGCCGTCGGTCGCGACGAAGACCGCGAGGAGCGGCAGCAGCATGTCGAGCTCGGGGATCTTGTAGAACGCCGACAGCCGTTGCGTGATCGCGAGGAGCACGCCGGTGGCGATCACGCCGAACAGGAGCTTGAGCCCGAGCGCCGTGAAGTAGGCGCGCGTGAGCGTGCGCAGCCGCCCGTGCACCTGGTACTCCGCACCGTATCGTTCGAGGTACATCTCGAAGTTGCCCGTGAACGCGGTCACGAGGCTCACCACCGAGAACGCGAGCGTGAACATGCCGTACTTGGTGGGGCCGAGCCAGCGCGCGAGCAGCAGCGTGTAGACGATCGTGGACGAGATGGCGATCGTCTTCTCGATGCCGAGGAAGAACGTGCCGCGCGTCAGGCTCTTCGCGACTTCGCCGCGCTTCATGCGGCCTCCGCCGCGAGGGCGTCGAGTTCGCCCTCGAGGAAGGCGCGCAGCCCCGAAAGGTGACGCACGTGCTCCGGCAGCGCGCGATTCGACGCGAGCAGCGCGGTCATGTCGGGATGCTTCGCGTCGTACCCATGCATGCCGGCGACGGGCCGCGATCCCATGAAGCTCGGGACGAGCAGCGCGCCGGGGTTCAGCAGGAAGACGTCGTCGCCGTATTCGCGCTTCTCGAACAGCGCACCCTCGGCGCGCAGCGCGTCGTCGGTCAGCCAGCGGCCGAGCGGCTCGGCGTCGAGCGCGGCACGGACGGCGTTCCGCGCGGTCTCCCCCGCCGCACCGGGGCGCCACCAGAAGCGCGCCATCGTCGAGTCGTAGAACGCGACGTAGTCCCTGCCGCGCGCGTGCGGCAGCGCGTTCACGCGCGCCATCACGTCGGCGTGGGCGGTCACGTCCACCATGCCGTGGTCGGAACACAGGTACAGCCACACGGGGCGGCCCGACGCGGAGGCGAGTTCGCGCACCCACGCGTCGTAGCGCCCCATGCGCTCGCGGACGGTGGCGCCGCGCGAGCCCTCACGGTGCAGCAGCGCGTCCAGGTCGGCGGTGTAGAGGAACAGGAAATCGTGCGCCCCCGCCCGCAGTGCACCGCGCAGTTCCGCATACGCCTGCGCTTCCGGGGTGCGCCAGTTCCAGCCGCGCCAGCGGACGCCGCGGCGCTCGAGCGCGTCCCAGAGCGAGTCCACCGGCAGTCCGCCGGGCGCGAAGATGTCGGCCTTCTCCGCGAGGTCGAAGTGCTCGAGCTCGTGCGGTGGTACCTCGTAGAGGTTGAAGTAGCCGTGCACGCGCTTCGCGACGCGGCGCGTGAGCCACTGCTGGAACTTCCAGCTGCGGCGCAGGCGCGGCGGCAGCCACGCGATCCGGCCGAAGCCGGCGAACGGCGACGGCTCGAGACCGGCCCGCCGGT
>JBGANH010000132.1:0-11641 GCA_044222365.1 Candidatus Eiseniibacteriota bacterium
CGCGCTCGCCGCGCCCGCACCCGGCAACGCCCCCGCACGCCCCCGCGCGGGCGCCGAACTCTCCTCGGCCTTCGAGCGCATGCTGCGCGACCAGTACGAGCAGGGCGCGCCGATCTCGCCGGCCGTGATCGCACGCTGGGGCCTCGACGTGCGGGGCGAGTCCGGTGACGCGCCGGACGCCGGCACGCGCGAAGGCGTGCGCCCGTTCGGCTCGGCCCGGGCGCAGGCGGTGTTCATGGGCACCGACCGCCGCGCGAACGATCCGACGGGCGATGCGAGCTGCACCGCCTGCGGCGGCCGGCCGCTCGGCCAGGCGGAGACGACGATCGCGGCGTTCGGCAACCAGCTCATCGCCGGCTGGAACGACGGCAAGGGCTTCTGCCCTCCCAACGGTGCCGTGCAGGGCTACGCGACCTCCACGGATGCGGGCATCACGTGGACCGACCAGGGTGACGTGCCCGCGCTCGCGAGCGGCGGACGCTACCGCGGCGACCCGGTGCACTTCGTGGACACGAGCAACGGCACGTTCTGGATCCTCGGCCTCTACGAGGGCGGTACGCCCGGGTCCGGCCTCGCGATCCTGAACGGGCACTTCACGGGCTCGACGTGGATCGTGGACGGCAACCGCCAGGTCGCCGTCGGCGGCGCCGACTTCCTCGACAAGGAATGGGGCACGGTGGACCCGGCGTCCCACAACCTCTACGTGAGCTACTCGCGCTTCGTCGCGGGCACGACGTCGCAGATCGAGTTCATCCGTTCGACCGACGGCGGCACCACGTGGAGCGCGCCGCAGGTCATGCACGACGCGTCCCAGAACAACAACGTCCAGGGCTCGCGCCCCGTCGTCGGTCCGGACGGCGAGGTCTACCTCTACTGGTACGAGTACGGCTATCCGCTCAGCCGCCATCACGTGCGCAAGTCCACCGACGGCGGCGTGACGTGGGGGCCGGACGTGATCGCCGCGAGCTTCTACGAGAACGGGCTGAGCGGCGGACCCGGATTCCGCCGCGGCTTCGCGCCGACCTTCGCGAGCATCGCGGTGGATCGCAGCAGCGGACCGCACCGCGGCCGCGTGTACCTCGCTTGGGACGAAGCGGTGAACTTCTACGACGCACCGGCGCCTTCGCTCGGCGATCGCAGCGAAGTCGAGGTGAACGGGAACTTCGCGAACGCGACGTCGTTCACCGTCGGCCAGGTGCTGCGCGGCACGCTCACGTCCACGTCGGACTCGCTCGACCTGTGGCGCTTCTCCGGCACGCAGGGGCAGACGCTGTACTTCCGCTGCGACTCGGCGACCACCGGCGCCACGTTCCAGTTGCGCCTGCAGAGCGACTGCGACACGACGCTGTTCCAGAACATGAAGTTCGTGGCGTTCAACCAGTCGAACTTCCCCGCCGTGGCCTACACGCTGCCGCACACCGGCACGTACTACCTGCGGATGTTCCGTTCGACCGCGGCCCCCGCGAACTATCGCCTGCTCACGTCGTGGGACACCTTCAGCCCGGGCCAGCGTGCGGTGGATCATCGCGACCAGTTCGCCGCGTATTCCGACGACGGAGCCACGTGGAGCGCGCCGCGGCGGATCACGAACAGCGCCGCCGGGGCCGACGGCATCTACCCCGAGATCGCGGTGGACGGGCTCGGCCGCGTGTTCGCGTACTGGCACGACTGGCGCGACGACGCCGCGTGCGGCGCGTCCTCGACCGAGTATCTCGTCGCCTCGGCCGCGGGCGGCACCGCGTGGGGCCCGAACCGTCGCGTTTCGGACGAGCTCTCGTTCTGGTCCATCAACGCCTGCGGCAGCGCCAACCAGGGCGACTACCAGGGCATCACGACCGACGGCACCGCGGTGGTCCCGTGCTGGGCCGACGCGCGCACGGGCGACGGCGACACCTACGTGGATCGCATCGTGTTCGACACGAACCCCGGATGCCCGGCGCCCGTCTCGGTGGCCGCGGGCGGCGCCACGCACCCGCTCGTCTTCACCGTGCAGAACGCGGGCAACACCGACGCCCAGGTGCCGTGGCAGCTCGAGGACACGAGCGGCTGGCTGGTGTCGGCGACGCCCGGAGTGAGCGGTGTCGCGGGGCTCGCGCCGGGAGGCACGCTGACGGTGAACGGCTCGTTCCAGCTGCCCGCGAACTGCACGCCGGCCTCGACCACCGTGCGGTTCCTCTCGTGGAACTTCGACCTGTGGCCGAACCCGGAGCTGGCCGAGGGGCGCGACACGTGCACGGTGACGCTGCAGTGCGGGTCGCTTTCGGTGCCGGACGGGAGCGTGCCGCTCGAGCTCGCCGCGCCGCGGCCGAATCCCGTCTCGGGCCGGACGCAGCTGCAGTTCACGCTCCCGGCACGCGCGCACGTGCGCCTCGGGATCTACGCGGCCGACGGGAGGCGCGTGCGCGTGCTGCGCGAAGGCGAAACGGCGGCGGGACTGCACCTCGTGTTGTGGGACGGCCGCGACGATCACGGCGCGTCGCTGGCGCCGGGCCGCTACTGGGCGCGGCTCGAGGCGGGCTCCGAAAGCCGCAGCCGATCGCTCACCCTGCTGCGCTGAGCGAGCGCGAAGCGGTTCGACCGGCCCCGTCGCGGCACACCGCGGCGGGGCCGTCGCGCGTCACTCGCGCTCGCCCCCCTTCGGGCCCCAGAACACGACCCAGGTCGCGAAGTCTTCGGAGAACTCCGTGAAGCGGTGCTCGACTCCCGCGGCGACGAACAGGCAGTCACCCGGAGCGAACGCATGCGGCACGCCGTCCACGGTGAGCACGCCGGTGCCGCGGTGGATGAAGTACAGCTCGTCCTGGTCGTGCGGCGTCTGCGGGTCGCGGCCGACCGGCGCGTAGTACTCGACCGTCATCGAGCCGTGCGAGAGCGCGCCCGCGAAGCGCTCGCCCTCGGGCCACCGGGCGGTGACCGGACCGGGAATGCGCGAGAGCAGTTCGTCCGGCGTGGCGTGGATCTTCATGAGTCCTCCGATGGTGGGATCGTGGTTCGCGAGCAGGGCACCACATCCGCCGAGCGTCGCCAACCCGAAACCGCCCGGCGCTTCGGTGCCCGGCTTGTCCGCTGCATGGCCGCTCCACTACCGTGCCGCTTCCCGCTCCGAGCGCCGCCCTTGCGGACCGCGAGCCCACCGACCTTCGAACGAGCCGACGCCCATGAGCACGAATCGCCACGACCAGTTCCTGCCCGACCTCGAATGGCGCGGGCTGCTGCACCAGATGACGTCCGACGACCTGCGCGGCGAACTCGCGAAGGGACCGGTCACGGGCTACATCGGCTTCGACCCGACCGCGGCGAGCCTGCACATCGGCAGCCTGCTGCAGGTGCTCGGGCTCGTGCGGCTGCAGCGCGCGGGGCACAGGCCGATCGCGGTCGTGGGCGGCGGCACGGGACTGATCGGAGATCCGAGCGGCAAGACCGCGGAGCGCCAGCTGCTCACGCGCGAGAAGCTCGATTTCAACGTCGCCGGCATCCGCAGGCAGCTCGAGCAGTACCTCGACTTCGACGGGCCGTGCGCGGCGAGGCTCGTGAACAACGCCGACTGGCTCTGCAACATCGGCTTCATCGACTTCCTGCGCGACATCGGCAAGCACTTCTCGGTCAACTCGCTCGTCGCGCGCGACTCCGTGAAGCTGCGCCTCGAGGCGCGCGAGCAGGGCATGTCGTTCACCGAGTTCTCGTACGTGCTGCTGCAGGCCTACGACTTCCTCAAGCTGTACGACCTGCACGGTTGCACGCTGCAGGTGGGCGGCTCCGACCAGTGGGGCAACATCGTGGACGGCGCCGATCTCATCCGCCGCCTGCGCGGCGCCTCGGCGTTCGGGCTCACGCAGCCGCTCGTGACCAAGTCGGACGGCAGCAAGTTCGGCAAGTCCGAGGGCGGCAACGTGTGGATCGACGCCGACCTCACGCCGCCGTACGTGTTCTACCAGTACTGGCTCAACGCGGCCGACGACGACGTGAAGAAGTACCTCCGCTACTTCACGTTCCTTTCGCGCGAGGAGATCGAAGCGCTCGACGCGGAGGTCGCGAACAACCCCGGCGCGCGCGCGGCGCAGAAGAAGTTGGCCGACGAAGTCACGAGCCTCGTGCACGGCGCGGGCGGACTGGCCGAGGCGAAGCGCGCGACCGACGCGCTGTTCGGCGACGGCGACATCCGCGCGCTCAGCGCGCAGGAACTGGAGCGGGCGCTCGCCGGCGTGCCCAGCGTCGAGTTCCCGCGCGAGAAGCTCGGGACGCCCGAGGCCTCGCTCGCGTCGGTGCTCGCGCTCGCGAAGCTGGCGCCGTCGAAGGGCCAGGCGCGCACGCTCATCACGGGCGGCTCGCTGCGCGTGAACGGCGTGAAGCGCGACCAGCCCGAGCAGGTGCTCACGGGCGAGGACGTCCTGGGCGGCGGGCTCGTCGTGCTGCGCAAGGGCAAGACGTACGGAGTCGTGCGACTCGTCGGCTGACGGCGCACGAGCACGCGGAGCACCTCGCGCGTCCGACCAGCACGGAGACTGCGCCGAATACGAAGAGGAGGCGGGCCGTCGGCGGCTCGCCTCCTCTTTCGCGTCGCGGCCCGTCACGCGCGAGTGTTCGACGTGAGGCAACTTTCGTTCGCGTGACTGATCGCATGCGCAATTTCTCGCGTGAGCACACGAAAAGCCGTGTTCCGCGGTTGGCGTTTCCCTAACATGCCCGTCCTTGAGCCCCACCGCCTTACCCCCCTACTCGAGAGGAATCGCATGACGCCCTGGTCACGCATGTCTCGTCGTCTCGTCGTGCTCGCCGCGACGCTCGCCGTCCTCGCGCTCGTCACGAGCACGGCGCTCGCCGACAGTCCCGGAACGCCGGTGGCGGCGACGGGGCGGTCCACCTCGCGCACGACGCGCGAAATCATGGCGCAGTCGCAGACCGTCTCGGTGAAGGTGTCGCAGGCCCGCGTGACCTGGGAAATGGAGCAGCCGGATCGCTCGATGCTCCCGCAGAACCCGAACGCGCCGGAAGTCTCGATGGTGCCGACGATCGATCCGAGCGGCGCGCTCACGCCGAACGTGCTCTCGCCGCTCGCGCCCCAGGTGGCGGACCTCTCGTTCACGGGCGCGACGCTCTCCGAGACCGGCGCGTTTCCGCCGGACGGCATGGGCGCGGTCGGCCCGTCGCAGTTCGTCGTCTTCGTGAACGGCCGCCTGAAGACGTTCAACAAGACGACCGGCCTCGCCGACGGCGTGATCAACGCCGACCCCGACGTGTTCTTCGCATCCGCCATGACGCCCGTGGGCGGCGCGGTGACGCTGAACTTCTCGTCGGATCCGCAGGTCCGTTACGACCGCCTGTCGGGCCGCTGGTTCCTGCTGCTGATCGACGTGCCCTGTACGAACGCGACGTGCTCCACCGTCGGCGCGAACCGGACGATGATCGCGGTCAGTGACGCGGCCAGCAACGGCGTGATCTCGCCCTCGACCGTCTGGACGTTCCACTGGTTCCAGGCCGACGCGGTGAACTTCCTCGACTATCCCTCGCTCGGCATCGACTCGCAGGCGCTCTACATCGGCGGCGACATGTTCACGCCTGCCGGCTCGTTCTCGAACTGCAGCGGCTTCGTGGTCCGCAAGTCCTCGCTGCTCTCCGGCGGACCGGCCGTCGTGACGGCGTTCGTCGGCCTCGTGCCGTCGTCGGCCGGCGACGGTCCGTTCGCGCCGCGTGGCGTGGACAACTTCGACCCGGTCTCGAACGAGGGCTACTTCATCGGTGTGAGCAACGCGGTGTTCAGCAAGCTCATGATCCGCCGCGTCAGCGATCCGGGCGGCACGCCGACAATCTCGGCCGACATCCCGCTCACGGTGCCCACGACGTCCTTCCCGATCCCGATGAACCACCTCGGCAACACGGGCGGCAACAACGGTCGTGCGGACGCGCTCGACGACCGGCTCTTCGCCGCGCACATCCGCAACGGTCACCTGTGGACCGCGCACAACATCGCCGTCTCGGCGACCGGCGTCGCGTCCACCGCCACGACGCGCCGCGACGGCGTGCGCTGGTACGACGTCTTCGGCGTGCGCAGCGCCGACAACGGCGGCGTGCCCGTGCTGACGCAGTCCGGCACGATCTTCGATCCGGCCGCGACCGTCGCGGCCGCGCGCCAGTTCACGATCCCGAGCGTCATGGTCTCCGGTCAGGGCCACGTCGCGGTCGGCTACTCGACCGCCGGCACGCCCAACCGTCTCGATTCCGGCTCGGCCGGTCGTCTCTCCGGCGATGCGCTCGGCACGCTGCAGGCGCCGGTGCTGCTGTCGGCGTCCTCGACCGCGTACAACCCGGCGTCCGACCCGGGCGGCGCGTCGGGCCGCCGTTGGGGCGACTACAGCTTCACCTCGCTCGATCCGCTCGACGACATGACGATGTGGACGATCCAGGAGTTCTGCGACGCCACGAACTCGTACGGCGTGCGCGTGTCGCGCCTGCGCGCGCCGGCTCCCGCGGCGCCGAATGCCTTCGTCTCCAGCGTGCCCGCGGGCGTGCCGGCGATGCCGCTGACCGTCACGGGCGTTTCGGCAGGTGGTACCGGCTACTTCGACCCGGGCGCCAACCTCCCCGGCGTGCCGGCCTTCAATCACCTGCAGGTCGCGTTCACGAACGCCGGTGGCGTCACGGGAACGCCTCCGACGGTCACGAGCGTCACGTACGTCAACCCGACGACCATCCAGATCATGATCAACACCGCGGCCGCCTCGCCGAACCTTCCCGGTGAGAAGTACGCGCTGGTCGTCACGAACCCCGACGGCCAGTCGGTCACCCGGACCGCCGCGCTGCTCGTCGACGCGCCTGTCGTGCCGACGCTGCTCGCGATGTTCACGGCCGACCCGGTCGCCGAGGGCATCGAACTGCGCTGGCAGTTCGGGCCGACGGTGAGCTTCCGCGAAGTCGTCGTCGAACGGGCGGACGTCTCGGGAGTCGAGTGGACCGCCGTCGCGGTCGAGCGTCACGACGAGTCCGAAGTGTCGGTCGCGATCGATCCTTCGGCGGTCGCGGGCCAGACCTACCAGTATCGCCTGCGCGCGACGGGTTCCGACGGCCGCACGCAGACGTTCGGTCCGGTCGTCAGCACGGCGAACGGCCTGCAGGGCCGCTTCACGCTCGATCGCGTGAGCCCGAACCCGACGTCCGGCTCGGTGCAGGTCGCCTACTCGCTCGGCCGCGCGAGCCACGTGAAGGTGAGCGTGCTCGACGTGCAGGGCCGTGAGATCGCGGTCCTCGCGAACGGCGTGGCGTCCGCCGGCGCGCACGTCGAGCAGTGGAACGGCCGCGTGTCGGGCCGTCCGGCCGCCGCGGGCGTGTACTTCGTCCGATACCAGGCCGACGGCCACCAGGGTTATCGCCGCCTCACGATCGCCCGCTGACACCGGCATTTCGGCGCACGCATCGGGGGTCCCCCAATCGCGGGACCCCCGATTCCGTTCGGGCGACCGGGCGCCCACGCCTCGCCGCCGCGCCACGGCGCCGCGAAGCCGGCGTTCCGCCCCCCCCGGCGAGCGGCCTGCACGCGTGAGATTGGGGCTGGGGTGGCGTCCCGGCGAAGCCGATAAGGGAGCACGAGATCGTCCGCGCGCCCACCGGGCCGCACGGATCATTGCCCACGTTCGAGGGGACGCGTGAGCCAGGACCTTTCCTCGTCTCTACCATCGAAGACCAGGCCGGCGGTGGACACACCGGTGCCGTGGCGCGATCTCGCGCCGGTACTGCTGCCCAGCCTCGTGATCGTCGGCGCGGTGTTCGTGGCGCAATGCTTCGTGCACACGGCGGCCGTGCGCACCTTGCTCGACAACGTGCACTGGACGGTGTCCTACTCCGCGGCCGCCGTACTCGCATGGCAGGCCGAACGCCGCGCGAGCGCCTTGCGGGCGCCCGCGTTGCGCGCCTACGCCGTCGGGCTCACCGGCTACGCGCTCGGGCAGGTGCTGTGGGATCTCCAGGTCGCGACCGGTCACAACCCGTTCCCCGCGCCCTCGGACGCCTTCTACCTGCTCTCGGGCGTGTGCTGCGCGATCGGTCTCGTGCTCGACATGCGACGGCTCACCGACGACGGGCGCATGCGCACCGTCGCGCTCGACGCGAGCAACTTCGCGGTCGCCGCGCTCATCGTGGTGCTGGCGCTGTACCTTCCGCTGCGGGGCACGAACACGGTGCTGCAGATGGCCGTGCTGGTCGCCTACCCGATCGGCATGCTCACCGCGGCGTGTCTCGCGTTCACGCTCGTTCCCGCGCTGCGCCTGCGTGTGGACCTCGGCTGGACGCTGTTTGCCGGCGCGCTCGCGGCGAACGGCTGGCTGTGGATGCAGTGGAATGCGCTCACGCTCTCCGGCGGCCTGGCGGACGGCACGCTCTACAACGCGTGCTTCTCCATCGCGGCGCTCGCGCTCGGCGTGGGCGTGGCGCGCTGGGTACCCCGGCCGACCACGCGCCACGCGCTCGCCCGCCGCTACGACGTGCTCATGCGGCTGTTGCCGCTCGCTGCGGTCGTCGGCGCGTGCCTGGCGCTGGTCATCGCCCTCATGCTGCCCGACGTTCCCGCCATCGTGCAGCACACGAGTGGCTGGGGCGCCGCGGTCGTGCTGTCGCTCGCGTTCGCGCGTCAGAGCCTGCTCGTGCACGAGCGCGAGCGCATGCTCGAGATGGAGAGCCAGTTCCGGACGCTCTTCGACTCGGCGCCCGATGCGATCCTGCTCATGGACTCGGCGAGGATCGTGAACTGCAACGCGAGCGCCGTACGCATGTTCGGAGTTCCCGCCGACCGCATGATCGGCATGGTGCCGTCGCAACTCTCGCCCGAGTTCCAGGCCGACGGCACGCCGTCCCTCGAGGCCGCGACGGAGCGCATCCGCGCCGCGCTCGAGGGCCGGCCGCAGCTCTTCCGCTGGCGGCACCTGCGCGAGGGATTCGGGCCGTTCGAGGCGGAGGTCGCGCTGCACCGTGTCGAGTTGCCGGGGCGCACGCTCATGCAGGGAGTGGTGCGCGACGTGACCGAGCAGCTCGAGAAGCAGGCACAGCAGGACCGGCTCGAGGAGCAACTGCGGCAGGCGGCACGCATGGAAGCGGTCGGCCGCCTCGCCGGCGGCGTGGCGCACGACTTCAACAACATCCTCACGGTCATCCTCGGATCGTCCGAACTGGCCCTCATGAAGCTGCCCGCGTCACACGCGCAGCGCCGTGAACTCGGTGAAATCCGCAAGTCGGCGCAGCGGGCCGCGGCCCTCACGGCGCAGCTGCTCGCATTCAGCCGCAAGCAGGCTTCGGCGCCGTCGCCGTCCAACCTCAACGACCTCGTGAACGGCGCGCTGGGGATGCTGAACCGGCTGATCGGCGAGGACGTGCGGCTCGAGTTCGAGCCCGCGACGGCGCTCGGCACGGTGCTCGTGGACCGCACGCAGTTCGAGCAGGTCCTCGTCAATCTCGCGGTGAACGGGCGAGATGCCATGCCGCACGGCGGGCGCCTGCTCGTCCGCACGGGCGAATCGGAGTTCTCCGAGCGCGACCTCGCGGAGCATCCGCACGCACGGCCCGGACGGTTCGCGATGCTCGAGGTGAGCGACCACGGCGAGGGCATTGCGCCCGAACTTCTCGAGCACGTCTTCGAACCGTTCTTCACCACGAAGGAGTTCGGTGGCGGCACGGGACTCGGGCTCTCGACGGTCTACGGCATCGTGCGGCAGGCGAACGGCTTCGTCGAAGTGCAATCGGCGGTGGGCGAAGGCACTCGTTTCACGGTGTGGTTCCCGGTGGTCGAGATGGCGGCCGAGCGCCTGCCCACCGCGGAGCCGGCGCCGCAACGCGGCCGGGCCGAGCACGTGCTGCTCGTCGAAGACGAGCCCGTGGTCCGGGACCTCACGCGACGGATGCTCGGCGATCTCGGCTACCGCGTCACCGACGCGCCGGACGGAGCCGAGGCGCTGCGGCTCCTGGACCGCCCCGGCACCACGGTGGACCTGGTGCTCACGGACGTGATCATGCCGGGCATGAGCGGGAAGCAACTGCACGACGCGCTGTCGCGCACGCACCCGGGCCTGCCGACGCTCTTCATGTCCGGCTACACGGCCAACGTGCTCGACACGCACGGCTTCGAACAGGGTGGTCACGCGCTGCTGCAAAAGCCGTTCACCCTGGCGGAACTGTCGGCGGCGGTGCGGCGCGCCCTCGAGCGCTCGAACGCGGGGATCCCGCGGCGCGCGCGCTGACGCGCCGCGCGAGCCGGCGACGCTCCGGAGACGAAAACGGCGGCGCGAGTGCGCCGCCGCTTTCGTCAGTCCTGGGCGGACACCGCCCGCTCTACATGTGCGCGATGATGTTGTCCCCGAACTCGGAGCACTTGATCTCGGTCGCGCCTTCCATCTGGCGCGCGAAATCGTACGTCACGCGCTTGCTGCCGATGGCGCCGTCCATGCCCTTGAGGATCAGGTCGGCCGCCTCGTTCCAGCCCATGTAGCGCAGCATCATCTCGCCCGACAGCACGACCGAGCCCGGGTTCACCTTGTCGAGGTCGGCGTACTTGGGCGCCGTGCCGTGCGTCGCTTCGAACACCGCGTGGCCGGTGAGGTAGTTGATGTTGCCGCCGGGCGCGATGCCGATGCCGCCGACCTGCGCGGCGAGCGCGTCCGAAAGGTAGTCGCCGTTCAGGTTCAGCGTCGCGATGACCTGGAAGTCCTCGGGACGCGTGAGCACCTGCTGCAGCGTGATGTCGGCGATCGCGTCCTTGATGATCACCTTGCCCGCGGCGACGGCCGCCTTCTGCTCGGCGTTCGCGGCGTCCTCACCCTTGGCGGCCTTGGTCTTCTCCCACTGGTCCCACGTGTAGACCTTGGCGCCGAACTCGCGCTCGGCGAGCGCGTAGCCCCAGTTGCGGAACGCGCCCTCGGTGAACTTCATGATGTTGCCCTTGTGCACGATCGTGACGCTCGCGAGCTTCTGCGCGATCGCGTACTCGATCGCCGAGCGCACGAGGCGCTCGGTGCCCTCGCGCGACACCGGCTTCACGCCGATGCCGACGCTGCCGGGGAAGCGGATCTTCTTGTACTGGTTCGGGAACTCGGCCTTCAGGAACTCGACGACCTTCGCCGCTTCCGGCGAGCCCTCGGCGAACTCGATGCCGGCGTAGATGTCCTCCGTGTTCTCGCGGAAGATGACCATGTCCACCTTGCCGGGGTTCTTCACCGGCGACGGCACGCCCTGGAACCAGCGCACCGGGCGCAGGCAGACGTACAGGTCGAGGATCTGGCGCAGCGCGACGTTCAGCGAGCGGATGCCGCCGCCGATCGGCGTCGTGAGCGGGCCCTTGATGCCGACGAGGTACGCGCGGAACGCGTCGAGCGTCTCGTCCGGGAGCCAGTTGCCGGTCGCGTCGAACGCCTTCTGCCCCGCGAGCACTTCCTTCCAGACGATCTTGCGCGTGCCGCCGTAGGCCTTCTCGACGGCGGCGTCGAGCACGCGCACGGACGCGCGCCAGATGTCGCGGCCGGTGCCGTCGCCTTCGATGAACGGAAGAATGGGATGCGTCGGCACGACGAGCTTGCCGTCGCGCAGGGTGATCGGTTCGCCCTGGAGCACGCTCATGGGTTTTCTCCTCGGAAAGCCCGCGCCGGCGCGGGCGCAGGGCGCGGTTTCA